>JAOPVX010000097.1 GCA_025965975.1 Mycobacterium sp. | reverse complement strand
GTCGGGGATGATCGCGGGCGGGAGCGGCGTGCGCGTGATGCGGAGCTGGGTGGTGGTGGTGGTGGTGGTCATGTTGCTGTTCCTCTTTCGTCGTCGGTTGTGACGAGCGAAGAACAAACGAGACGGCTTGACCGAGAAGACACGGGAAGGGCACGGGGCCTAGGGCGAGTACCTCGAAACACCCTTTGACCTGCGGTGACGTGTGCTCCCCCGGCTGGACTCGAACCAGCAACCTGTCGGTTAACAGCCGAATGCTCTGCCAATTGAGCTACAGGGGACCGACGTCTGCGCGCGGACACGGCCGCGAACCAGGAGATGACTTTAGCGCACGCGCCGCTCGAGCCGCCAATACGTGCCCGACCCGGCGCGCGGTGCGCTTTGTGAGGCAGGATGGAACGCAACGCACCATCGTCTGGGAGGGGCCCTGTGATCCGGTATCTCGTCGTACTGGCTGTCGGCTACGTGTTTGGCGCGAAGGCCGGCCGGCGCCGATATGAACAGATCGCCGGGACCTACAAAGCGGTCACTGAGAGTCCCGCCGCCAAGGCCGTGATCGATGCCGGGCGCCGCAAGATCGCGTACCGGGTATCACCCGATCCGGCATTGGTCACGCTGACGCCCATCGACTCCAAAACCGACGTGCTGCAGCCTGAGACGATGGCCGAGAAGGACGGCTAGCCGATCGGCTGTGTCCAGGTCTGCGACGGCGCCAGCGGGCCGCTGTTCACGCCGCAGTTCCTGTTGTTGCGCGGGGTGCCCCCAGGGCAATAACCGTAATTCGGACTTTGGACATTGACGCCATTGCCGTTCGAGTAGGACAGGCACTTGCCGTCGTCTTTGTTTCCGAACCATGCCAGGCAAGCCGGTGTGGCCGTGACCTGAGCGGTGTCGGTCGACACTGCCGCGGCACCGAGCGGAACGGCCACAGCAGCAGCAGCGACGAACGTGCCCGCGATCAGCCGAGTTCGGTATCTCATGCGCTCCCTCTCCAACGGTCCCGACAGCGCATACACCATAACCTGCGGGGGGCGTTCACGCAGTAAGGTCGTCGCCGCTGGCCTGTTCGAGCAGGCTGCGCCGGTAGGCCTCCATCGCCACCAGGTCACCGAACAATGCGTGATATTCGTCGCCCTGGTCCACCGGCGACATGCGCTGCAGCTTGGACTTGACCTCGGCGATCTGGCGGCCGACCCACACTTCCTGCAGCCGGGCCAGCACCCCGGAGATATAGCGCACCAGCCTGTCGTCATCGTCGACGTTGATCGCCTCGACGCCCAGTTCGTTGACCAGGCTGGCCGCCGCCGGCGACGCCGTCTGCTCGCGCACCGCCTCGATCCACTGCGCGCCCGCCAGCCCCGCCGCCGTCCCGCCGGCCCCCCCGATGGCCGACCTGACCGCCGAATAGCCGGGATGGGTGAAGCTGTCCACCGTCAGCGAGTCGAACACCGGCCCGGCCACCGCGGGATACTGCAGCGCGGACTTGAGGGCCTCGCGCTGAGGCCACAGCGTGGGATCCGCCGGATCGGGACGCGCCGCAGCTGCGTTCTGGGCGCGGTGCTGTCGCGACTGGGCCGACTCGCCGGTGGCGGGGCGCCGCCGGCTTCGGTCCGGGGTGCCGCTGCGCTGCGCCTCCTCGCGCACTCGGCCGATCACTTGGGCGACATCCGCCCAGCCAACCCATCCCGCCAACCGGCGGGCGTACTCGTCGCGCAACATGCTGTCTTTGATCCGCGCGACCATGGGCGCGCACCGCCGCAGCGCCGACACCCGACCTTCCGCACTGTCGAGGTCGTGGTCGGCAAGCGCAGTGCGAACAGCGAACTCGAACAACGGCGTGCGCCGCGCCACCAGATCGCGTAGCGCCCCCTCGCCAGACTTCAACCGCAAATCGCAGGGGTCCATGCCGTCGTCAGCCACGGCGACGAACGACTGCCCTGCGAGGTTTTGTTCGCCTTCAAGGGCCTTGACCGCCGCCGCGCGTCCCGCGGCGTCGCCATCGAAGACGTAAATCAGTTCACCGCGAAAGAAGTTGTCGTCCATCATAAGTCGCCGCAGCATCGCCAGGTGCTCATCGCCGAACGCGGTGCCGCAGGAGGCGACGGCGGTGGTCACGCCGGCGAGGTGCATGGCCATCACATCGGTGTAGCCCTCGACCACCACCGCCTGATGCCCCTTGGCGATGTCGCGCTTGGCCAGATCGAGGCCGAACAGGACCGACGACTTCTTGTAGAGCACCGTCTCCGGGGTGTTCATGTACTTCGCTTCCATCGAGTCGTCGTCGAAGATGCGTCGCGCCCCGAAGCCGATGACCTCGCTGCCGCTGGCCCGGATCGCCCACAGCAGGCGGCGGTGGAAGCGGTCCATCGGGCCGCGGCGGCCCTCGCGCGACAGCCCGGCGGCCTCAAGCTCTTTGAACTCAAATCCCTTGCGCAGCAAATGCTTTGTCAGCGAATCCCAGCCCGACGGTGCAAACCCGCAGCCGAAATGCGCGGCGGCCTCCGCGTCGAAGTTGCGCTCGAGCAGATACTGCCGCGCGGGCGCAGCCTCCTCGGACTGCAGGGCCGCGGCGTAGAACTCCTGCGCGGCGGCGTTGGCGCCAAGCAGCCGGCTGCGGCTGCCTCGGTCGCGCTGCACATTCGTCGCAGCCGCACCCGTGTACGTGACCGTGTAGCCGACCCGGTCGGCGAGCAGCTCGACGGCCTCAACGAAGCTGACGTGCTCGATCTTCTGGACGAACGCGTAGACATCGCCGCCCTCGCCGCAGCCGAAGCAGTGAAAATGCCCGTGGTTGGGGCGGACGTGAAACGACGGCGACTTCTCGTCGTGGAATGGGCACAGCCCCTTCAGCGAATCCGCGCCAGCGCGGCGCAACTGCACGTAGTCGCCGACCACGTCCTCGATCCGGGTGCGTTCGCGAATGGCCGCGATATCGCGATCAGGAATCCGGCCGGCCACCGGGTCATTCTATGCGCGTGCGGCGGGCCGGCTAAGCGGGTTCGAGGCGCTCCAACCGGCCCTCAGTGAACGACGCGATCTGGTCGACGACGACCCGCAGCCGGGCGCCGTCGTCGTCGGCGTCGTTGAAGGCGGGCACGAAAATCGGGTCGAGCGTCGCCGGTGCACCCGCCAATACCCACTTGCCAACGCGGTGGACCCGGTCGCGCTGCCGCGCCTGCAGGTCCAGATGCCGCGGGTCGGACATGATGAACTGCAGCGCCAGGATCTTCAGCACCGCGACCTCGGCGCGCACCAGCTCGGGCACCCGCAGCTCGGCCGCATACCGAACCAGCGGGCCTGGCCCTGCCGTCTCCCGGGTGGCGGCGATGGCGGCCGACGCGAATCGCCCCACCAGCTCGCTGGTCAACCGCTTCAGCGCGACGGACGCGGCCAGCGTGGCGTCGTACTTGCCGACGGCGGCGACCACGGGCAACTCCGAGAGTCGCTCGGCGGCGGCGACCAGATCGTCGGCGCGCAGGCGGGCGCCCACCCCGCTGGACTCGCCGAGGCGCCCGAGCACCGCGGCCGCCTCGTCGTCGGCGAGCACCCGCATGTCGATGCGGCCGGAGACGACGCCGTCCTCGACGTCGTGTACGGAATACGCAACGTCGTCGGCCCAGTCCATCACCTGGGCCTCCAGGCACGGCTTGTCGTGCGGGGCTCCCGACCGCACCCAGTCCGCCGCGGCGGCGTCATCCTCGTAGAAGCCGAACTTGCGCTTCTCGGGCCCGCGCCACCACGGGTATTTGGTCACCGCATCCAGCGCAGCCCTGGTCAGGTTCAATCCCGCGCTGCGGTCTTGGGGGCCAAGGACTTTGGGCTCGAGCCTGGTCAGGATGCGAAAGTTCTGCGCGTTGCCCTCGAAGCCGCCGTGCTCAGCAGCCAGTTCGTCGAGGGCCCGTTCGCCGTTGTGACCGTACGGCGGATGCCCGATGTCGTGGGCCAGACCGGCCATGTCGACGAGGTCGGGATCGCAACCCAGCCCGATGGCCATGCCCCGACCGATCTGCGCCACCTCCAGCGAATGGGTCAGCCGGGTGCGCGGCGTCTCGCTCTGGCGTGGCCCGACGACCTGTGTCTTGTCCGCCAGCCGGCGCAGGGCGGCGCTGTGCAGGACGCGGGCCCGGTCGCGGGCGAAATCGGTGCGGTGTTCGGTGTCGGTGCCAGGCAGCAAGGCGCCCTTCCGTGGTTCGACCACCAGACGCTGCCGGTCGAACTCATCGTAGGGATCTCCAATCACAGCCACCGACGCACAGTCTGCCAGTACTACATTGTGGGCCATGCGCATCGCCCGTTTGCTCGGCCTCGTGCTGGCGGTCCTGACAGCCTGCGTTCTCCTGGCGCCGACCGCGGCCGGTCAGCCGCCGTTCCGGCTGCCGAGTTATGTCAACGACGGCGCCAATGCGCTCAGCGGGTCCGAGTTCACCGACGTGCAGCAGGCCGTCGACAAGCTGTACAACGACCGACACATCCGGCTCTGGGTCGTCTACGCCGACACCTTCTCGGGGCAGGACGCAGTCAGCTGGACCGAACAGACCAGGCGCCTCAGCGACATCGGCGGCCAGGATGCGATTCTCGCGGTCGCGACACAGGACCGCGGCTACGCGTTTCTGCCACCCACCAGCGCGCCCAGCGGTTTCGATGTCACCGCGCTGCGGGTAAACGAAATCGAACCCAAGCTGCGCCAGAGTGACTGGGCCGGGGCCGCGATCGCCGCCGCCACCGGGCTCAACCCGACGACGTCGGCGACGGGCACCAACTCCTCGTGGTTCGGGGTCCTTGTGGCGTTCGCCGTGCTCGCCCTGGCGGTGCTGTTGCTGTGGCTGTGGACCCGGCGGCGCCGCCGCAAGCGGCGCGAGGCGGAATTCGCGGCCGCCCGCCGCGTCGATCCGGCCGACCCGAACGCCTTGGCGGCGGTACCAATCGAGGCCCTCGACGACCTGTCCAAGTCGATCGTCGTCGACGTCGACAACGCCGTCCGCACCAGCGACAACGAATTGGGTTTGGCGGTCGACGAATTCGGCCCCGAGCAGACAGCGCCGTTCAACGAGGCGGTCGCCAATGCCAAGACCACGCTGGCTCAGGCGTTCAACGTGAGGCAGATCCTCGACGACGCCGTGCCAGAGACCCCGCAGCAGCGGCGTGACCTGCTGACGCGGGTTGTGGTCGCCGCGGCGAAGGCCGACCGTGAACTCGACGCGCAACGCGAAGCGTTCGAAGGACTGCGAGACCTGGTCATCAACGCCCCATCGCGGCTGGACGCGCTGACCCAGCAGATGGTCGATGTGACCGCACGGTGTGCGTCGTCGGAGCAAGCGCTCGCAGCGCTGCACAAGCAGTTCTCCGATTTGGCATTGGCATCGGTGGCCGGCAATGTCGAAACGGCCAAGCAGCGCCTGGCTTTCGCCGACCAGAACATCACCAATGGCCGGACCCTTGTCGCCCGCCCTGCCGGACGCCAGGCCGGTCTGGTCGACTCGATTCACGCGGCCGAATCGGCGCTGGGCCAGGCCCGCACGCTGCTGGACGCCATCGACAATGCGGGCACCGACATCAACCACGCGGTCGCTACTCTGCCCGCGTCGATCGCGGATATCCAAAATGGCATCAACCAGGCGGGAACGCTGCTGGCGCAGGGCAATACGGCGCACGCCGATCAGCTGGGCGCGGCCCGCGACGCCGCGGTCAAGGCCGTGGCCGATGCTCAAAGCACTGGCGCCGCAGACCCTTTGGGTGCGTTCACCAAGCTGACGCACGCCGACGCCGAATTGGATCGGCTGCTGGCCAGCATTGCCGAGGAACACGAGGCCACCGAGCGGCTCGGCCGCGCATTCGACCAGGCCCTGTTCACCGCGCAATCACGGGTTCGGGGCGTGTCCGACTACATCGACACGCGCCGCGGCAGCATCGGTCCGGAGGCTCGCACCCGGCTCGCGGAGGCGGTGCGCCAACTTCAGGCCGCCCAAGGCACCAAGTCGGTCAACCTGAACGAGGCCTTGGCGCACGCCAACGGCGCGTCCATGCTGGCGGCGCAGGCGCAGGAGATGGCCAACGCAGACGTTCGGGCAACGCAAAGCGCCTACACCGGGCGGTACGGCAGCACCGGCGGGTCCAACATGGGTGCCGTCATCGGCGGCATCGTCATCGGCAACATCCTGTCCGGAGCGCTGCGCGGTGGGCTGGGCGGCGGCGTCGGCGGCGGGTGGAGTTCGACGTCTTTCGGCGGCTCGGGATCCTCAGGCGGTTGGGGCGGTGGCGGCGGCGGCCGCTTCTAGCCCCCTCACCCTTTCCCGCGAGCACAGAGGGGCTAGCAGCCCTTCAGCCGCGCCGCGAGATAGTCGCTCACGGCGTCGATCGCGACGCGCTGCTGTGTCATCTCGTCGCGCTCACGGATGGTCACCGCCTGGTCCTCGAGCGTGTCGAAGTCGACCGTCACACAGAACGGTGTGCCGATCTCGTCCTGGCGGCGGTAGCGCCTGCCGATGGCACCCGCGTCGTCGAATTCGATGTTCCAGCACGTGCGCAGTTCGGCGGCCAGGTCGCGCGCCTTCGGCGACAGGTCGGCATGCCGGGACAGCGGCAACACGGCCGCCTTGACCGGCGCCAACCGCGGATCCAGCCGCAACACCGTGCGCTTGTCCACCCCGCCCTTGGCGTTGGGCGCCTCGTCCTCCGCGTACGCGTCGATCAAGTACGCCATGAAGGATCGGGTCAGCCCGGCCGCCGGCTCGATCACATACGGGACATAGCGGGTGTCGGTGGCCTGGTCGTAGAACGACAGGTCGACGCCGGAATGCTTTGAATGCGTTGACAAGTCGAAATCGGTGCGGTTGGCGACGCCTTCGAGTTCACCCCACGGATTGCCCTGGAACCCGAATTTGTACTCGATGTCGACCGTGCGGTCGGAGTAGTGCGACAGCTTGTCCTTGGGATGCTCGAACAGCCGCAGGTTGTCGGCATCGATGCCGAGGTCGACATACCACTGCAGCCGGGCGTCGATCCAATACTGGTGCCACTGTGGGGCGCTCGCCGGCTCGACGAAGAACTCCATCTCCATCTGCTCGAACTCGCGTGTGCGGAAAATGAAGTTGCCCGGGGTGATCTCGTTGCGGAAACTCTTGCCGATCTGGCCGATGCCGAACGGCGGCTTCTTACGTGACGTCGTGACGACGTTGGCGAAGTTGACGAAGATGCCCTGCGCGGTCTCCGGCCGCAGATAGTGCAGGCCCTCCTCGGTTTCGATCGGCCCGAGGTGGGTTTTGAGCATCATGTTGAATTCGCGCGGCTCGGTCCACTGGCCGGGCTCGCCGGTGTCGGGGTCGCGGATGTCGGCCAGCCCGTTCGGTGGCGGATGGCCGTGCTTGGCTTCATAGGCCTCGATGAGATGGTCTGCGCGGTAACGCTTGTGCGTGATCAGCGACTCGACCAGCGGATCGTGGAACACCTCGACGTGCCCCGACGCGACCCACACTTCGCGGGGCAGGATGATCGAGCTGTCGATGCCGACGACGTCGTCGCGACTCGTGACCACGGCGCGCCACCACTGCCGCTTGATGTTCTCCTTGAGTTCCACACCGAGTGGTCCGTAATCCCACGCCGACTTCGTGCCGCCATAGATCTCGCCGGCCTGGAACACGAATCCACGCCGCTTGGCCAGGTTAGCGACGGTGTCGATGATGGACGCCACGGGTGAACAGCGTAACGACGCGATTCACGAAACCTGAAAACACCGGCTCCTGCGGCCGGTCCTATCTGCGTCCGGCTACCGCGCGCCGAACTGGATGCCCTGATTGACCTGGTCGATCGCCTGGTTGACCAGGTCGATCGCGGTCACCCGGTGGCCACCCTTGTCAGGAATGGCCAGCTGCAACTCGTTGAGCGCGTTGTTGAGGTCGTCCCTGGCATTGAACATGTGCGGTTGGACCGCGTACGCGGTGCCGGCGCCAAGAAAGCTGAAGCTAACGGCCGTGAGAACTGCGGCAACGGCAAGCTGCGGCTTGGAAATCTGCATCACGCGGTCCTTTCAAGAACGAAGAAGGGCTTCCAAGAACGAAGAAGGGGCGTGGAGAACCGTAGCAACGCGAAACGCAATGATCCGTGGCCTCGAGAACATCTTCAGCAAACCTTCAGCGCCGGTCTGCGATGAGCGCGAAACCCCGCTGTGCTCAACGGGTTTCACGAGATACCGGGCGTCGTGCGCAGGCGGCCTGCCGCGAATGCGCTGAATGCGTTGACATGCGCGATCATGCATGTAATGTGAGGCGCATAATGAAAACCGTTTCCACTATGGCTGCCGGGGAAGGCGTGCACGACCACGGCGGGGCGCCGCTACCCGACCTGCCGTCGCGCGACGTCCTCGACACCGCGGGGGACCTGCTGCGGGCACTGGCCGCACCGGTGCGGATCGCGATCGTGCTGCAACTGCGTGAGTCGGCGCGCTGTGTGCACGAGCTCGTCGACGCCCTGGCAGTGTCTCAGCCGCTGGTCAGCCAGCATCTACGGATCCTCAAGGCTGCCGGCGTTGTCGCAGGCGAACGGTCGGGGCGGGAAGTGATGTACCAGCTGGTCGACCATCACCTCACCGACATCGTCGTCGCCGCGATCACCCATGCGGGCGAGGGCGGCGAGTGAGCACTACCGGCGTGGAAGGTCGCCGGCCTGGCGGCTCCGGGGTGGAAGGTCGCCGGCGTGGCGGCTCCGGGGTGGAAGGTCGCCGGCCGGGCGGCTCCGGGGTGCGGGCCACCCGGCAGCGCGCCGCGATCTCGGCGCTGCTGGAGAACCTCGACGAGTTCCGGTCCGCCCAGGAGTTGCACGACGAACTGCGCCGCCGTGGCGAGGGCATCGGTCTGACCACGGTGTATCGCACACTGCAATCGATGGCCGCCAACGGGCTCGTCGACACACTGCGCACCGACACCGGCGAGTCGGTGTACCGGCGCTGCTCCGAACACCACCATCACCATCTGGTCTGCCGTGCCTGCGGCTCGACTGTCGAGATCCAGGGCGGTCACGTTGAGGCGTGGGCCGCCGAGGTGGCCCGCGAGCACGGCTTCTCCGACGTCAGCCACACCATCGAGATCTTCGGCATCTGCGGCGACTGCGCGGACAAGTCGTCATAGCAGGTGGCGATCGCGGCGCGGTCCTGCCGGGAGCTAGGCGCCTGGACCCGCGATGAGGTCGCGACGAATGTCGGCGCCGGTGGCCAGCACCATGAGGATCAGCGTGCGCAGGGCATCGTCGGTCAGACCGGCGGCGGGAAAGTTGTAGCGCAGCAGCACATCCGCGGTCTTCTTGGAGTTGCGTTTGGCCGCCGCGCTCTTTTCCACCAGCGACACCGTGCCCAGCAGCGTGTCATGCGCGTGCTTGGCGACCTTCGCACGAGTCTTGCTGTCCAGCGGCAGATCCCACGCCAGGATCTGGGTGAGCGACACCATGTCGAGGCCTTCGGCGATGGTCACCACCCGCAGCGAGGCGAACGTCTCGTCGTGGTGCACGGTGACCGCGCCGTCGTCCTCCCGCTGGATCGGCAGGATGTCGTCGAGGACAGCGGCCAGCTGCTCCTGCAATGACATCCCCGGGTCGTCCCCCTGCCCGCCGGACGTCATCAGGCCCTGCCGAAGCGACGGTTGCGGTTCACGTACTCCTCGCACGCCTCCCACAGGTCGCGGCGGTCGTAGTCCGGCCACAGCTTGTCCTGGAAGACGTACTCGGCGTACGCCGCCTGCCACAGCAGGAAGTTACTCGCCCGCCGCTCCCCCGATGTCCGGATGAACAGATCGACGTCGGGGATGTCGGCGCGGTGCAGATGCTTGGCGAACGTCGCCTCGCTGATCCGGCCCGGATTGATCTTTCCGTCCGCGGCCTCCTCCGCGAGCTCGCGTGCGGCCTCGACGATCTCGGTGCGGCCGCCGTAGTTCACGCAGTAGTTGATCGTGATGACGTCATTGCCGACCGTCATCTGCTCGGCGATGTCGAACTCCTTGATCACGCTTCGCCACATTCGTGGCCGTGAACCCACCCAGCGCATCCGTACGCCCATATCGTTGAGGCTCTCGCGCCGCCTGCGGACCACCTCCCGGTTGAACCCCATCAGGAAGCGCACCTCCTCGGTGCTGCGCTTCCAGTTCTCGGTGGAGAACGCGTAGACCGTGAGGTGCTGGACGCCGATTTCGATGGCGCCGCAGGTGATGTCGATGAGCACCGCCTCGCCCATCTTGTGGCCGTCGGTGCGGTCCAGCCCCCGCTGGGTGGCCCACCGCCCATTTCCGTCCATGACGACGGCGACGTGACTTGGTACCTGGTCGGCGGGAATGTTCGGTGCTGCGGCCTTCGAGGTGTGCTGGGGCGGGCGGGCGAACCTGCCGTTGGTGCGCGGTGGCAGCTGCGGGAACACCACGGGCCACGTCGAGGTGTCGGGAAAGGTCGGATAGTCGTCAGGCGCCGGAGGCAATTGGGGGTATTGGGTCTTGCTCGCCCGTCTGATTGCCATGGGCCACATCCTGCCCGAATAGCGCCACCCGCTGGTCAGCGACCGTGCGATCGACCCGATACGCCCGTTCGACCAGCGGCAATGTCCGCAGCTGACGTTCCAGATGCCACTGCAGGTGCGCGGCGACCAGCCCGCTGGCCTGGCTGCGGTACGACTGCGGCGACGCCTGCGCCTGCTCCCAGTCGCCGTCGTGGAGCGCGGCCATCAGGTCCAGCACGCCCTGCGGCGGGGTCACCGACCCGGACGGGCGGCAGTGCACGCACACGCTGCCCCCGGCCGCGACGTGGAACGCCCGGTGCGGACCCGGCGTGGAGCAGCGGGCGCATTCGGTCAGCGCCGGCGCCCAGCCCGCGATTCCCATGGCGCGCAACAAGTAAGCGTCGAGCACGAGTTCGCGGGGCCTGCCGCCGTCGGCCACCGCCCGCAGCGCGGCCACGGTGAGCCGGTGCAACGCGGGCACCGGGGCCCGCTCCTCCCCCGCCAGCCGCTCCGCGGTTTCCAGCACGGCGCACGCGCAGGTGTAGCGGCCGTAGTCGTTGACGATGTCGGTGGCGAACGCGTCGATGGCCTGCACCTGGGTGACGATGTCGAGGTTTCGGCCGGGGTGCAGCTGAACGTCGATGTGCGCGAACGGCTCCAGCCGCGCCCCGAACTTGCTCCGGGTGCGCCGCACACCCTTGGCCACCGCACGCACCAACCCGTGGTCACGGGTGAGCAGGGTGACGATCCGGTCGGCCTCGCCGAGCTTGTGCTGGCGCAGCACCACCGCTCGGTCCCGGTACAGCCGCATCGTTACAGTCTCGCACCGCAAACTGACAGAAACCGGCGCGCAGCGCCGATATTCTCGTAAGTGATGGTCAAGTCTTCTGGAAACCCCGCCCGATTTCTCACGATCACCAACCAGCTTTACCAGCTCGCCGCCGGCACCGTAACGTCCGCCGACCTGGTACGGCGATCTCTCGATGCCATCAATGCGAGCCAGTCGACGCTCAACGCGTTCCGCGTGGTGTTGACCGAGCAGGCGGTGGCAGCCGCGGCCAAGGCGGACAGCAAACGCGCGGCGGGCGAACAACTTCCGTTGCTGGGCATCCCGATCGCGGTCAAAGACGACGTCGACGTCGCCGGCGTACCCACCCGGTTCGGCGCCGACGGAAACATCCGCGAGGCCCAGCAGGACGCCGAGGTGGTGCGCCGGCTGCGGGCCGCGGGAGCGGTGATCGTCGGCAAGACCAACACCTGCGAGTTGGGTCAATGGCCGTTTACCAGCGGCCCCGCGTTCGGCCACACCCGCAACCCCTGGTCGAGCGAACACACGCCGGGTGGGTCGTCGGGCGGCAGCGCCGCGGCCGTTGCGGCCGGGTTGGTGGCCGCGGCCATCGGCTCAGACGGTGCCGGCAGTGTGCGCGTTCCCGCGGCGTGGACGCATCTGGTCGGCATCAAACCGCAGCGGGGACGGATCTCCACCTGGCCGCTGCCCGAGGCGTTCAACGGCATCACGGTCAACGGAGTGCTCGCGCGCACGGTGACCGATGCGGCGTTGGTGCTGGACGCGGCGTCGGGCAACGTCCCCGGCGACCTGCATCAGCCGCCGCCGGTGCGGGTGTCGGATTCCGTTGCACAAGCGCCAGGCCCGCTGAAGATCGCGATGTCGACGAAGTTCCCGTACACGTTCTTCCGGGCCAAGCTGCACCCCGAGATCCTGGCGGCGATGCAGACCGTCACGGGCCAACTCGAGGAGCTCGGGCACACCATCGTGGCGGCCGACCCGAACTACAACCTGCGGATGTCATGGAACTTCCTGTCCCGGTCGACATCGGGACTGGTCGATTGGGTGGATCGCCTCGGCCCGAATGTAACGCTGGACAAACGCACGGTGGCCAATGCGCGGACCGGTTGGCTGCTGTCGCAGAACACACTGCGCAAGGCCCGCGCTCGCGAAGCGGAATTGCAGCGCCGGATCGGATGGATCTTCAACCTCGTTGACGTCGTGCTGGCGCCGACGACCGCGCAGCCCCCTCCGAGAGTGAAGAACTTTGACCACCGCGGCGGGCTGTCGACCGATCGCGCGATGATCCACGCGTGCCCGGTGACCTGGCCCTGGAACCTGCTGGGCTGGCCGTCGATCAATGTGCCGGCCGGGTTCACCTACGGCGGGCTGCCCATCGGCGTTCAGCTGATGGGCCCGGCCAACAGCGAGCCGCTGCTGATCTCGCTGGCCGCCGAGCTGGAAGCGCTCAACGGCTGGGTGATGCGGCAGCCCGACGTGTGGTGGGACCGCACTGAACGCGTGCCGACCCCGGAGCTGGCTTCCGAGGCTGCATTGCAGAATCTCGCAGCGAAGCATCCGGTCCCCGACGAGGTCGCGTAATGTCCCTGGCGTGACAGTCAGCGATCTGGCACACCGCGGTATACGCGTGCTACCCGTTGTCGCGGTAGTCGGCGCGGCGGTCGCGGGCATTCCCGCTGCCAACGCCGACAACAAGCGGCTCAACGACGGGGTCGTGGCCAACGTCTACACCGTCCAGCACCAGGCCGGCTGTACCAACGACGTGAAGATCAACCCGCAGCTGCAGCGGGCAGCCGAGTGGCATACCAACGACGTGCTGAACAATCGCGCGCTCGACGGCGACATCGGCTCCGACGGATCGACGCCGCAAGATCGCGCCAACGCCGCCGGCTTCAAGGGCACCGTCGCCGAGACGGTCGCGATAAACCCGGCGCTGGCGATCAGCGGCGTTGAGATCATGAACCAGTGGTACTACCGGCCGGACTACATGGCGATCATGTCGAACTGCGCAAACTCGCGGATGGGGGTGTGGTCGGTGAACAGCCTGGACCGCAGTGTCGTCGTCGCGGTCTACGGCCAGCCGGCTTGACGCCGCTGAATTGTTCTTCGCACAAGCGCTCAACGCGTGTTCCCCGTGAATGAGTCCGGCTGGTTTTTGTAGTCAACCCCGACGCGGCCCGGGCGCAGCGTTAGTCGCCGTCGGCGCGCCTCGGCTGAGACAGCAGCGCCGCAAGCTCTTCGCGGCTGGTGGTACCAGTCTTCTTCATCGCCCTGTGATTGTGGCCTTCGACGGTGCGAACGGACAGGTGCAGTCGCGCAGCGATATCGCGGTTTGACGAGCCCTGGCCGATCAGCAACACGATCTCGCGTTCCCTATCGGTCAGCGGCATCGGCTCGCGCGCCTGACGTTGCATCGGGGTGTCGGCGCCGCCGTACTGTTCGGCCAGCGCTTCTGCCCGTGCGGCACATCCCAACGCCGAGCCGCGCAAGTCCTCGCCGCGGTACACGAGGGCCGCCAGCGCGGCCGCATCCACCGCTGCAATACCGTCGCGCAACTCCTCGAAATCTTGCGAGACCACTGCCAATTGAGCCGCATCGTCATCGTGCACGGCAGCGGCCAACTGGGCTGCCAGGTCGACACGAGGCCCCTCGACGATCGCTTCGAGTTCGCGCAGCCGCGGTGCACACGAACGATCACCGAACTGCGCCGCCGTCTGTAAGCAGACCACCTCGGCGGCGAATCGTCCATTCTTCGAAGCCATCTCGGCGGCTGACTTCAGAACGGTGATCGCCTCACTGACGGCGCCTTGGCCGGCCGCCACCCAGGCGCGTGCCAGGCTTCTCTCATAGTCCAGCGACCGAAACGGACGATGCAGCGTGTCGAGTGCAGAGAGCACAGCGGCCGCCTCGTCAGTCAGGCCGCGCATGGCAAGCGCAGTCGCGTACGGGACGCGATAGCGGTATCCCCAGCCCATCGCATGGCCCAACGCGGACAACGCAGCTGTTGCCTGTCCCAGCAACGAACATGCGTCTTCGAGGCGGCCGGCACCAAGGGCGGCCCTCCCTGCGATGGCAATACCGAGAAATCGAGCCGCCCCGGGGAGATCGGCTGACTGGCGACGTACGCGCTCGGCGACCTCCAGCGCGTCGACGACACGACCGGACAACAGGAGTGCGCCAATGTGTGCGTCGGCGATGTTGAATCTCATCTGCGGAGCGTCGGAACAGCGGGTCGCTACGGTGTACCCGGCGTCCACCATCGCCACAGCTTCTGTCGTGCATCCCGCGTCCGCGCGGATGGCAGCGAGTGCCCATGCTGTCTCAGCCCCGACGATGGCGGGCAGGTCGTCCAACACCAGGCCCTGCGAAGCCCGCATGGCGGCGGCGGGCCGATCGGTCGCAAACCAGTACACAGTGTTGACTGCGTCGATACAGGTGCGGGCCTTCCCAGCCGTGATCTGCGACGCGCTGTCGATGATCTCTTTCGCGCGCTCTTGGTCTCCCACTGCCCAGAGCATGTTGCTGGCACGCAGATAGGTGAATTTGGCCCGGTCGTTCTCGGTCAGTTGGTCGAGCGCAAGGTCGGCCAGCACTTCTTCGGCTTCACGGCCATGGCCCAGCCACGACAACGCGTGGGCGCGGATGAACTGCGCTTCGGGTCCGGCTGCGGCGCGCACCGCCTCATGCGCGAGCCGGTCGGCCAGGGCGAGATCGCCGACGCAGATAGCGCCTTGAGCTGCTCTGACGAGCAGGTCGGCATCGGGCGGGAGGTCAGAATCGAGGCTCAACGTCGCCCGCCGCACCGTGGCTCGCACGTCGCGATCATCGGCGGCGGCCAGTTCGGCGGCGACCAGTCCACGCAGCCGTCGTAGCCTGGTGGGCGCCGCGCGCCGTCTGCGCACCTCACCGTAGAGCGGATGCGCCAGACGGACTTCCGGGCCGGAATCGGTGTCCTCGAGGCTGATCAGGCCACGGGTGTCGGCTTCTTCAACGGCCCCCGGCTCGGTGATGCGTCGCAGCGCTCCCAACTCGATAGGCTCGCCGATCGCGAGGGTGTCTATGACGGAGCCGACTGCCATGGGGAGGGCTCCAATGCGGGACTCGATCAAATCGAGAAGGCCACTTGGCACGATCGGATCGTCGATCCACCGCCAAGACCCACGCTGATTTTCGAGCCGACCATCGGCGACCTCCTGCTCGACGATGTGGCGCAGATACAGTGCGTTGCCGCGGGTCAGCTGCCACAGTCGGTCGGCAGCCGGCGGATCCAGTGATCCGGCCAACGTGGCCGACAGCAGTGCGGTGGTGTCGTCGGTCGACAACGGCTGCAAATCAAGGCGGTCGAACTGACCGTCTTTCCAAAGTTCCTGTATCCCAACGGGAATCGGTTCACCTTCACGGACTGTGAGTACCACCTTCGCGGCCCCCCGCTGCACGATCTGATGCAACACGAAGATAGACAGGTCATCGAGCAGGTGCGCGTCGTCAACACCCACGACTACCGTGGTGTCCGCGGAACCGGCGGTGAGCGAGTCGATCACGCCGCACACAAGGTGGAGACTGTCGGTGCCGACCGACCCAGCCCACGAAGCCAGCGCGCCGAGCGGAAGTCCTCGCGCCGAAGACGTGCCCACCACCCAGCGGGCCTCGCAGCCCTTCGACGCGGCGGAATCGAGTGCTTCGCGGGTGATGCGGCTCTTACCGACCCCAGCCGCACCGGAGATCACTATGCCCGACCGACCGGGGTCGGACACCGCGGCCTCGATGAACCGCATCTCCCGAATGCGCCCGGTAAACGGCCACGTCAACTGCATCTTCACAGCGTAAGAGAGCAGGCGCGGGTGGCGCAGCGCATCGGTGGGTCATCGGAGGTGTTCAACGGCTGCCAAGTCATCACCGACATGCAAGTGGTGCACGGCTCAAATTCGAGTGGTCCACTACTCGATTGCCCGATATTGCCCGGCCCGACAATTGGCGGAGTCTAATCATCGGCGAAAGCTGGTCTGAAACGGGGGGAGTTGGACGGTGAACGCGGCGGGCCTCACTCACGCACGGGACGTGCGCGCTTGGGTTGCGTGGTTGCGACGCTTCGCCAGCACGACGCCGGGTGTCGTCGTGCTGGTCGCGGTCACCGTCGCGGCGACGTGCATCGTTGCCGGCATAGTGTGTGCAGCCGAGCTAGACGAGCGGATCGCGCACCACAACGCGGTCCTTGACCGTTCCGAGCCGTTCACCAACGCGGCGCAGAACCTGTACGCCGATTTGTCGGCGGCCGATGCCGCCGCGGCATCAGCGTTCCTTTCCGGTGGGATCCAAACCCCTTCGATGCGGCTTCGATACCGGCAAGCCTTGGCCGGAGCGGCATCAGCGTTGACGGACGCCACAGCGGGGGCCACCGACACCAATACCCGCACTTCGGTCGCCGAAATATCTGAACAACTGGCCACGTACACGGGCCTGGTCGAGGCTGCACGGGCCAACAACGTGCAGCAATTTCCGCTTGGGTCTGCCTATCTGCGAGAGGCGTCGTCGTTGATGCAGACCAAGCTCCTTCCCGGCGCGGAGAAGATCCACGCCGCCGATCTTCGCTCGGTCGATGAAGACCAGCGCGGCGTCGCATCAGCTCCGACGGTCGGCCTCGTGCTGTTGGGGCTGGTCCTGGCTGCGATAGGCATCGCCTCGGCGATCATGCTCGCCCGCACGAACCGGCAGTTCAACATCGGGCTCGTCGTCGCGGCGGCTGTGGTGTCAGTGGCCATCGTCTGGATCGTGGTGGCCACCCGTTTCGCGGTCGGCGATATCGAGCACGGCCGAATCGAGGGGACCACCAGGTTCGGTCAGCTCGCAAAGGCCCGCATCCTCGCCAGCAAGGCTCGGACCGACGAAACCCTTGAACTCATCGCGCACGGCGACCTCACAGCCGGCGAGAAGGATTTCTACGGCCACATCGACGAACTGGCCACGGCACTTGGCGCGGGCCCGCCCGCTGCGGCCGAAGGTCTGCGGAAATGGACCGAGAGCCACCGTAAGCAGGTCGAGGCCTACCTTGGCGGTGACTACCCGGCTGCAGTCGCGCAGGCGATCGGTCCCGATCCGGATGCCTCGGCTGCGCAGTACGCCGTTGTCGAATCCAGCTTGAGCAGCGAGATCGAGCACGCCCGTGCCACGCTGCGCGACCGCGTCTCGGCGGCAGGCATAGCACTGTCGTGGAGTCCCACGGGGTCGGTTGTGCTGATGGTGGTCGCGGCGGCGGCGGCAGTCACCGGCTTGTGGCCGCGGCTCAAGGAGTTCTTATGAACGCACACGTTGTCGTAGCGCTGGCGGCATGTGCATTCATCGGCGCCGGTTGTGGATCATCACCGCCGCCGCCAGCACCGGTGACGGTCGCACCGGTCGAGGCCAAACCTGCTGATGCGCCGGAGGTTACGAGCGCACCGCCAGCTGTCGGCAATACGGACTGCGACCGCGAAGCCAGCCTGCGGCCCGGCCCGCAGCCTGCGCCGGGTGCCATGCCGCCGGGTTCGACGATGGCGGCGATCGCCGAGCGCGGACGACTCATCGTTGGAGTGGACCAGAACACCGAATTATGGGGCTTCCGGAATCCGTCAACGGATCGTGTGGAGGGATTCGACATCGACCTCGCCCGCGAGATCGCACGCGCCATCTTGGGTGATCCGGACCGCATCGATCTGCGGGTTGTCGACGCGAGAGACCGGGAGTCCGCGTTGACCTCGGGGCAGGTTGACCTGGTCGTCAGGACCTACTCAATCACCTGTGAGCGCAAGAACACCGTGGCCTTTTCCACGGTGTACTACGACGCATACCAAAAGATCCTCTCCGTGAAGGGTTCGGGAATCGATTCTGCCGCGGCACTTGGCGGCAAACGGGTGTGTGCGGTATCGGGCACGACCTCACTGCCGACGTTGCTCGCGCTGAACCCCAAGCCCATCGTGGTCGGTGCGGCCAACTGGACCGATTGTCTGGTGATGCTGCAACAGGGGCAGGTCGATGCCGTCAGTACCGACGATGCGGTGTTGGCCGGGCTTGTCAAACAGGACCCGAACGTGGCGGTGGTCGGTCCCAGCTTAGGGAAGGAGCCGTACGGCATCGGGATCAGGAAGGAGAACGGGGACCTGGTTCGATTCGTCAACGGTGCCCTCGATCGGATGCGGGTCGACGGAACGTGGGAACGCATCTACCAGACGTGGCTGAGTAGTAGCCTCGGGCCGTCACCTGGTCCTCCGCCACCGCGGTATCAGGACCAACCGTGAATGTTCTGAATGTTCTGACAGCCGACGAAATCGATCGCGAACTCGCCACCCGCACAGCGGAAGTCGCTTCATTCGCAGCGGCGTTACTGGAACTGGACAACCACCCCGGCCTCGAGCACGTGCGTCGCTATCCGCCGACCGGGGTGACAGCGCAGCGGTGGGTGCCCGTCGAGGAATCGATCGGACAGCTGTGGGAGGGCATGGGATGGATGACGTCGATTCTGCAATCCGCGCGGGCGGTGCGGGAGCGCCGATCGAAGCTCGATGACCTCGACCGCGCTGAGCTGACGGGACTGCTGCGTGATCGTGCACCCGACGTTTGGCGGCAGCGAAACCCGCTGGCGCAGCACATGATCGCCGGGTCCGATGACGCAACCGATCATGCCGGCCTCCCCGACACGACGGATCGGATGCGTGACGCCTACCCGGCCGTGGCCGAGTTTCTCGACGCCGTCGACAAGATCAACTGCCTTACCGCGGCAGGGCTCGCACCGGTGCTGAAACGGCTCGACGAACCGGGCGGCACCATTCCGACGGAGAGCACCGACCTGTTGCAGGTCTCGGCGAGCGATCCCCTCTCCCTCACCGCGCACGACGTCGAAGAACGCGTCCTCGTAATCGGCAAGTTGGCTGCACTTCAGGCGAACTGGCCCGAGGCGGTGGCTGCGACGGCCTCACGTCTGGATGCGCTGAGGGACGCGACACAGCACGTGGCTCAGACTCGTGCACGCGCCAAGGAAGCCGTGGTGCCAGGCCTGCCTGCGATGCACACCGACGCCGAACCCAGCCTCCGCGCCCGCCTGCGGTCGATCGACACACCCGACGCGGCGGCGCTGCGATCGCTGCAGCACCTGATCGAGTCGGCTCTGAAACTCGTGCGTGACGAGGAGGAACTCGCGCAGGGCCTGCTCGACCGGCGCCGCGAACTCCGCGGCCGACTGACGGCATACCAGGCCAAGGCGGCACGCCTCGGCCTTGGCAAGGATCCAGACCTGATGTCGTCCGGCCGGGCCGCATCCGGCCTGCTGTCACGACGACCCTGCGATCTTCCTGCGGCGACCCGCGCGATCACGGAATATCAGCAGATGCTCGCCGACAAGCAGCGGAGGACGAAATGAGCTGCGCTGAACCGGGGTGCGCTGGAACCGTCGTCGCCGGCTACTGCGACATCTGCGGGACCGCGCCCGCAACCTTTACGCCACAGAGCTTGCCTGCCGCGACGCAACCGCTCGGATCACCCGACCCATCAGGGCGACCGGCGCGCAACGAGTCGTCGAGTCCCGCCAGCGCACGCGGTCGCCTCGGTGCGGGGGTCGTCGCGATACCGCGCATACCGCGCGCTGACCCTGCCGCAGCGATCTTGACCAATCCACAGGTGCCGGAACGTCACCGGTTCTGCGGCAACCCCCAATGCAGCAAGCCCGTCGGACGTGGAGGCGACGGACCGCCGGGACGGACCCAGGGCTTCTGCACGCAGTGCGGTACGCGATATTCCTTCGTGCCCAAGCTTTCTCACGGCGACCTCGTCGGTGGCCAGTACGAGGTGCAGGGCTGTATCGCCCATGGCGGGCTCGGCTGGATCTACTTGGCAATCGACCGCAAGTTGGACAACCGCTGGGTGGTGCTCAAGGGGTTGGTGAACTCTGCCGATGCCGATGCCATGGCCACCGCCGCTGCCGAAGCCCATGCCCTCGCCCGAGTGCAACACCCCAACATCGTCTCGGTCTACAACTTCGTCGAGCACGTGGACGCCGACGGAATACCAGTCGGCTACATAGTCATGGAATACGTGGACGGAACATCGCTGAAGCAGATCCGCAAAGCCAACAACGGTGCCCTGCCTCCCGACTGGGCCGTCGCCTACATAGTCGAGATCGCACCGGCACTCGGCTACCTGCACGAGCAGGGATTCGCCTACTGCGACTTCAAACCCGACAATGTGATGCAGAGCGACGAGCAACTCAAGCTCATCGACCTCGGCGCCGTCGTCGCCATGGACGACGACGACAGCACGATCTTCGGCACCCCGGGTTACCTGGCACCCGAGATCGTCCGGACCGGCGCCACCGTGGCCACCGACGTGTACGCGGTCGGGCGCACACTTGCCGTTCTCGTGATGGACGTCCCGCAGCAGAACGGCCGATTCGTCGAGCAGCTACCCGGACCCACAACCACGCCGGTACTCGCGAAGCACGAATCTCTTTATCGCGCCATCGTTCGCGCTACCGACCCCGAACCGCAACGACGATTCGCGTCCATGGAGGAGATGGCCGACCAATTGACCGGGGTGCTGCACGAGATCGCGGCCGCCGACGGCGCGACCTTGCCGCCCAAGAAGTCAAACCACTTCAGCCCGCAGCGCGGTGTCTACGGAGCGGGGCGGAACCTGGCGATCGATCCCGCTGAGGTGATCGCGGCCTTGTCGGTTCCCGTCGTCGACCCGAACGACCCCGGCTCCGCAATACTCGCCACCACGAGCGGCACACCACCCGCCCAACTCGAATACGCGCTGAAACTCGCCAGGAGCGGCGCGCACCAAGGCACCAGTTCCTCCATCGAAGTGCCGCTGCGCCTCGTCCGGGCTGCGCTGCAAACCGGTGCGCCCGCGGACGCCCGTACGCGGCTTGCCGAATTGAGTCCCCAGCTGTCGGGAGACTGGCGGCTGCCGTGGTACAGCGGCCAATGCGCGCTGCTCGAAGGCGATTTCGACAAGGCCGCCGCCGATTTCGACGAAGTGCTGGCCGCGCTGCCCGGAGAGCTCCCGCCCAAAGTGGCGATCGCGGCCACCGCCGAACTCCGCGGCTCCCGCGCTGACGCGGAACGCTACTACGAGACGGTGTGGCGAACAGATGACAGCTACGTCAGCGCCGCATTCGGGCTCGCGAGGCAGCGTGCGCGGGCGGGAAACCGGGCCGACGCGATAGCGGCGCTGGACCGGGTGCCCGTCGCGACGGCGTACTCCGCTCCAGCCGGCACGACCGCGATCGAGATCCTGCTCGACGGGCGCAAACCCGACAGCCTGGACGAGCACACGCTCGTCGATGCCGATCAGCGCGTCTCGGCATTGACCCTGGAATCAGCAGCCAAGCGGGCGGGGATCCGGCTGCGAGTATTCGCCGCCGCACTGGAGTGGCTACGCGCCGGGAAGGCACCCAAGGCTCCGCGGCTGCTCGGCGCCGACTTCGACGAACGCGGCATCCGGACCGGAATGGAACTGTGCTACCGCGCCCTTGCGCACGATACAACCGACATGTGGGAGCGAATCGCGTTGGTGCAGAAGGCAAATACGATTCGCCCGAGGACCAGGACATGAGCGGGACGGTCGCGACATGTGTGCGGTGCGCTTCCAGTGTGCAGCGCACCGACCGGTTCTGTGAGAACTGCGGCGCCCCTTTGTCCGAGGTCCGCCGAGTCGCCATACCTCGATCGCGGAGAGCCACCGAGAGTCCGGATGAACCCTGCGCCGACTGCGGCAACAAGACCCATGTTGGCGAGTACTGCACCGTTTGCGGTAATCGGCGCGCCGAGCCCGATCGCGATCAGATGGAAATCGCCGGGATCGTGCTGATCAGCGACCGCGGTCTCGAACACGTCCGCAACGAGGACGCCGCCGCAGCCGGGATCGTGGCGGGCGGCGACGGCGAGCGGCCCCACGCGATAGCCGTTGCTGTCTGCGACGGGGTCTCCACCTCCGGTGATGCGCGTAATGCCGCGGTTGCGGCCTCGACCGCCGGTGTAGATGCGATGCTTACCGCACTGGCAGCCTCCCGCAAGGCCCGCTCGGCGGTGATGGCGGGGCTGGGCGATGCGGCGAAGGCGGCGGCGGCGGCGCGAACGGATCCGTCAAGCGCGCCGTCATGCACCTACACCGCGGCCACAGTCGTTCGGACCTCCACGGGGACGGTGCAGATCAGCGTCGGCAATGTCGGCGACAGCAGGGTGTACTGGCTGCCCGAACCGCCTGCGCCTGCCCAACGGCTGACCGTCGACGACTCCCTGGCGCAGGAACTCATCACCGCCGGTGTTGCGGCCGACTCGGAAGCCGTGCACGCCGGAGCGCACACCTTGACCCGTTGGCTCGGCGCGGACGCCGAATCGACGCCATGGTCGGAATCCAGCGTGCACACCATCACCGCCGCCGGACCGGGCTCCCTGGTGATGTGCACCGACGGGCTGTGGAACTACCTCCCCAACGCCGACGACATAGCGCGGTTCTGCACCGGGACGCACCCAACCGCGGCAGCGCGCGCGCTGGTCGACTATGCGCTGCAGGCCGGCGGCCACGACAACGTCACTGTCGCAGTGATACCGATCGGAGGGCTTCATGAGTTCGGCTGAGCACCATGGTATTTCCGGTATTTCCGTCGACGTCGATCACAATCGCTATCTCGCCGAGGGTGCCGGGACACTCGATGCGATCATCTCCATCGCCGCCGGAAGCGACATCGCGACGACGGTCGAACCGCCGCAACGGGTCGAGGCGATCATCATCGACTGCTCGAGTTCGATGCTGACACCTGTGGACAAGTTCGAGGCCGCCAAACGTGCCGCCACCGCCGCGGTCAACGAACTGCTCGACGGCACCTTCTTCACAATCGTCGCCGGGACAAACAAGGCGCGCCCTGTCTACCCAGCCGACGGATCCCCGACGCAGGCGAATGCTGCGACCAGGGCGGCCGCCGCGCGCGCGTTCGACGGTCTGCGGCCAGAAGGTGGCACCGCGATGGGCACCTGGCTGGCTCACGTCCGCGGCATCGCCGGACAGCACCCACAAGCTATCACCCACGCGATTCTGCTCACCGACGGCAAAGATGAGCACGAAACCCCCGACGAGTTGCAGCGCGAAATCGCGCTGAGCGAGGGGCAATTCAGCTGTGACTGTCGCGGAGTCGGCACCGACTGGCGCGTCGATGAACTGCGGGCGATCTCCTCGGCTCTGCTGGGCACCGTGGACATCGTGGCCGATCCCGCCGATCTCGCCGACGATTTCGCGGCGATGGTGCGCGCATCGATGGGTAGGTCGATTCCGGCGCTGACCCTGCGCCTATGGACGCCGGCGAGCGCGCGCATCGTGTTCGTCAAGCAAGTCGCGCCGACCGTCGAGGACTTGACCCACCGGCGGGTCGACGCGGGAAATCAGCGCAGCGAATACCCGCTTGGCGCGTGGGGCACCGAAGAGCGTGACTACCACGTTCAGGTCGAGGTCGAACCCGCGGGGGTCGGACGGGAGAAGCTGGCCGCCCGAGTGACTGTCGTCGCCGGGGACGAGATCCTTGGCGAAGGGCTCATGACGGCGATGTGGACGGCCGACTCGGCGCTGTGCGCGCAGATCAGCCGGCGCGTGGCGCACTATACGGGCCAGGCAGAGCTGGCGCAGGCGATTCAGGACGGGTTGAGTGCACGCGAAAACGGCGACGTCGAGATTGCAACAGCGAAACTGAAGCGCGCATTGGATCTCGCCGTCGAATCGGGCCATGACCCCACAGCCAGGCTGCTCAAGCGATTCATCGACGTCGATGAGCACACCGGCACGGCTCGGCTGCGACCCCAGATCGCCGCGGCAGACGAGATGGCCCTCGATGCACGCTCGACGAGAACCGTCCGAGTGCGGAAGGAGCCCTGATGCCGACTTGCCCCGACGGACACGTCTCAGCGGCCGAGGACTACTGCGACGTGTGCGGGTCACCGATCGGAATGGCTGCACCACAACCGACTTCGTCACCGCCAGCCGGCGTGACGGCATGCCCGGCGTGCCAGGCACCGATCACCGGTCGCTTCTGCGAGGAGTGTGGACACGATTCGGCGGTGCCAGCGCCGTCACCGAGCGCACCACAGAGCGTCGGATGGACCGCGGTCGTCGCCGCCGACCGGGAGTTCTACGAACGCGTCCTCGCCAGCGGAGGCCCGGACACGGTCGAATTCCCGGAGTTCTTCCCCGAGCGCCGAATCACCGTGCGCGACAACGCACTGATCGGACGCCATAACCGCGACCAGGGCGTGGAACCCGAGATCGACCTCGGCATCCACCCAGCCGACCGCGGCGTATCCACACAACACGCGGTGCTGCGGGTCCGCGACGCCGGTCTGACGATCACCGACCTGGGATCGACCAACGGAACCAGCCTCAACGACAGCGACGACTTCCTGGTAAACGGCGAGGAGATCCAACTCGCCGACGGCGATCGTGTCCACGTTGGCGCGTGGACCACGATCACCGTCGTGAAGTCCGAAAGGCGGCCTGGTGACTGATCCGACCGACGATGCAGACCACGAGCTGCGTGACGCGCGTGAGCAGTCGGCAGCGAGCCGCGAGATTCTTGCGGCTCTCGGCCGCGACGTCGCCAACCCCGGGGCAGTCCTTGACACCGTTCTCGAATACGCGGCGCGGCTGTGCGGAGCGCGCGCAGCCCAACTGTTCCTCCTCGACGGTGACGTGTTCCGTCTCTCGCGGGTCGCCGGCGAGACCCCGGAGGACTATCGCCGACACCTGATGGAGCAGCCGATCGCTAGGAACCGTTCGTCGACGGTCGGGCGCGCGGCCGAAGACAGGTGCACGGTCCAGATACCCGACGTGCTCGCCGACGCGGACTATGGACGGCGCGACCTTCAGCGCGCCACCGGTTTCCGCACCCTGCTCTCAACGCCGATGCTGCTGCAGGACGAGGTCGTCGGCGTGCTCTCCATGTGGCGCACCGACGTGGCGCCGTTCGACGATCGCGAACGCGCACTCCTCGAAGAATTCGCCGTAGAGGCCGCGATCGTCTTGCGGCAGGTCAACCTGATGCGTGCACTCGAGTCCCGACGGACCGAGCTGGCGAACAAGGTGGCGCAGCTCGAGGCGCTGCAGGAGGTGGACGAGGCGGTCGGCTCGAGCCTGGACCTCGATGAGGTCCTGGAACGCATCGTCAGCAACGCGGTGCGGCTCACCAACCTCGGCTTCGGCGACATCACCCTGCGAACCGACGGCGGATCAATCCTGGAATACCACGAGGCGAGCGACTCGTTCCGCGTCCACGCTTTCGGCAGCAGCCACGACCTGCTTCAGCAGTTGCAGGCGATCACGATCGGCAGCGAGTCGACCCTCATCGGTCGGACCGCCGGCTCCCACGAGCCTTTCGAGATTCCTGACCTTGCCAACGCGGAGCGCGATCCCTATCTGGACATCCTGTTCCGCGACGGATGGCGCTCGGTGCTGGCGGTTGCCATCCTGGGCGGCGAACAGATGCTCGGTGTGCTGGTGATCCGCCGCCGAGGCACAGGCAACTTCCCCCCCGACGTGACCGAGCTTCTTCAGACATTCGCCAGTCAGTCGGCGCTGGCCATCGTCAACGCGCGCTTGTTCCGGGAGGTCGAAACCAAGAGCAGAGAGCTCGCGAGCTGGAACACCGAACTCGAGTCCCGAGTCGCTCACCAGGTGGCCGAGCTCGACCGCGCCAACCGCTTACGCCGATTCCTCTCACCGCAGCTTGCCGATCTCGTCATTGGCGACGAGACGCTACTGGAGAGCCACCGCCGCGAGATAGTCGTTGTCTTCACCGACCTCAGGAACTTCACCCCATTCGCCGAGGCCAGCGAGCCCGAGGAGGTGATGGGAGTGCTACGCGAGTATCACCGGGCCATCGGGGCGCGGGTGCACGAACACGGCGGCACACTCGAGCGATTCACCGGTGACGGCGTCATGGTGTTCTTCAACGACCCGATCCCGTGCGACGATCCGGCCGAGCGTGCCGTCCGAATGGCGTTAGACATCCGCGACGCGGTGCACGCGCTCGCCGACCGCTGGCTTCGCAACGGGAACGACCTCGCCCTTGGAATCGGGATCGCCCAAAACTTCGCGACACTCGGCAGGATCGGCTTCGAAGGCCGCTTCGACTACGCGGCGATCGGCAGCGTGACGAATCTGGCCGCGCGGTTGTGTGCCGATGCACGCCCCTGGCAGGTACTGGTCACCGACCGCGTGCTCGCGCCCATCGAGCACCTATGCGAATCGGAAGTCGTCGGCGACGTGCAGCCCAAGGGATTCAGCCGCTCGGTGCGGGTCCACAACATCAGTGCACTACACGAAAGACAGGCAGGCACATGACACAACTACAGGCTCCCGACCACCGAGGCGCGGGTCGGCCGCTGTCGCACCTCGGCGAAGACGAGCGGTTCCGCGTCTTCGACAAGTTGCAACGGGCGATGCCGACCGTATGGGAATCGATGCGGCTCGGCTTCGACGACGAATCCGTCGTCGTCGTACCCTCGATCAGCATCGAGGGCCCAACTCCCAAGAGCGGCACCGTCACGCAGGCCTTGGAGGAACGCGCGCTGTTCCTGTTGCTGCTGCTCCGCCAACCGCGGCTACGGATGATCTACGTGACCTCGCAGCCGATCTCGGAATCGATCGTGGAGTACTACCTCGGGTTGCTCCCCGGCGTGATACCGCGCCACGCCCGTGCCCGCCTCATCCTGATCCCGATCGGCGACGCGTCGCCGGGCTCGCTCAGCTCTAAGCTGCTGGCGCGACCAAAGCTGTTGCGGCAGATCCGGTCCCTGATCCCCAACCCCGACCGAAGTCACCTGATCCCGTACAACACCACACCGCTGGAACGCGACGTCGCGCTGTCCCTCGGTATCCCCATGTACGGCGCGGATCCCCGGCTGGCCGATCTCGGCAGCAAGACCGGCTGCCGCCGGATGTTCGAGGAGTTGGGGGTGCAGTGCCCGGTCGGCGTGGAGGACCTCCACACGGTCGACGACATCGTGGCCGGCGTGCAGCGCATGCGATTACGACGACCATCGCTGAGTCAGGCGATCGTGAAGCTCAACGAGGGAGTCTCGGGATCCGGTAATGCCATGGTGGACCTGCGCGGACTGCCGCCCTCGGGTTCGCCGGACGAGGCGGCGGCGATCGCTGAGCGCATCCTCGGCATGCAACTGGAGGCCGACAACCTCGCTCTCGACGTCTATCTCGCCGCGTTCGAGGAACACGGCGGCATCGTCGAGGAACGGATCACCGGAGTGGCGCTGACCAGTCCCAGTGTCCAGATGCGGGCACTGCCGGACGGCACCGTCGAGCTGCTGTCCACCCACGACCAGCTTCTCGGCGGTAAGAGCGGACAGAAGTACCTCGGCTGCGTGTTTCCTGCGGATCCCGCCTATGCCGCGGCCATCGCCGAGCCCGCTATGGTGATCGGACAGCGTCTTGCGGAGCTCGGCACGCTCGGCCGCTTCGCGGTGGATTTCGTTGTGGTGCAAGACGAGAGCGGCGCGTGGACGCCGTACGCGATCGAGCTGAATCTGCGCAAGGGCGGGACCACTCATCCGTTCCTGACCCTGCAGTTCCTGACCGACGGGAGCTACGACGGCGAGCATGGAGTCTTCCTGACCCCAACTGGCAGCGCCAAGTACCTGGTCGCGACCGACCACCTCGAGGACGAACGGCTCAAGGGCCTGACCGTCACGGACCTCTTCGACATCGTCGTCGACCACGGCCTGCATTTCGACCAGTCCCGCCGGACCGGGGTGGTGTTCCACATGATCAGCTGCCTGACCGAGTGTGGTCGCGTCGGGCTGACCGCCGTCGGAGACTCCCCCGCACATGCCCAGCAGATCTACGCGGAGGCACAGTCCGTGCTCCTGCGAGAGGCTGAGCTGGCGCTCGAGGAAGGATCCGTCGTCGGTTGAGCCTGCGTTTAGGAACCGAGGATCTGGTCTGGTACGTGGCCTACGGATCGAATATGTGCGCGGCGCGTTTCGATTGCTATATCTCCGGCGGACGGCCCCGCGGCGGCAGTCGTACCTACCTGGGATGCCGTAACCAGTCACCACCGCAGGGGGACGTCGGAGTACATCTGATAGGCCGCGTCGCCTTTGCGGGCAGGTCCAAGGTGTGGGGCGGGGGTATCGCGTTCTATAACCCGCATGCCGACGGCGAGCTGGCGGCGCGGGCGTACCTGCTCACCTTCGGACAGCTGAGTGATGTTGTCGCCCAGGAAGTCTGGCGCCCAGTCGATGCCGACCTGGCCTTGACTGGCGGAGCCGACGGGCAATGGGCACTTCCGTCTGACACCTATGAGACGCTCCTGCATGTGGGTGACCGGGCCGGCGTGCCGATGTTTACGATCACGTGCCTGCTGGATCTCGAGCCGACACCGCCGTCGGCGCCCTACCTTCGCACCATGCTCGAGGGACTCGGCGAGGCGTTCGGCTGGACCGCCGACGAGCGGGCGCGCTATCTGTTGCGTGCCCCCGGCGTTACCCCGGCGTGGACCGCGAGTCGGCTAATCGAGCTGTGCGACGGCGAGTCCTGAGGGTTGGAAGGCGGGCGCTGACGTCGCCGACACAGTCAGTTGGCCGCACAAACGGCCTGAATCACCCAGCCCGCGAGTGAACCGATCGGGCAATGCCTTTCGCAAAGCAGTCGTTTGCTCTGCCTGGCGCATTCGGTGCTCTTAGGCTTCTGGGTGGGCCTGTCGTGGCCATTGACCGGCCGCTCGGAAGAAATGCGTGCCGTCGAGGCCGCCATCTTGGCTTCGGACGTTTCCGGGATCGTGATTTGTGGGGCGGCAGGTGTTGGGAAGAGCCGGATCGCCCGCGACGCGTTGTCGGCCGCCGTGTCGCGGGGATGCGAAGGGCGGCGGGCGGTCGGCACATCCGTGGCGAAGACACTGCCGCTTGGCGCCCTCACCGCGTGGGCGCACTCGGGTGTCACCGACACCGCTCAGTTGGTGCGCGGGGTGATCGAATCGCTGACGGCTGCACCTGCGGGCACGACGGTGGTGTTCTTCGCGCAAGCGCTCAAGAAGGCTGAATTGTTCTTCGCGCAAGCGCTCAACAGCGCTGAATTGTTCTTCGCGCAAGCGCTCAGAACCCAAGCCGGCCGAGCTGTTTCGGGTCGCGCTGCCAGTTCTTCGCGATCTTGACGCGTAGGTCGAGGTACACCTTGGTGCCGAGCAGCTTCTCGATTTGGGTGCGCGCGGCGGTGCCCACCTCACGCAGCCTGGCGCCGCCCTTGCCGATCACGATGCCCTTCTGGCTCTCACGTTCGACGAAGAGGTTGGCGTGCACGTCGATGAGATCGTCGCGACCCTCGCGCGGGCTGACCTCCTCGATGACGACGGCCAGCGAGTGCGGCAGCTCGTCGCGCACGCCGTCCAGCGCGGCCTCGCGGATCAGCTCGGCCATCAGAACTTCCTCGGGCTCGTCGGTGAGCTCGCCGTCGGGGTAGAACGCCGGGCCGGGCGGCAACAGTGCCGCGAGCACGTCGGTCAAGACATCGAGATTCTCGCCCGTCGTCGCCGAGGCCGGAACGATCTCGGTGTCGGGCCCGACGAGCTCACTGACCGCGAGCAGCTGCACGGCGACCCGGTCCTTGGATACCTTGTCGATCTTCGTCACGACGACCACCAGCGTGGTGTTCGGCGCGATCGTGCGGATCTGCTCGCAAATCCACCGGTCCCCCGGGCCGATCTTCTCGTCGGCCGGGATGCAGAGCCCGATGACGTCGACCTCCGAATAGGTGTCCTTCACCAGGTCATTGAGCCGCTGCCCCAGCAGCGTGCGCGGCCGGTGCAGGCCAGGGGTGTCGACGAGGATGATCTGGAAGTTCTCCCGGTGCACGATGCCGCGAATCGTGTGCCGAGTGGTCTGCGGGCGGTTCGACGTGATCGCCACCTTCGCGCCGACCAGCGCGTTGGTCAGCGTCGACTTTCCGGTGTTCGGCCTGCCGACGAAGCAGACGAAGCCCGAACGGAACTCGGTCACTGCACCCTGCCCGCCCGATCGGTGACGACGATCGCCGCGCCGGCCGACAGCTCGTGCACCGCGGCCACGCCCGCGTCGTCGGCCGCGCCACCGACCAGCACGGCGGCCTCCAAACCGGTCGCGCCACTGGACACCGCCGCAGCGACGGCTGCCTGCAGCGCGGTCAGCTGCAGGGCATCCAGCGCGACCGGGGCGCCGGAGTAGGTGCGGCCGTCGAGGTCGCGCACCGCCGCGCCGCTGGACGCCTCGGCCCGCCCCATCGCACCACGGGCCAGCACCACCAGCTTCGCGTCCTCGGCGTCGAGCTCGGTCATTCGCGCTCCTGTTCTAGGGTTCGGTCGGGCTGATCAGCACGGTGCCGATTCGCACCCGACCGCGATCGTCCGGACCGCCCTCCGCGCGCAGCCGCAGCCCGTCCCAGGTCACCTCGGCTCCCGGCAACGGGACGCGGCCAAGCTCGAGGGCCAGCAGGCCGCCGACCGTGTCGACGTCGAGGTCCTCGTCGAACTCGATCTCGTACAGCTCGCCAAGGTCCTCGATGGGCAGCCGGGCCGACACCCGAAAATGCTTGTCGCCCAGGTCCTCCACCGGCGCGACCTCGTCGGTGTCGTACTCGTCGGCGATCTCGCCGACGATCTCCTCCAGCACGTCCTCGATGGTGACCAGGCCGGCGATGGCACCGTACTCATCGACCAGCAACACCATGTGGACGCGGTCGCGCTGCATCTCGCGCAGCAGCGCGTCGAGCGGTTTGGAGTCCGGCACGAACACCGCCGGGCGCATCACCTCGGCCACCTTGGTGTCGCGACCGCCGTTGGTCGAGTAGTAGGTCTTCTGCACAAGGTCTTTCAGGTAAACCACGCCGACCACATCATCGACGTTCTCCCCGATCACCGGGATCCGGGAATGGCCGCTGCGCACCGCCAACGACGTGGCCTGCCCGGCGGTCTTGTCGGCCTCGATCCACACCATCTCGGTGCGCGGCACCATCACCTCGCGGGCAGGGGTGTCACCCAACTCGAACACCGACTGGATCATCCGACGCTCGTCGTCGGCCACCACACCGCGCTGCTGGGCCAGGTCGACGACCTCGCGCAGCTCGATCTCGGAAGCGAACGGTCCGTTGCGGAACCCACGACCGGGCGTCAACGCGTTACCGATCAGGACCAGCAGCCGACTGATCGGAGTGAGCAGCACCGAGATCGCCTGCAGCGGAAGCGCGGCCAGCAATGAGATGGTGTATGCGTTCTGCCGGCCGACGGTTCGCGGGCCGACACCGATCGCCACGAAGCTGACCACCACCATGATGGCCGCCGCGGCAAACAGTGCCCATTTCAGGACGAGGTGCTCGTAGAGAAACGCGACCAGCAGTACGGTGGCCGCGGTCTCGCACGTGATCCGCAGCAGCACAACGAGATTGATATAGCGCGGACGGTCGGCCATCAAGCGCACCAGCCGCACCGCGCCTGGGCGTTCGTCGCGGACGAGTTCCTCGACGCGCGCCATCGACACCGTGCTGATGGCGGCGTCGATCGCCGCGAAAAGCCCGCCGAGACCGATGAGCGCGATCGCGCCCAGCAGCGGGGCTAAGCCGGTCACGGCTCGTCGAAGAATCGGGACTTGTCCAGCAGCCGCCGGTCCTTCTCGGCCTGGCGGTCCTGGCGATAAGCCTCGACCTGGTCGGCCACCCACTCCTCGAGTAGTTGACGCTGCAGGGCGAACATCTCTTTTTCCTCGTCCGGCTCGGCGTGGTCATAGCCCAGCAGGTGCAGCACGCCGTGCACGGTCAGCAGCGCGAGCTCCTGCCCCAGCGTGTGGCCGGCAGCGGCGGCCTGCTCGGAAGCGAATTCCGGGCACAGCACGATGTCGCCGAGCATCGACGGCCCAGGCTCTGGCGCGTCCGGTCGTCCGCCGGGTTCGAGCTCGTCCATCGGAAAGCTCATCACATCCGTCGGGCCGGGCAGGTCCATCCAGCGCATGTGCAGGTCGGCCATGGCCGCGGTGTCGAGCAGCACCATCGAAAGCTCGGCCGCGGGATGCACTTTCATCTTGCGGATGACGAACCGGGCGACGCTGACCAGTTCCTCTTCGGAAACGTCGATGCCCGACTCGTTGGACACCTCGATGCTCATGGTGTCACCGCCGGGGACGGCTGCCGGAAGCTCGCCGCTGCGCCCGATTCATCAAGGGATCGCCTGCTTCCGCCTTTTCGTAAGCGTCGACGATTTCGGCAACCAGCCGATGCCGCACGACATCGGCGCTGGTGAGTTCGGCGAAGTGGATATCGTCGATGCCGTCGAGGATCTGCATCACCGCACGCAGGCCAGAGGTTGCGCCGCCGGGCAGATCCACCTGCGTGATGTCGCCGGTGACGACGACCTTCGAGCCAAAGCCCAAGCGAGTCAAGAACATCTTCATCTGCTCGCCGGTGGTGTTCTGTGCCTCGTCGAGAATGATGAACGCATCATTCAACGTGTTGTGGGTAAGCAGAAAATCCTCGGTGACATACAGCGAGTCAGCAGCCGCGACTTGGATGCACACGGCTTCCTCGGTTCCAGCGGACTCGATGCGGTCGATAAAACGGATCGGACGCCCGCCGCCTACGGCGTCGTACTTCGCGGCCTTGCGAGCCAGCCGAAATGGAGCAAAGCCCTCAGGCAGGCGGATGTCGAGGAGGTGTGCGTCGGAGCGATGATGTACCTCTCGCCCGCGCGCCCTTCCAGGTTTCCGGCCTTCTGCTTTCCCCGTTTGGCAAAACACGACACCGCCGAGCGACTGAACGAGGAAAACGACGTCGTCCCGCAGTCGATCGGAAACGGTTGTGAACTGAACACGGCTGGTCCGCCCGTGCTGCGTTACCGGACCACCGTCGGAATCCAACAGACCCTGGAGAACTGCGAGCCGCACATCGGGCGAATTGAATAGGTAATCGTCGGGAACAAACTTGGCGTTCGACTTCGCACCCGCAAGCCCCAGTCGACGCATGGCGCCCGTAACCGGGTTCTCGATCGCGATGACCTCACCGGGCGTGGTGATCCGATTCAGCACGTCAGCGAGCTCAGGATCGGCCGTTGCGAATGTCGGTGTGGCCCGGCACGAGAAACACCCGTCACCCAGTAGCAAGCCGAGGGCATATGGATCGAGCGGCACTGGCCGGCACTCGAAGCTCGCTGGCGCACTGAGCAGCGGCAACTCGTAGCGATGGTAATGAGCCGCGCGAAGGTTGCCGACCATTTCCTTTGTCTGCAACACCTGTGCCGGCTTGCCGCGACGCCGATCAGCGCGGGTGTACACCGGCCAGAGGTGGTCGCCGGACGCAAGTGTCGACGACCCGTCTTGGGTGTAAACCCGGTAGATCTCTTTGAAGCCCTGCGGATAGACGCCAAGGACTTCCGTCGGATGTCCATCCGAGCCGATCACCAAATCGCCGATCTGCAGCTCACCGATTGACCGGAAACCGGTCGGCGTCAACACCTTGGTGAACAACGGCTGCGCCCGGCCCCGCATGTACCCCAGCGGCGCAACCTCGATCACCCCGGCGCTCATCAGCTTTGGGATCAGCTCGGGATCCATCATGTCGTGCAGCGCGTCATACAGCGGCCGCAGATAGGGATCGATCTTCTCGCTAAGTGTGCCGGGCAAGAAGCCAAGGCGCTCACCGGCCTCCACGGCCGGCCGGGTGAGGATGATCCTGTTGACCTGCTTGGTCTGTAATGCGTTGACCGCCTTCGCCATTGCCAAGTAAGTCTTGCCGGTGCCTGCAGGCCCGATGGCGAACACGATGGTGTGGGCGTCGATCGCGTCGACATAGCGCTTCTGGTTCAGCGTCTTCGGCCGAATCGTCTTGCCGCGCCGCGACAGGATGTCGAGAGTGAGCACCTCGGCCGGTGACTCGCTGCCGGTGCCGGTGAGCATCGCGACGCTGTGCTTGACCGCATCGGGTGTCAATCTCTGGCCGCTGGCCACGATCGCGATCAGTTCGGAAACCACCCGCTCGGCCAGCGCGACGTCAGCCGGCTCGCCGGACAGCGTGAGCGCGTTACCACGCACGTGAACATCGGCGGCCAGGATGCGCTCGAGTGTGCGCAGATTCTCGTCGGCGGAACCCAGCAGGCCCACGACGTGGTCGGGCGGAACATTGATGCTGCTGCGAACCGGTGCGTCCGAGTCAGCGTTCGTCTCGCGGGGCGTCACGTGGGGCTTTCTGCCTGCTTTCTGGGCTTTTGCCTGGGTGGTGGTTCTGGAATTCCCAGTTTACCGCCGGGTACCAGCGCGTCCCAACGGTTAAGCCTGCAGCGCAGATCAGGCCCACCGCGGTGTCAACACACCGACTGCGCCGAGAGCAACGGCGGCGGCAGTCGACGTCCGTAGCACCGTTGGCCCCAGCCGCACCGGTGTCGCCCCCGCCTCGGACAGCGCGGCCACCTCGTCGTCGGCGATCCCGCCCTCCGGCCCGACAATGAGCATCAGCGAATCCGCCTGCCCCATCGGCAGTTCCGTCATCCTGACAGCGGCCGACTCGTGCAGCACGACCGCCGTCGCGCCGTCGTCACACACCCGCTGCACCAGCTCGGCCGTCGACACCACACCGGTGACCGCCGGAATGTACGCGCGCCGCGATTGGCGGGCCGCCGACCGGACCACCGAACCCCAGCGGCGCAGACCCTTGTCGACCTTCGCCGAGGATTCCCACCTGGCCACGCATCGCGCGGCCTGCCACGCGACGAACGCGTCGGCTCCCGCCTCGGTGGCCAGCTGAATAGCGAGCTCTGAACGGTCGGACTTGGGCAGCGCCTGAACGACCGTGACCGCGGGGACGGCTCCCGGCACGGTCCAGCGGTCCAGCACCCGCGCCGTCAAGCGGCCCTTGGCGACGTCCTCGACGACACAGTGCGCCACCGCCCCTTCGCCGTCGCCCAGGTCGAGTTCCTCGCCGGGGCGGATGCGCCGGACGTTGGCCGCGTGGAAACCCTCGTCACCGTCGACGACCGCGAGCTCACCGACCTCGGCAAGCGCATCGACGTAGAAGACGGCGTGGTGGACCGCGCCATGACGATCAGTGCGGGTCACCGAAGATCATCGGCCGGTGAAGGTTTCGCGCAAGCGGCTGAAGAACCCGCTGCCCGCCGACGCGTTTTGGGTTGACCGAACCTCGGCCACGTCGCGGATGCGCTTTTCCTTCAGCTTGTGCAGCAGCTCGATGTCGTCGGGGTCGAGCCGTGAGGGCACCACGACATCGATGTGGGCGTGCAGGTCGCCGCGCACCCCGGAGCGCAGATGCGGCATGCCATGCCCGCGCAGCGTGGTCACCGAACCGGGCTGGGTGCCTGCGGGGATGGTGAGCTCGGTCGGTCCGTCGATGATCGCGTCGACAGTGACGGTGGTGCCCAGCGCCGCGTCGACCATCGGCACCGAGATCGTGCAGTGCAGGTCATCGCTGTCGCGGACGAACACGTCGTGCTGCTTTTCGTGGACCTCGACGTACAGGTCACCTGCCGGTCCGCCACCCGGGCCGACCTCGCCTTGAGCGGCCAGCCGCACGCGCATCCCATCGCCGACGCCGGCCGGGATCTTCACGCTGATATCCCGACGCGCCCGGATTCGGCCGTCGCCGCCGCAGCGGTGGCACGGGTCGGGGATGACCTCGCCGACCCCGCCGCACACCGGGCACGGCCGCGACGTCATCACCTGGCCGAGCAGCGAGCGCTGGACGGTCTGGATTTCTCCGCGCCCACCGCAGGTATCGCAGGCGACCGGCGTTGAGTTTCCGTTGGTGCCCTTGCCCTGGCACAGGTCGCACAGCACCGCGGTGTCGACGGTCACCTGCTTTGTCACGCCGGTGGCGCAGTCAGCCAGGTCAAGCCGCATGCGCAGCAACGAGTCGGAGCCCGGCCGGACCCGCCCGATCGGGCCGCGGGATGTCGTCCCGCCGCCGAAGAAGGCCTCGAAGACGTCGCCAAGCCCGCCGAAGCCGCCGAAGCCGTTGCCGGCCGCTGCGACGTTCTCGAGTGGGTCGCCGCCCAGGTCGACGATGCGGCGCTTCTCCGGGTCGCTCAGTACCTCGTAGGCGACGCTGATCTCCTTGAACCGAGCCTGCGCCGCTTCGTCGGGGTTGACGTCGGGGTGCAGCTCACGAGCCAGCTTCCGATAGGCGCGCTTGATCTCCGAATCACTCGCACCCCTGCCCACTCCGAGCAGCCCGTAATAGTCGCGTGCCACGCCTTACCTTTCAACCAGCCCTAGCGGCTGCCCAAGACTTCACCGATATAGAGAGCAACCGCAGCGACATTAGCGATAGTTCCCGGATAGTCCATCCGGGTGGGTCCCAA
>JAOPVX010000091.1 GCA_025965975.1 Mycobacterium sp. | reverse complement strand
CGCACCCCGACCCAGCAACACCAGTTGTGTCCGGCAGGTCGGCTGCACGTCGGTGAACATCGCGGCCAGTTCGTTGGCATGGTCGAGATCGTCGAACGGTCCGACGGCAACGACCGTGGCCAGGTCGGGCACGCCGACCAACGACCGGCCGGATGTGGTGTCCCCCCGTGCGCTGCGATGACGGTGGAGCATCGATACATGCCCCGCCACCAGGCGGCTCATCGGTCTTCCCGGTTGAGGGCGACGAACATGCCTCCGGCCGTGATCCCGGCGAGCACCTGCGCGACCAGATACACCCACAACGTCGACCAGGCGAACATGCCCATCACGGCAGCCCCGAGCGTCACCGCCGGATTGAAGGCACCGCCAGAGATCGCTCCGACCGCGACCGCGCCGGCTACGACGGTGAATCCGATCGCCAGGCCGTAGAACGAATTATTGGGGTGGTGCTTGCTGGTGGCCACGTTGAGCACGACGTAACACAGCGCGAAGGTGAACAACAGCTCCACCACGAACGCGGCCAAGAGAGCGCGACCCGTCAGCGTCATCGCTGCTGCGTTCGCCGTTCGTGTCGGGTCGACCACAGTACGCACCACAACGGCGGCAAGCAGCCCGGCACCCAACTGCACGACCCAATACCCGACCGCATCTCGTAGACGAATCCGGCGCCGCACCAACACCGCCATCGTCACCGCCGGGTTGTAATGCCCACCCGACAGGTGGCCCCCGGCATAGATCATCACCATCAGAACCGCGCCGATTCCCAGTGGCGCAAACGGGCTACCACTGCCAACGGCGGCGCCGACAGTGAAGACCAAGAAGAACGTTCCGATCGCCTCGACCACATACTTGACGCCGGCACGCGGGCCGATAACGACATTGGCTGTCTCGCGGCTGAGCACCTCGGTCGATGCTTGTGCTGTGACCATGGTTCATAGACTCGTGGTGCCGAGCTCCGATGTCGTCAACGCTGTCGCCAATCTCGGCCCCCAGCCAGCCATACTCGGGATCTACCTGCTAGCTGCTATCGGCGGTTAACTCCCAGAGCATCGAGCAGCCGGTCCAGATCGTTCTCGGTGTTGTACAGGTGGAAGCCGACGCGCACCGCGCCGGCGCGGACCGACGCCCGAATGCCTGCCCGCTGAAGTCGCTCGGCCGCATCTGCGATCGGTATCGACACGATGGCCGAATTCTGCTGGGGCAGAACGAGTTCTGAACGCGCCCGATTGGCAAGCCCGACGGTGTGCGCCTCGACGGCGGTGCCGTCCAGGGACGCCAGCCACGGCAGCGTCAGCCCGGCGCCCAGCGCGCTGAACCAGGCGGGTGAGGCGTCGAATCGACGGGCGCTATCGGCCAGCCGCAGCGGCAGCCCGTAGATCGTCTGCCACGGGTCCTCACCCGCATACCAGTTCGCGGCATGCGGCGTCATGATCCGGCTGACCCTGTCACTCAAGGACATCCACGCGGTGCCGCGCGGTGCCAGCAGCCACTTGTAGACCGCGGCGGCCGTGACGTCGACCCAGCCCACGTCGAGGACTTTCCAGCCCAGCGCCTGGGTGGTGTCGATGACGGTGAGCGTGTCGGTGCCCGCCACTGTGCGCCGCAGGCCGTCGACGTCGAGCATAGCGCCGTTGGCGGACTGCACAAGGCTGGCCGTCACGACGTCGAAGTGCGCGGCAGCCGACACCAACTCGCCGGGCGCCAACTCGGTGATCGTCACACCCCTGCCCGCCTGCGCGGCGAACGGGAACGTGGTGCTGGTGAACTCGCCGGCCACGGTGGCCACCCGGCTGTTGTCGGGAACCGCCGCCGCGACCAGCCCGAGCACCGCGGAAACGTTGCCGCCCATGGCCACCGAGTCGACGGGCACCCCGGTCAGCGCGGCGTACGCGGCGCGGCCCGCGCGCACCGGCTCGTCGAACGACGACGCGTCCATCGTTCCCGCCTGCCACGCAGTGATGCAGTCCTGCAGCGCGTCGATCAGGAACCGCGGCGGCAAGCCATAGGTGGGTGTGTTGAGAAAGCCGTCGGCACCGACGAATTCGGCACCGAACGCCTCGCGCGCCAGGGCTGCCGTCATTCTGTGGGTGGCTCTTCGCCAGCGGAGATCTCCTCGCCGCGCAGCCTGGCCTGCAGCTGGTCTCGGTCCTTGCGTCGACGTTCGTCGAAAACGGCGATGCTCGCGGTGGCGCGACGCCGCAGCGGGGCGAAGATCCAGATGCCCAGCGGCAGTGCGATGACCAACCCGAACAACAGCGCCACGACGAGCGGAAAATCGCGCACGCCGAGCAAATGTCCTGCACCGACGATCACCGCGGTCAAGACGACGACGAGCAACAGGCGGGCCAAGGCATATGCCAGCACATCCACCACGAGGGTCGATCGGGGCCGTCTGTCAGACACCGCCCGAGCCTACCGACGGCGCGTATATTCAGACCAAGGAGGTTTTTGTGTGGCGTATTTGCTCCTGATTCTCGTCTTGGCCGGTTTGTTCTACGCTGGCTGGCGCTTGACGCGGATGACCGTGGGCCGCCCGAAGACGCGCGTGGTCGGCCCGGACGACGATCCGGATTTCCTGCGGCGGCTCGGCCATGGGGACAACAATCCCCGGCCGTAGTGCCACGACGACCTAGCCGGGCTGGGCGTCGGGCCGTTTTGCGCCCGAAAAACCATCGGCGACCACGGCCGCCAATTCGAGCAAGGCCTCCCGCGTCTCCGGCTTCAGCCGGTCGAGGCTGATCTCCGCGCCCTCCTCCAGGTGCGGGTCGAAGGGCACCTGCCTGACGGCGCGGCACCGCCTGGAGAAGTGATCAACGACCTTTTTCAGGTCGACCTTGCCGGAGCGCGGTCGCACCGCGTTGATGACGGCGATCGAGTTACGAACCATGTCCTGGTGGCCGTGCGCATCCAGCCAGTCCAGGGTGGCCGCCGCGCTGCGGGCGCCGTCGACGGATCCCGAGCTGATCACCACGAGCACGTCGGCCTTCTCCAGCACCGCAGACATCGCCGAGTGCAGCATGCCGGTGCCGCAATCGGTGAGCACCAGGCTGTAGAACCGTTCGAGGACCTCGAGGGTGCGCGTGTAGTCGTCGGAGCTGAACGCCTCAGACACCGCAGGGTCACTCTCGGAGGCGAGCACCTCCAGCCGGCTCGGGCCCTGCGACGTGTAGCCGCGAACGTCGCTATAGGTCGCGATGCCCTCGGCGTCGCGCAGCAGGTGCCGCACGGTGGCCCGGGTTTCCAGCGGCACCTTCTGGCTCAGCGTGCCGCGATCGGGATTGGCATCGACCGCGACGACGCGGTCACCGCGGATCGAGGCGAACGTCGCGCCCAGCGTCGCGGTGATCGTCGTCTTGCCGACCCCACCCTTCAGCGACAGCAACGCGATGCGGTAGCAGCCCCGCAGCGGCCGCTGCACGTGGTCGACCAGGCTGTTGTGGTGATTGACCTTGGGGCTTTCACCGACGTTGAGCAGCTTGAACGAGGCGAGGTACAGCCACTTTCGCCAGCCCTGCGACGGCGCGCGCTTCGGCTCGCCCAGCAGCGCGACGGTCGAAAGGTCGAGGTAGGGCGGCGGCTCGTCGTGCTGCGATGCGAGCGGCTGCGACGCATAGCTCAGCGGCAACGCGTTCGGCGGTGTCGGAGCGGTGCATTCCGCGGGCACCGACTCCGCCGGATCGCTGAACCGCTGCTGTGCCCGAAAACCGGCCTGCTGGTCAGACACCCGGCCAATCCCCTCTCACTCGCAGTTCGTCTCGTTGGCAGTTCGTCGCTGCGACCTGCTCAGCCCACCCCAGCGTACGAATGCAACCCGACGGTCACCAGGTTGATGAAGAACAGGTTGAACACCATCGCGACGAAGCCGACGACGTTGATCCAGGCCGCCTTCTTGTCGCGCCAGCCCGCCGTCGAGCGCGCGTGCAGGTATGCCGCGTAGATCACCCATGCGATGAACGACACCGTCTCCTTGGGGTCCCAACCCCAATAGCGGCCCCACGCCTGCTCGGCCCATATCGCGCCGAAGATGACGCCGAACCCGAACACCGGGAACGCGAAAATTGTTGTGCGGTAAGCGATGCGGTCCAGCGTCTGCGCGTCGGGCAATCGCGCCACGATGCGGGCCAGCGCACCCTCCGTGTCGGGTCGGCCGAGTGCCGACATCTTGAGCAGAAACAGGATGCTGGCCACGCCCGCCACCAGGAAAACACCCGAGCCGAGGCTGACCACCGACACGTGGATCGGCAGCCAGTAGGACTGCAGGGCGGGCATCACAGGTGCAGCGTTGGTGTAGAGCCAGCGACCCGACACGGTCAGCAGGATCAACACCGGGACGAGCACGAACACCCACAGCGCACGGTACTGGGGCCGGCGCAGCATCACCGCGGCCGCGATCAGACCCGAAAAGCACGTCAGGTTGATGAACTCGTACATGTTTCCCCACGGCACCCGCGTCGTGGCCAGTCCGCGCAGCACGATGCACGCCAGCAGGAACCCGATGCCGACGTAGACCAACGCCAGCCCCGCCGTGCCGACGCGCTCGTCGAGCGGCCGCTTTGGCTCCGCAGCGACGACGCCAGGGGTGGCGCTATCCGCGCCGACCGCGGCTCCGTTGCCGAATGTCGCCGCCGTCGCGGCTCCGTTGCCGAATGTCGCCGCCGTCGCGGCTCCGTTGCCGAATGTCGCCGCCGTCGCGGCTCCGACCAACTCGGCGCTCTCGACCTTGCGGCCGCGGCTGTACGCCAGCTCGACCGCGAGCAGCACCATCGCGGCCACCAGCACCACTACCGACGAGGTAAAGGCCCAGTCCGAAAAGCGGGCCAACCCGATGTCGACGTGCTCGGTATTCATGCGCGATCCGTCTTCGCTTCTCGCTGGCTATTCATGCGCGATCCGCCTTCGCTTCTCGCCGGCTATTCATGCGCCATCCACCTTCGCTTCTCGCCGGGTGTTCATGTGACCTTCTCTCCTGACACCGCAGGCGCACCTGGAACGTCGGCCAACAGGCGCCGCGTCAACCGGTCGAACTCGTCACCCCAACCGGAGTTGTCGGTGCGCGCCAGGCCACCCAGCTCGACGCTTACCGTACCTGGGCCTGCGGGCGTCAGCCGAACCCAGACCCTGCGCCGCCGCACCACCAGCGACACCAGCAAACCGGCCATCATCGTCAACGCGAACACCAGCACCCACACCTGCGCCGGGTCGTGCGAAACCTGCACGTTGATGAACGGCACCGCACCGTCGAACCGGACGACCGTGCCGTCGTCGAGGCGGGTCTCTTGGCCGGCACTAAGGTTGACCCGCGCCTTCTTGGTGAGGCGTTTTTGATCAATGAGCTTCGGGTCCAGCGAGAAGAGCGACTGCGGTCTGCCGGTGTCCAGCCCGGTATCGCCCTTGTAGATGTCGACGGCAACGGCGGGGTTGTTCAGCGCGGGGAAGCTCGACGACAAGAGCGTGCCCTCGAGCTGCTCGGTCGGCGCGAACAAGCCCTGGATGGCGATCTGGTTCTTGCGGCGCTCGTCAGGATCGGGATAGCTGCCGCCGGGCGGATCGAACCGCATCGCGCCCGACGACAGCAAGGTGATCTGGTCTTCGGGCCGGAACTGCAGCGTCTGCGTGCGGGTCTGCCTGTCGGGGAAGGTGACGGTAAACGTCGGGGCGTAGCCGTGACCCTGCAGGTACACCCGGTCGCCGCCGACGCGCAGTGGCTCGTTGACCTTCAGCCGGTACGGCCGCCAGGAGTCGGTGTTGAGGTCGGAGCCGGCCTGGTAATCGATGTCGGCGGAGAACGACGTAGCCTGCCCGGAGGGGAGATAGTGCGCATGGAAGTCGTTGACCCGCAGGCAGATCGGATACAGCGATGTGCCGTCCACGGTGTTGCCGGCCCGGAACGAGTCGAACGCCGCGGGGGAGGCTGAGCAGAACCCTGGGCCGCTGTCCGCGATGACGATGACATTGCCCTCGTACCCGAACAGCTTTCCTGCGGCCACGGCGACGAGCAGGCCGAGCAGCGAGAAGTGAAAGACGATGTTGCCGAACTCGCGCAGATAGCCCTTTTCAGCAGAGATCTCGGTGATTTCGCCGTCCTTGCGGGCGGTGCGGCGCCAGCCCCGCAAGTGGTCAGACACGACGGCAGCGACGGCGTCGGCACCACCGCAGACCTCGGCGGTGTGATGCTTGGGCAGTCGGCTGAGGTTGCGGGGTGCCGCCACTGGGGTGGCGCGCAGGCTCCGAGCGTGCTCGATCAGTCGTGGGGTCAGGCAGCCCACCAGCGAGATGAACAGCAGCACGTAGATGGCCGTGAACCAAAAGCTGGAGAACACCGCGAAGGCCTGCAGCCGGTCCAGCCACGGTCCGATGGTGGGATGTTCGGCGATGTACTGCTCGACCTTGAACTCGTTGAGGCTGCGCTGCGGCAGCAGGGCACCGGGGATGGCGCCAAGGGCGAGCAGGAACAGCAACACCAGCGCGGTGCCCATCGATGTCAGGGTCCGCCAGGTGTTGCGCGCGTAGGCGAAAAGTCTTCTCATATCGGCAAGGTCACGTCGGTGACGAAAGCGTCGCGCATCCAGGACACGAAGTCGTTCCACAGCCCGGTCACCAGCGCTGCGCCGACCAGTATCAGCAGCATCCCGCCGAAGATCTGGATGCCGCGGGTGTGTCGCCGCAGCCAGCCCAGGCCCTGAACCGCGCGCGCGGAGCCAAAGGCCAGCAGCACGAACGGGATTCCAAGCCCCATGCAGTACGCGATGACCAGCGCGACGCCGCGGGCCACGTTGGCGCCGTCGGTCGCCGACGCCACCGCGATCACACCGGTGAGCGTCGGGCCAAGGCATGGTGTCCAGCCAAGCCCGAAGACCGCTCCGAGCAGCGGGGCGCCGCCGAGCGTAGAGATCTGCCGGGGCGTGAACCGGGCCTCGCGCTGCAGCGCAGGGATGAAGCCGACGAACACCAGGCCCATCACGATCGTGATCACCCCGCCGATGCGTTGAAGCAGCAGCTGGTTGCCGATCAGGGTCGTCGTCATCCCCAGGACTGCGACGGTGCCGAGCACGAACACGACGGTGAAGCCGGCCACGAACAACGCAGCCGCGCCGGCGACACGCAGGCGCGCCGTCCGGAGCGCGAGCTGGCGGGGCTGCTCCTCGACACCGACAACCGCGGCCAGGTAGGACAGGTAGCCGGGGACCAGCGGCACCACGCACGGCGATGCGAACGAGACAAGCCCGGCCAGCACGCACACGCCGAACGCGGTCAGTACCGGTCCGGCGGCGGCGATTTCGGTGAACCCGGTCACGTCTTCGGCTCCGGCTCGGCCGCCAACCGCTGCACCACCGGCTGCAGGTCTTCGGCGAGCAGCTCACGAAGGAACACCGCGGCGACCCGGTGCTGGCGGTCCAGCACCACGGTGGACGGGATGACGGTGGTCGGGTATTTGCCGCCGAACGCGATCATCGTCCGCATCGGCGGGTCGTAGATGGACGGGAATGTCACCTTGCGGTCGACAACAAAATCCCGAGGAGCGTTCATATTGTTGTCGCGAACGTCGATGCCGAGGAACGCGACGCCCTGCGCGCGGGTGGCGTCGTACACCTTCTGCAGCTGAGTGATCTCGGTGCGGCACGGCGCGCACCATTGCCCCCACACGTTGATCACCACGACCTTGCCGGTGAAGTCGTCGAGCGAGATGGTCTTGGCGGGGTCCATCAGCTCGGGGCCGGCCAACGGGCCTGGGCGGCCACGACTTTCGGGCGGATCGTAGAAGATGTCGGTCTTGCCGCCGGGCGCCACGAATTCGAAGGTGCTGCCCTGCGCAACGGCGTCGTGACCGGTGGAGCATCCGGCGAGCACCGCCACGGCCGCGCCAAGGATGACCACCAGCCGCTTCACTGCCCGGCCAGCTCCGCGTATCCCCAGCCGACGTAGGAATCGCCATGGA
>JAOPVX010000089.1 GCA_025965975.1 Mycobacterium sp. | reverse complement strand
AGGATCGGCACGATCGTGGTGGTCTCAGCGGTGTCGCCTTCAAAACAGCTGATCTCCAACGGGAACCCGGTCCGGTCGACCAACAGGCCGACCACGATCTGCGGATCGACGCGGCGTTCCTTCGAGTTATGCCGACGTCGGCATAACTCGAATTACGCCGAGGTTGCGGTTATGCCGAGGTCGTGGTGGCTGTGGTGGTGTTCGTGCTGTTCGGCAGGTTTAGCGGGGGTGGCCCGCGCGGCATAACCGCCGAGGTGGGGTTGGTCTTCAGAGTCTTTCGAGGAAGTTGATGAGGTTGTCAGCGGGCCGGTAGCGGCCGGGGGTGCTGTTCGGCATGGAGACGCGTGCCAAGGCCCGTTCCTTGATGGTCATGTCGGCATGCAGGTAGATGTGGGTGGTCACCGGGCTTTGGTGGCCCAGCCACAGGGCAATGACGGAGGTGTCGACGCCGGCGTGCAGCAGTGTCATCGCCGCGGTATGCCTCAGGGTGTGAGGGGTGACGTGCTTGGAGCTGATCGACGGGCAGCTGCGTGCGGCGGCGGTGGCGTGTTTGGCGACAAGTCGTTGAACGGCGTCGGCAGACATCTGGGTTCCCCGGTATGTCGGGAACGCTGGGCCGCTGGGCGCGGGCCCGACCTCTGGTAGCCAGGCGCGTAGGACGGCCGCGGTCTGCCGTGTCAGCGGGGTGGCGCGTTCTTTGCGGCCCTTGCCTGTGGTGTGGACGGCCGCGCCGGGTGTCGTGGTGGTGATGTCCTGGATCGTCAACCCGGTCACCTCCGAGACACGAAGCCCCGTCTGAACAGTGGTGAGGAGCAGAGTGTGGTCGCGGCGCCCGTACCAGGTGGTGCGGTCAGGCGCCGCGAGGAGGGCGTCGGTCTCGGAGCTGGTCAGATACGACACGATTGCCCGGTCGTGACGGCGTTGCGGGATCGCCAAGACCTGGCTTGCGGTGTGGGCGCGGTCAGGGATCAGCGGCAGCGCATAGCGGTAGAAGGAGTGGATCGCGGCCAGGCGCGCGTTGTGGGTCGCTGTGCTGTTGTGTCGTTCGTTGTCGAGGTAGCTGAGGAACGCGCCGACGGTCACCGCGTCGAGGTCGTCGATCGTGAGACGGGATGGGGCCTTCTTCGTCTTCTGGGCGGCGAACATCAGCAGGAGCTTGATGGTGTCGCGGTAGGCCGAGATGGTCTGCGGGCTGGCCTGCAGCTGCCGGACCAGCCGTTCGGTGAAGAAACCCTGGAGCAGGGATGTCACGGTCGGCACGGTCATGACGCCGGCTCCGTGGTGGGCGAACCCGCTTGTGCCTCAAGGCGATACGCGGCGTGTGCGAGCAGTTCGGGCACCGCATGCAGATACCAGTACGTCGAGGCGGGATCGACATGACCGAGCCAGGTCGACAGCAGCGGCAGGCGCACTTGAACGTCCTGGCCGTCGCGGTACCAGTCGATCATCGTGGTCACCGCGAAGGTATGCCGCAGGTCATGGAGCCTGACTGGCCTGCGGCCGGGCTCGGTGGTCAGACCGGCGACGGCGACGATCTGCTTGAAGGTAACGCCCAAGGCGTCCGGATTGAGCGCCCCGCGTCGGCGGTTGACGAACACGGTGGGGCAGGCTCGCGCGGCCGTCCCGACCCACTCCTGACGGGCCTGTAGGTAGCGGGCGACAACGGTGGCGGTGGTCGGATGGATGAACACCAGCCTGGACTTGCCGAACTTCGTCTGCAGTACCTGAATCACACCGTTGGTCAGATCGATGTCGCTGACAGTCAGGTGGCACGCCTCGCCGGGACGCATCCCGGTGGCCGCGAGCAGCCCGATCAGCGTTCGCCACGTCAAAGCTTTGAACCGCGGCGACAAGGTATCCGCGGCGGCAAGGAGAGCGAGGATCTCGTTCTCGCTGAACACGTTTGGCTCCTTCGGCCGGTATCGCCGGCTACCAAGCGCTTCGGCAGGGATTTCCGTGGCCGGGTCCAGCGCGTGCTGATATCGGGCGAAGATCCGCACCGCATCCATCCGGCGGGCGAACAGAGCGTCACTGACGGGAACCTTGACCCTGGCCGTGGCCCATTGCACCGCGAGGTCGTTCTGCACGCGGGTAGCCCCGCGTGCCTCGCAGAAGGCGACGAAGCTCAGCAACAGCTTGCTCAGACCCTCGACCTTGAAGCCCATCGCCCGGCGCATGCCAAGGTAGTCGGTGACGTTGGCACGCAGCGTGTTCATGATCGCGACCCCGGCCACGGCCGAGCCAGACGCCGAGCAGCGTCATCAGCATCTGCGTCGCCAGGTGCGCTACCGGGCCACGGCCGCGCGAGGGGTCGCAGAGCGACCTCATCGACCTTGGCGTAGATCGCGGTGGACCTCGCGCTGCGGTGACGCAGCACCTGCCCCACCTCTGACAGTGGCGCCCCGGCCCGCAGCATCGCCGTTGCCAGCGTGTGACGCAGACGGTGCGCACCGATGCGGTCCAGCCCGGCGGCCTGGCATGCGCTCCCGACGATATGGCCGATCGCTCCAGACGACAGCGGCCGACCGGGCGGTCGCAGCGTGGTGAACACCGACCGCGTCTGGCACTCGGGTCGCCCATCGACGAGCCACGCGGCGATCGCTTCTCCCGGCTCGGCCGGCAGCGGCAGGCGTTCAACTCGGTCGCCCTTGCCGACGACGGTGAGTTCTCCAGCCCGCCAGTCGATGTCGTCCAGGCGAAGACCTGCGACCTCGCCTCGCCGAAGCCCCAGTCGAGCCAACAGCAGCAAGATCGCGTAGTCGCGGCGGTCGGTGGCCGTCAACCGCCAACGCGCCGCGACCGCCAGAAGGCGCTCAAGGTCTGCTGCCGGCACCGACCTCGGCAGCGACGCCAAATGCCAGCCTGCGGACACCGGAACCGCGCCCCACAACCCGACCGATGTTCGACCCGTCGCATGCGCGAACCGCAGGAACGAACGCACCGACCTCGCCATCGACTTCACCGAGTTCGTATTGCGATCCCGGCAGTGCTCGACCATGAACGCAGTGACGGTCCCTGCGTCCAGAAGACTGACTGACACCTGCATGGGCTGGGGCAACGCCCCGAGGAACTGCTCGACATTCCAGCAGTAGTTGTCGATGGTGATCGGCGCCAACCCACGCTGACGGTCCAGCCACTCTCCGAACTCGACGAGCACACCACTCACCGAAGCCATGCCATCGCGGGCATCGGCGGTGCATACAGGGTCCATGTGTTTCTCCTCCTGATAGGCCAACCAGAGCACCACCAGACAGACACACCACGGCCCGCACCACCAGGGTTATGCCGCGCGGGCCACCCCCGCTAAACCTGCCGAACAGCACGAACACCACCACAGCCACCACGACCTCGGCATAACCGCAACCTCGGCGTAATTGGAGAACCCGGGCTCGCGGAATCCGTCGCCAGCATCGGTCTCGAAGTACAGGGTGGAGACGTCGAACAAGACCAGCGACGCTGGCCCCAATCCGGCGTGGCGTGCGCACGCAGCGGCCAGAGACTGCCGCCAGGAAGGCTGGGCGTAGATCGGCAAGCGACGCTTGAGGGTGGCGTAGGAGGCCGCCTCGACCCCGACCTCGCTCAAGACCCGGGCCGCGTCGATCTTGCTGGTCGGCTCGATGATCCGTGCCAACACTAGATCACGAAACACCTTGTCGCCCTTAGCGTCTGACTCGAATCCCAACACCCGGTAGGTGGAACACAACCCATCCCATAGATGGGTCATCTGCGAGGAGGTGATCGGCAACGGCTCAGAACCAGGGGGCCCTGTCACACCGAGGTCCAGAACGGCCTGACCGGCCGACAACCGCTCCGCGGCTGCGGCCTTCAGCGCCGCCAACTCGACCTCATCGTGGGCCGACCCGAGGTGCTCGATCGACCGCGACCCCCGCCGCGACGACCACACGATCTGCACGGCGGTCGCCCCCGAGGCGGTCTTGACGGCGCGCACAT
>JAOPVX010000047.1 GCA_025965975.1 Mycobacterium sp. | reverse complement strand
ACGCAAGCCTGACGCGGTTGCTCACGGAGAGCCATCTTGACACCGCCGAAGTATCCCGCCTGATCCCCGACGGCCCTGGTCGCGACTTGGCTCCGACTCGCCCTGGGTACGGGCGGGGTACCGCGCGAGCCACCGAACGGGCGTTTGCCCGACTCTGCGCAAGTCCTAATGGAGCGGGCGACGGGAATCGAACCCGCGTAGCTAGTTTGGAAGACTAGGGCTCTACCATTGAGCTACGCCCGCATGTGCAGCACCAGCAGACTGTACCGGCGCCGCCTGAATCAAATCCAATTGAAAGCATTGCGTGATCAGCCAGTAGTATCTCGCGTGGTCGGCTACGCGCGCCCGCGCAAGAAATCGCAAGAAATGCGGGCGTTCAGGGCCGGCCACAAAGGGCGCGGGGTGTAGCGCAGCTTGGTAGCGCATCCGCTTTGGGAGCGGAAGGCCGCAGGTTCAAATCCTGTCACCCCGACTCAGGACGTATTTCACTACAGACACGAGGAGCACGAGCGTGAAGAGCACCGTCGAGAAGTTGAGCCCGACGCGGGTTCGGATCAACGTGGAGGTGCCCTTCGCGGAATGGGAAGGTGACTTCGACGCCGCCCTCAAGCAGATGGCCAAGCAGGTACGGCTGCCCGGCTTCCGGCCCGGCAAGGTGCCCGTCAAGCTGCTCGAGGCGCGCATCGACAAGGATGCGATGCTCGACCAGGTCGTCGGTGAGGCGGTGCCGAGCAAGTACTCCGAGGCCGTGACGACCGCGGACGTTCGTCCGCTCGGCCAGCCCGAGATCGAGATCACCAAGAAGGTGTACGGCGAGGACCTCGAGTTCACCGCCGAGGTCGACGTCCGGCCCGAGATCGAGCTCCCGGATCTGGAAGGGCTGAAGTTCGCCGTCGACCCCATCGAGGTGACCGACGAGGAGGTCGACGCCGAGCTGCAGTCGCTTCGGGCCCGGTTCGGCACGCTCACAGGCGTCGAGCGCGCGGCCGAGAACGGTGACTTCGTCTCGATCGACCTGTCGGCCACCGCCGACGGCGAGGACGTGCCTGAGGCGAAGACCGAGGGCCTATCCCACGAGATCGGCTCCGGTCAGCTGATCGAGGGTCTCGACGAGGCGATCACCGGCCTGAAGGGCGGGGAGAGCCGAGTCTTCACCACAACGCTGGCCGCCGGTGAGCACGCGGCCCAAGAGGCGCAGGTGACCGTCACCGTTAAGTCGGTGAAGGAACGCGAGCTTCCCGAGCCCGACGACGAATTCGCCCAACTGGCAAGCGAATTCGACACGATCGACGAGCTCAAGAGCAGCCTGACCGACCAGGTGCAGCGAGTGAAGCGCATCGAGCAGGCCGAGCAGATCCGCGACAAGGCACTGGAGGTGCTGCTCGAGCAGGTCGAGGTCCCGCTGCCGGAGAAGGTCGTGCAGGCCCAGGTCGACGACACCCTGCACAACGCCATCCACGGCCTCGAACACGACGAGGCGCGTTTCGCCGAGGCACTCGAGGAGCAGGGCAGCACCCGCGAGGAGTTCGACGCCGACAACCGGACCAACGCGGAGAAGGCCGTTAAGACCCAGCTGCTGATGGATGCGATCGCCGACAAGCTCGACATCCAGGTCGGCCAAACCGACCTCACCGAGCGGCTGGTGCTGATGTCTCGGCAGTACGGGCTGGAACCGCAGCAGCTGCTGCAGTATCTGCAGGAGAACAACCAGCTGCCGGCGATGTTCGCCGACGTGCGTCGCGGCCTGACCGTCGCGGCGGTGGTGCACGGCGCCACCGTCACCGACACCGACGGCAACGTGATCGACACCACCGAGTTCTTCGGTCCGCAGGACGAGCAGGGCGCTGCGGAGGATTCCGACGAGGCCGGTAGCGACTCCGACGAGGCCGGTAGCGACTCCGACGAAGCCTCCGACGAGGTGTCTGCCGACGCCAAGTGACGCTGTGAGCGAACGGGCGCTGTCTAGGGAGTGCGCGACGACGCAGGTTGGTTAGTGTCATTTGGAGACGGACACCGCGTCCCAAGACTTAAAGAGAAAGCAGGTATCCAGTCGTGACTGACATGCGTGGCGCCGCGCAGGGCCTCAACCTCGTCGACTCGGTGTATGAGCGGTTGCTGTCCGAGCGGATCATCTTCCTTGGCTCCCAGGTCGACGACGACATCGCCAACCGGCTGTGCGCGCAGATTCTGCTGCTGGCCGCCGAGGACAGCATCAAGGACATCCACCTGTACATCAATTCGCCGGGCGGATCGATCAGTTCGGGCATGGCGATCTACGACACGATGGTGCTGGCGCCGTGCGACATCGCGACCTACGCGATGGGCATGGCCGCGTCGATGGGTGAGTTCCTGCTTGCCGCGGGCACCAAGGGCAAGCGCTACGCGCTGCCGCACGCACGGATTCTGATGCATCAGCCGCTCGGCGGCGTCACAGGCAGTGCGTCGGATATCGCGATTCAGGCCGAGCAGTTCGCGGTCATCAAGAAGGAGATGTTCCGACTCAACGCGGAGTTCACCGGCCAGCCGATCGAACGCATTGAGGCCGACTCCGACCGTGACCGCTGGTTCACCGCACAGGAAGCCCTCGACTACGGGTTCGTCGACCACATCATCACCAGCGCCAATATCAATGGAGTCAAGCCATGACCGACCACCCGACTTTCTCCGCCGATCCGCGACTGCAGCCCCAGGCACGCTACATCCTGCCGTCGTTCATCGAACACTCCAGCTTCGGCATCAAGGAGTCCAACCCGTACAACAAGCTGTTCGAGGAACGCATCATCTTCCTCGGCGTGCAGGTCGACGACGCGTCGGCCAACGACATCATGGCGCAGCTGCTGGTGCTGGAGTCGCTGGATCCTGACCGCGACATCACCATGTACATCAACTCGCCGGGTGGCTCGTTCACCTCGCTGATGGCGATCTACGACACCATGCAGTACGTGCGCGCCGACATCCAGACGGTGTGCCTTGGCCAGGCCGCATCCGCGGCCGCTGTGCTGCTGGCCGCCGGTTCGCCGGGAAAGCGGCTCGCGCTGCCGAACGCCCGCGTCCTGATCCACCAGCCTGCGCTTTCCGGCGTGATCCAGGGCCAGTTCTCCGACCTGGAGATCCAGGCTGCGGAGATCGAGCGGATGCGCACGCTGATGGAGACCACGCTGGCCCACCACACCGGCAAGGATCCGGCGGTGATCCGCAAGGACACCGACCGCGACAAGATCCTCACCGCCGCGGACGCCAAGGAGTACGGCATCATCGACACGGTCCTGGAGTACCGCAAGCTCTCCGCCCAGACGGCCTAGCCGCCGTCACGCGTAGCCGGGCCGCCGTCGCTGACCAGCACGGTAACGTGGGCCGCAGCGAACACCACGTCGCAAACTCCACCGGCCGCGATTCGCCGGTGCTCTTCGCGCGAGCGCTCATCTCGAGCCGTTGCTCTTCGCGCGAGCGCTCATCTCGAGCCGTTGCTCTTCGCGCGAGCGCTCATCGAAGGGGCACGGGTACTCTCGGTCCGATAACGGCGGCGACACGCCAGGGACACAGTGGCGGG
>JAOPVX010000005.1 GCA_025965975.1 Mycobacterium sp. | reverse complement strand
CGGGTCACCACCGGAAACACCATGGCCCCCTGCGTCGTCATCGGTGAACGCGCCGCCGACATCCTCAAGACCCAACACACACTCTGACATCGCCCAGACGGCGAAATAGAGGTACCCAATGATTGGACGCGACAGCGATTTCGACGCCGACGACGAGAAGCACGCCGCGCCGGCGACCGGCTCATGGTGAGCGTCGAGCCGGACCGGCTGCTCGTCTGCGAAGCGCTGGCACAGCTGTCCGCCGCCGACCGCGGCGTGCTTCGCCGCTCGTACTACCAGGGCTGGACGACCACGCAGATCGCACACGATCTGCACATCCCCGAAGGCACTGTGAAGATGAAGCTGCACTACACGGTGCGAGCGCTACAGCGCAGACTGCAGGAAATGGGCTTCCGAACTCGACAGCCTAGCAGCCGAATTGGGCCCTAATGTGACCCCGTTCGCGGCGATGTGGCGAATTTAGACGACCTCGACCTGCGTCGAAAGTCAGTGCAGCCTGCCAGCGCTGATGTGGCACGTCGGCCAGTTGTAGTTCGGCGGCCAGCATCAGACGGGTGGGTCCGGCGCCGGCGATGATCACCTGGGCGGGATGACTGTTCGCGTTCAGGGGTGGTCCCTTCCTGGCGTGGCGAGACGGTCGGAGGTCAGGCCGGTGCTTCTGGACCGCGTTCGCTACCAGTGTTTTGGTGGAGGCACTGATGCAACGGGGCAGTGAGCAAGACTTGGATGAGGCACAGACGGCGATCGACCGACTGGCCTCCGCGCCAACCGAGCCGGGATTCGTGCTGAACGCGATTACGGTGCTCCGATTGCGGACGCTGCTGGCGCAGGCGCGCGCTGATCCGGTCGGCTACAGACAACTTGTTCACCGCTACCACGACATGGCAAATCGGCTCGGCTTCGAAGGGCATATCGCGATGGCGAAGGCCATGACGGCCATGACCTAATCGCAATGGGTTTGGCACGTGCCGTGCAGATTGGAACGCCGTCACACCCGACCGAAGCAACCTGGCAGGTCAAGCGCTATAGGACAACTGAGCAAGTCCCAGATGGACTGGGTAGCAGTACTGACGCCCTACTGAAATACATTGGGCTGCAACGTAACTCGCATCGCTGCACTCGTAAAGGGTGCGAGTTTCGCCCTACGCAGGGGAAGGTGCAGTCGGTCGACACCGTGTACGACACGAACCCGTCGCGAAGTCTCTGGTTCGCCGCGTCGACGACCGACAACGGGAAACGTATCAGGGGTTTCCGGCTGTTCCGGTAGCCGGTGGCGTTGGAGCTGCCTCCCATGTATCGGCGAACGCGGAATTTGCGGCTCCGCCGAACAGGACGATTTGGTTGCGGTTCATGTCGAATGTTGTTGCGGCAAGGACGCGAGGGGCCGGTCCGATGTCGCCGAGTTTGGTCCAACCGCTGGTCGCCCAGGTCCAGCTGTCGCCCCGCAGGCCCGATGGGCCCCCGCCGCCGAAGAGAATGGCGGACGTGCTGGTCGAGGTGAGCGCTGCGCCGCTACGGGGGCCTGGTCCCGTGTCGGCGACCTGGGTCCAGGTGGCGCCGTCCCAGGCCCAGGTGTCGCCGGCGGTCTTGTTGTCTGCGGCGCCGGACGCAGTCAGTTGCCCACCGAACAAAACGGTTGCGGCGGTTGCGGGGTCGTAGGTCATGGCGGCGGCTGCGCGTGGTGGTGGGCCGGTTTCTTCGGTCTGCGTCCAAGCGGTGCCGTCCCATTCCCAGGTATCGCCGAGGACGCTGCCGTCGGTTCCGCTAAATCCGCCGAACAGGACCAGCCGGGCGCGTGTGGAATCGAATGCCGTAGCGTGCTGGAGTCGAGCCGCAGGCCCAATGTCTTCGACTTGGGTCCAGTAGGTGCCGTCGAATGTCCACGTGTCACCGAATTCGCCGCCAGAGCCCGCGCCGGAGCGGACGGGCCCTTGTCCGCCGAACAGCACGCAGCATTGACGAACCGAGTCGAATTCGAGGGTGTGAAACGCGCGTTGGGGAGGGCCGAACCTGGCGACTTGGGTCCATAGACGCCCGTTCCATTGCCAGGTGTCCTCGAAGCTGGCGGGGCTGTCGAAGCTGGGTTGCCCGCCGAACAGCGTGGTGCGTTCCCGGATCGAGTCGTACGTGATCGCGTGACCGAGGCGCGGCGACGGCCCGATGTCTTGCCGTTGGCTCCATAACATGCGCGCCGCCACCATGTGACCTGCCTGCTCAGTCGTTGCGCCCACAATTCACGCGCAGCGTAACTCGTTCGGCGAATTGTTGCGGTCGTATCGCCACAAGCTGGCGACAACTCGCCTTCGGTAACATCTCGGTGTGCGGCTCACCTGGAGTTCTCCGGCCTGTCGCATGGCGATTCCGAATCGGTTTGTCTCACCGAACGCATTATTTCCTAAAGGGCGGGGAGCGAGTCGCTGGGCGGCATGCGTCCGATGACGTGGAACTGTCCCATGGGGGCCGATTCGCCCCGCAGCCCCGACGTGCTGCAGCGGCTGGCGGGCCTTCAGTTACCTTGCGGCACAACGGCAAACCGACGGAACAGATCCAGTGAGAAAGCCGAAGATGGATCGAGGAAAGACAAGACGACGCAGATATTGAGCCGTGAAACATATTGTGGCGTTATGCAACTCGCTACCTTTAGCTGGTAACTCTGCCGTCGACTCGACGGCATCCCCTTGGCGATCGAGTTGGCCGCCTCGCGAATGGAGTCGATGACCGCGGCCGAGATGCGCGACCGCCTCGATCACCGATTCAAGCTGCTGGTCCGCTCGCGGCGTGGACTCGAACGTCACCAGACGCTGCGCCAGGCGGTGTCATGGTCGTATGACCTGTTGGAAGAACCGGAAAAGGCGCTGCTGGAACGGTGTTCGGTGTTCACCGGTGGCTTCGACGTTCAAGGCGCCCGTGCCGTATCAGGATCCGAGGATGCCGACGACTTCACGATCCTGGATCTGCTTGACACGCTGGTGCGCAAGTCCTTGCTCGTCGCGGATCGGTCGACAGGAAGGACCCGGTTTTCGATGCTGGAGACCATCCGCCAGTTCGCCGAGGAGAAGCTCGTCGAATGTGGGGAAGCGGCCGAAGCGAGTTCGGCCCACGCACAGTATTTCACCGACCGCGAGACCGACATCCTCGCGCTGTGGGACAGCCCGCGCCAGCGGGAGGCATATGCCTGGTTCGCCACCGAACTCGCCAACTTGCGCACGGCTTTCGCTGGGCCGCCGACGACGCTGACCTCGATAGTGCCGCATCCATCGTGACGTGCGCCTGGATTCTGGGCTTCGGCGTCGAGAACTATGAGCCGGTTTCGTGGGCAGAAGAGCTGATCGAGCCTGCCAGCGCAATCGGGCACCCACGCCTGGCGACTCTGTACGTAAGCGCGTCGATGTGCTGGATGGCGGGCCGGGTCGATCAAGCGCTCGCGTACACCGACAGCGGTCGCGTCGTATTGGCGAGTAGCCCGCATGCGCCGCCGTACGGCATCGAAGGCGCGCTCGGCGGACCATATCTGGCCGTCGGGCAACCTGAGCGGTCGGCGGAGCTCTGCCGCACTCAGCTCGAACGCCGACGCGACAACCACGTTCTCATTCGTGCCTGCCGCGTCTTTGGGCTCGCTTTCGCCGGTCTCTTTGATGAGGCGAGATCAGCCGCCGACGGATTGATCGAAGCAGGTATTGCCAGCGATAACCCGTTTATGCATACGTTCGCGATTGCCGCCTATGGATACTGCCTGAGCTCAGCAGGTTCCGAACGTGACCTCGCGCTGTGCCGGCAGGGGTTAGCCCTCGCCCAAGACAGCGGCAATCGGTACAGCGAAACGACTCTCGCGATGACTCTGGCCCGACTCGAAGCCGAAACAATTGTCACCGCATTGGCGATCGACCATCTGACGCTATCGATTCGGAATTACCACGACTCGGGGAATTTCGGGCAGTTGGTCGCGCCCCTCGCGTTGCTCAGCGCATTCCTGGATCGCCTGGGGCGGTTCGAGGCCGCCGCGACAATAGCCGGCTCTTCCTACAATCCCGTATCCCTGACGGGGGTCCCAGAGTTTCGCGCCACCATCGCTCACCTCCGCCAGATGCTCGGCGATCAGCCCTACGAATCGTTCGCCCGCAACGGCGAGGCGATGACCACCGCCGCCATGGCGACGTATGCCTACCACCAGATCGACCAGGCCCGAGCGCAGGTGGACGCGGTTTCGAAATAGACGACATACGAGAGGCTCAGAACTTCGCGGGGGAGTCTTGCTGACAGGAGCAAGAGGCACTGTAAACGGAATGTCCGCGAGTTGGACGGCACGGGCTAGCCGGAGGCAGGTGCGACGGCCGTCGCCAATGGAATCCGCGCAGTATCCACTCGCGGAACATCAAACGCGCCGTGCGTTTGCTCACTCCTGCGGGGAACGGTGCGGCGCAGATCGTCCTCGGCGCTAGAGGTCACAGCGGCACAAGTACATTGTTACCTCGATGATGGGGTATCAATAGCCTTGCGCAACACGCGAATTCGTCACGGTGACCGTTTAAGGGCGATATCGGCAGAGCGCTGCACGAGGACCCGAGATCAGTGTTGCGACGTGCTCAAATCGCCCAATCGTCAAGAGGTGCCAGCACTTTCATCTAATGCAACTCGGCGTAGTTAACTGGTAACGGTGCGTGTTCAAAAGGTGCGAGTTGAGTGTTTTCCGGGCCGGGCCGTTGCGCGCCGCACGGGTGTGGGCCGGCGTCGCGATTCCCGACGGCTGGATCCGCTACTCGACCGACGTCTGAGCCCTGCGCGCGGCTTCCTGCACGAGTTGGACCCTGGAGTTGATACTCAGTTTCGTGTAGACGTGGGCAAGATGTTCCTGCACGGTCCGAGGGGACACGAACAGCCGCGCCGCAATCTCTTTGTTGCCCAGACCTTCGCAAACCGGACGCACGACGTCGTGCTCGGCCGGAGTCAGCGACTCCCAGCCGCTGCTTGGCCGCTTGCGTTCGCCGCGGCCACGCTTCGCGTAGGCGATCGCCTCTTCGGCCGACATCTTCGCACCCTCTGCCCAGGCGTTTTCAAAGTCATTCTGCTCCATAGCTTTCCGCAGCGAGTCGATGGCTCCGTCGTACGCGGCTTGATAGATCTGAAAGCGCACCTCGCCGGTTTGTTGACGGATAGTCTGGGCTGCGCCGAATAACCGGGCGCCGTCCGGATGGTTGCCCGCTTCACAAGCCAGGACCGCCAGGCATTCGAAAGTGTCCGGAACCCCAAGAAGCGCATTCACGTCGGCCTCCAAGGCGAGCGCGGCGTGGGCGTCACGCTCAGCCTGCTGGGTGTCACCCTGCGCGATCGCGACCATGGCCCGCGTCGTCAACGCGACCCCTCGATGCCAACCCGCCGTCGCGGAGACGGCCTCGTCGGCCCACCGTCGCGCCGCGACGAGATCGCCACGCGCCAGCGCGACCGCCGCCCTTCGCCACAGACTGATCTTCACCATAGATAGGTCATGGCTCATGTCCCGCCACGCCTCTTCATCTGCGCTCTGCGCGGCGTCCACATCCCCGGCGGCAAGGGCGACGTATCCCTTGAGCACGGCGAAGTATCGGTCATAGTCGCTGCCGAGGTCTCCCGCAGCGACACGGACTGCGTCAGCGCATATGCGCGCTGCTCCGATGTCGCCTAGATGGCATAACGCTTGCGTTGCGTGGAAAAGCGCGGCGAAGGCCCAGGTCGCGTCCCCATAAGCAGCGGCTTCGTCGGCCACCGCGCGGAACTGCGCGACCGCTGATGCCAGATCTTCACTGACCATCCGGGCCCACGCGAGGGCCCAGCGGGCGCCGCGCGAGACGAATCGATCACCTATCGCATCGGCGATTTCCAGTCCTTCTTCTGCGGCGATGCGCGGCAAGGCCGCCACAGCGACCGTCGCCGAACGCCAGCGCGTCCTGCGCCTGCTCGTCAAAGACGTTCTCGTCGGCGCCGAAAAGATCACCATCCGCCACTCCATCCCGGTGCGGCACAACGT
>JAOPVX010000027.1 GCA_025965975.1 Mycobacterium sp. | reverse complement strand
TGGCGCCGAGCACGCTGATGCCGACGGCCGCGGTCGGCGCGGCGCCGGCCACAGCGGCGGGGGCGGCGGCCCGGTCGGCGGCGCGGCCCCAATCGCGGTGCCGGTGCTCGGATTGGGCGAGAACCGCATCAAGGCGGCCACCGACCCGCAATTCGGGCGCGTGCTCGATGGCGAGCATCACCGCCACGTCGCGACCGGAATGATGCTGCGCCGCAACATCCTCCGCGGCGGTTGCGGCACGGGCGGCCAACCACGGCGCGCCCGCCGCCGCGATCAACAGGCAGAGCGCGAGCACGATCGCCGCGGCAGGGGAGATCACTGCGATCGCCGCGACGGCGGCCACCGAAAGCACGGCGGCGACCGCGATCGGCAGGACCGCGCGCACCAGCACATCGGACAGCTCGTCAACGGAGGCGCCGATGCCGGCCACCAATTCACCACTGTGCAACCGCATCGCGACGTCGGCGGGCGCTTCGGCAAGCCTGCGGTACAGCGCCTCGCGCGTACTCGCCGCGGCCCGCAGAGCGGTGTCGTGCGACGCCAGCCGCTGGCAGTAACCGAGCACGCCGCGCGAGATGCCGAGCGCGCGCACCGCCACCACCGCCACCGCCAGGTCAAGCACGGGCGGCATCTGCCATGCCCTGGTGATCAGCCATGCCGAGATACCGGCCAGCGCCAGCGCGCTGCTCAGCGACAGCACGCCCAACACGATGGCCAGTAGCAGTCGCGGCAGCCGTTGGCGCAGCAGGCTACGCATTGACGAGGCTTCCCATGCGCAACACCCGATCACCGACGGCAAGCACCTGGTCGCGGTGGCCGACGACGAGCACGGTCGCCCCTTCCCGTGCCCGCGCCAGGATGGCGTGCAGGACGCGGTCTTGGTTCTGCGCATCCAGGTGCGACGTTGGCTCGTCGAGCAGCAGCACCGCAGCCTGCGAACCGAACACCCGCGCCAGACCCAGCCGTTGACGCTGGCCCAGAGACAAGCCGACCCCGCCGCGACCGATGACGGTCTGCAATCCGTCCGGCAGCACGGCCAGCACGTCGTCGAAACCCGCCGCGCGGCAGGCGCTGTCGAGGTCGGCGAGCGGCCCGAACAGTTCGAGGTTGTCGAGGATGCTGCCCGGCACAAGGACGGGGCGCTGCGAAAGCCATGCCAGCTGACCCCACCACGCGAGGGGATCCAGGTCGGCGACGTCAATACCGCCGACGTGAACGTCGCCGGGACTCAATCCGAGAATGCTCTGCAGCAGCGTGGTCTTGCCAACACCGTTGGGCCCGGTCAACACCGTCACCAGGCCGGGTTCGATGTCGGCGTCGAGCGGACCGATGTGGATGGTCGCGCCGGCCGCCGGAACGGTGCGCGTGCCTGCCGGTCGCGCGTGCAGGGTGTCGAGAAGCCGGAATACCTTGTCCGCGGCGGTCTTTCCGTCCTGGGCGGCGTGAAACTCCATCCCGACACGGCGCAGCGGCCAGAACACCTCCGGCGCCAGCAGCAGCGCGGTCAGCCCGGCCGCAAGTGTGATGTCGCCGAACACCAGCCGCAGGCCGACACCAACCGCGACGAGCGCGACACCGAGGGTGGCCAACAGCTCGAGCACGAGCGCCGACAGGAACGCGATGCGCAGTGTGGACATCGCCGAGCGGCGATGGGCCGCACCGAGTTCGGCGATCCGCTGAGCGGATCCGCCCAGTCGGCCCAGCGCCCGCAGCGTGGGAATGCCTGCCACCAGGTCGAGCAGCCGCGACTGCAGGATGGTCATCGCGGCCAGCGACGCGGCGGACCGTTCGCGGGTGAGCAACCCGATCAGCACCATGAAGATCGGGATGAGCGGCAGCGCAATCACGACGATGACCGCCGAGGAGACGTCGTAGGCCGCGATGACCACGACCGCGGCCGGGCTGAGGATGCCTGCCAAAAACAGCGATGGCAGATAGCCGGTGAAGTAGGGTCGCAGCCCGTCGAGGCCCCTGGTGATCAGCGCGGCTGCGGAATCGCGGTGCGCTGCGAGCTGGCGCGGTGGCAGCGCGGTGACGGTGCGCAGCACCTCGCCGGCCAGATCGGCGATCACCGCCGTCGCGCCCCGCTGGGACAGCCTGCCCTGCAACCAGTGCGCGACCGTGCGGAGGACCCACAGCGCCGCCAGGATCCACAGCGGGCCTGCCCAGTGCGCCAGGCTGCGTGAGGTGGGTTCAGTGACGACGCCCGCGACGATCTGCGCGAGCAGCACGGCCGACGCGATGGTGGTGCCGCTGATGACCACACCGCAGAGCACCGATGCCGCCAGGAAGCGCCGCATCGCCATTGACGACCTTGCCGCCCGCAACAGCTTCACCTCAACCGCCTCGACAGCCCGACCGGTGCCGGTATCTCCTCGGCCGAGATCCGTTTCCGGAACACCCAATACGTCCAGCCTTGATAGGCCATGACCAGCGGGGCGAAGATCAGCGCCGGCCAGGTCATGATCTTCAGCGTGTACGGCGTCGACGACGCGTTGTAGATCGTCAGGCTCCAGTCCGGATTCAGCGTCGAGGGCACCAGATCCGGGTACAACGAGCCGAACAGCAGAATGACAAGGGCGGCAACGACTGTCGTGGTGTAGGCGAACGCCCGGCCTTCGCCAGCACCGCTGGCTACCCGGATGATGGCGCACAGCAGTGCGAGCACCACCGCGCCAAACACGATCCACGTCCAACTGTGGCCGTGAACCAGCTGTGTCCACAGCCCGAAACTCGTCACCACCGCAAGCACTGGCAGCGAAAGCCGCTTGGCGAACCTCAACGCGTCGTTGCGAACAGCGCCTCCGGTTTTCAGCGCGATGAACACCGCGCCGTGGAATAGAAACAGTCCCGCCGTCGCCGCGCCGCCCAACAGCGTGTAGGCGTTGAACACGTCGCCGAGGCCCAACCGCAGCTGTTTGTGGGCGTCCACCGGCAGTCCCCGCACCAGCATCGCGAACACCACGCCCCATAGGATCGCGGGCAGCCAAGAGCCCGCTGTGATTCCGATGTCGGCCAACGACCGCCATGCGGGATCGTCGATCTTGCCGCGCCATTCGATCGCCACCACCCGCAGGATCATCGAAACCAGGATCACCAGCAGCGGCAGATACATTCCGGAGAAGGTGGTGGCGTACCAGTCGGGAAAGGCCGCGAACATCGCGCCTGCCGCGGTGATCAGCCAGACCTCGTTGCCATCCCACACCGGGCCGATGGTGTTCAGCGCGGCGCGGCGGTGCCGGTCGGGATCGCCGGTGGCGGCACGGCCGAGGAACAACATCAGCATGCCGACGCCGAAGTCGAACCCTTCGAGCACGAAGAAGGCGACGAACAGCACGGCCATGATGACGAACCAGAACTCCTGCAGCCCCATTGCTGATTCCCCTCTCAGTAGGCGAACGACAGCGGCGCCACCTCGTCGTCGCGCGGCGGCGTAGGTGCGGCGGGTTCGGAGTCGTGTTCCTGCGGGCCCTCGACGACGTAGCGGCGGATCAGCCAGAACCAGATCACCGCAAGCACGGCGTACACCAGGGTGAAAGTGACCAGTGAGGACACCACGACGCCTGCCGAATGGCCGGATACGCCGTCGGCGACGTTGAGCCGGATCATCTGGTCACCGGTGGGATTGGGCACCACCACCCATGGCTGGCGACCCATCTCGGTGAACACCCACCCTGCGCTGTTCGCGAGGAACGGAGTGGGTAACGTCGCCAGAGCGAACCAGGACAGCCACCGCGCCTTGGGAATTCGGCCGCCTCGGGTCAGCCACAGCGCGACCAACGCGAAGAGTGCCGGCACCGCGAGCAGTCCGATCATGGCCCGAAACGACCAATACGTCACGAACAGGTTCGGCCGGTAATCGCCGGGCCCGAACGTGTGCTGGTAGGACTCCTGCAGGTCCTTGACGCCTTCTAACCTGACGCCGGTGAACTGGCCTTCGGCCAAGAACGGCAGCACGTAGGGCACCTCGATGAGGTGGGTGACGCTGTCACAGTTGTTGTGCGTGCCGACCGTGAGGATCGAGAAGCCCGGATCGGTTTCGGTGTGGCACAACGATTCCGCCGATGCCATCTTCATCGGCTGCTGCGCGAACATCAGCTTGCCCTGGCCGTCGCCGGTGAGGAACAACCCGGCCGTCGAGGCCAGCACCACCAGACACCCGAGGATGGTCGCGGGCCGGTACATCGGGCGCGCGTCACGCCCGTTGTTTTTCAAGCGAGACCGCACCATCCACCACGCGCACACGCCCGCGACGAAGGTGCCCGCGGTCAAAAACGCCCCGAACACGGCGTGCGAGAAGGCCGCTATCGCTGTGTTGTTGGTGAACAGGGCCATGATGCTGGTCAGTTCGGCGCGGCCGGTCTTGGGGTTGAACCGCGCGCCGACGGGATGCTGCATCCACGAGTTGGCGGCGATGATGAAAAACGCGGACGCGTTGACCGCGATGGCAACGATCCAGATGCAGGCCAGGTGGACGAGCCGGGGCAGCAGGGTCCATCCGAAGATCCACAGGCCGATGAAGGTCGACTCGAAGAAGAACGCGGCAAGGCCTTCGATGGCCAGCGGTGCGCCGAACACGTCGCCGACGAACCGGGAGTACTCGCTCCAGTTCATGCCGAACTGGAATTCCTGCACGATGCCGGTGGCCACACCGAGCGCGAAGTTGATCAGGAAGAGCTTGCCGAAGAACCGGGTCAGCCGGTACCAGGTGGCGTTGCCCGTGAGGCGCCAGACCGTCTGCATGACGGCGATCAGCGGCGCAAGGCCGATGGTCAGCGGGACGAAGATGAAGTGGTAGACGGTGGTGATGCCGAACTGCCACCGCGACACATCCAGCGCGTCCATCAGAACCTCTTCCGTGGCTGTGTCACCAGCCTACGACAGAGTGTAGTAGAACGGCCAGGGTGGGTTAACTCACCGATTGTTCGGTGGGCGGCTCCGCAGGCTTTTCCCGCAATCCGGCCAGGCCCGCGCCTGCCTTGCGGATGCCGAACGACGACACCACTTCGAAGACCCCGATGACGATCAACCAGATGCCGACGACGACGGTCAGCGTCGCGATGGATTGGAACGGCGACGCCAGCATGATGACGCCCGCGACCAAACTGATCCCGCCGATGAAGATTTCCCACCACCGGCCGGGAAGTGTCGGGTCGCTGATCGCCGATACGGCGGTGGCCACGCCGCGGAAGATGAATCCGACGCCGATCCAGATCGCCAGCAACAGGATGGACTGCGCAAGGCTGCGGAAGCACAGAACGGCAAGGATCAGCGCGGCGGCGCCGCTGATGAACAGCAGGACTCGCCCGCCTGCCGACACGTGCAAGCTGAACGCGAATAGCACTTGAGCGAAGCCGGTGACCAATAAGTAGGCGCCGAAGAAGATCGCGGCGACCACGATCGTGATGCCGGGCCAAGTCAACGCGAGAATGCCGAGAATGACTGCGAGAATCCCGGATAACAGCGTGGACTTCCACAGATGTTGCAACATGGCGGGAGGAGCGGGGCTTTCCATGGCCGAAGTGTGGCATAACAGCTAAGCGATATCAGGTATTTCGCATGAGCGGTATCCGGCGCAAAGGCAGCCGTAACTTCGGCGCAAAGAGGCCGCGCAGCACCTGGTAATCGAATTTCTAGTAACGCTACCCTTGTTCGCTACGATGTGTGGACGACGGTCCCGTTCAGCACAGCTGACCGATGCCATCGGGCAAACAAGAAGTGAGGACGACGAACACGCGCCTAAGGCGACGAGGGGAATCGTCCAGAGCCGCCGCGTTGACAGCGAGTCTTTGCAATCGATGACAGCGCACCGTTGCATCGCATGTGCGGCACGTCCAGGTCGTGTGTCCGCCGCCGTGACTGTCATCGACACGTGACCGAGGCAAGCCTGATGCCCGACGAGCACTGAGCCAGGGCCTAGGCCATGGCCGTTGGGGCAGCGCGCCGGCGGGATGATCCACTTCCCGTTCGTGGTCTGCACCAGTTCGCCGACGGCAGGCATAGAACGACGGGGTCGCAGATGCGTTTACTGGCAGCGACTCTTCATGTCGTGTAGTGGCTGGCGGATACCGGCGAGGTCAGATTTCGTCTGTGGGTTGTTGTTCAGGTACGTCTGGATTTGGTTACGAACTTGGTCCTTGGGCTGCCCCTTGAGGCTGGAGAAGTACGCGTTGACGTCGGGATGGGTGAACAGGTAGCCCGCGGTGGCCGCCGAGACATCGGACTTGACTTGCTCTAAATCAGCAGCCGAGCACCCTGGCGGCGGTGGAGGTGGTGGGTCGGCGACTGCTGAGGGGACGGTACCGAACAGCATCGCGCAGGCTACCGCGCTGGCACCAATTCCGGCGGCTACTGCGCGGCGCGCGGCACAGACTGAGAGCAACATGGACTGATCTCCTAAACTCTTGACGCTCAACGGAAAACCTTGTGATGGGAGATAGAGCGGGTTTCTGGCCGCTAACGGTGTCCGCCCCCACCGCTCGTCCCGCCGCCTCCGCTCGTCCCGCCGCCTGTGCCGGACGGGTGCGCGGGTTGCAGCTCTGTGCCACCCCCGGCGGGGTTGAAGTACCAGTCGCCGTCGTAGGGGTACTGATCATCCGTCGTGGAAACCGGCGGGGAGTAATCGGGTGAAGAAGAGTTGTCGGGTACGATGGCGCCGCCCTGGCAAACGGCGACTGCGGGATCGCATGTGTCTGCGACGGCGATCGGTGCGGCCATGATCCCCGCAGCGACCCCCGTTGCCGCGAAAAGCGCCGCCACTCCATGTTTCCTTACCCGCACGACAGTTCCTTCCCCCGCGCCGCATCTCGGCGATTGACCCGAGCAAAATACCACCGTTGAACGACATTTCCGGTCTGTTTGAGTTTGTTCTCAGCGCGTTTACAGGACACCGACCCGGCACTTAGCCCATGAAACGGCGGTGGGCACCAGGCGCAGCGCGGCGTTCATGCGCCGATCCTTGGCGCGTCGGAGGCCGCCATCATCGCCGCCCGAATCTCGTCGTCGTCGACGGCGGTGTACGGCAGCACAGGTGTGTCAACGGCCCGGTTTTGGGTCCGTATTCATCGCAGGCTCTGATGATGGAGATTTTGGAAGATTGCGCTAGGAATCCGGGCTAAAGAACGGCCCCGCCACCAGGGGAGCAGGTGGCGGGCCGCTTGTATCGAAAAGTAACGAGGGGTGATGGGCTGCGGTGGCTTGGACGGTTGTGTGTTCGACGCCGTCGGTGTTGCGGAGCACGCCGAACGTTGACGTGGATGGCGGGCCGTTGTCGTCGTCGGTTTCGATCGTGCCGTCGTGATACTGCAGCGCGCTCAGCCGGACCTCGACGGCATCGCCGATCACGTGCTGCGAACCGCAGATCAGGCGGAACGGCCGCGGTTCATTGCGGGTCTCCCAATCGCCGTCAGCGCTGAAACCAGCGGTGATTGGCACGCGGTGTGGTGCGGTTGTGGTCATGGCTTTGTGAATCCTTCCGTTTGGGCTTTGCAGACTGCCGGATAACTCCAGGCACAGCGCGTATTGACGACATGGCGGTTAGTTCCCCTGCCACAGCGCACAGGCTGGCTTAGTGTTCCGTTACCGGTGTTGCGCGCCGGATCCACGAAGCAGAAAGTAGAGGCAACCGTGTCAGCTGAGTGTCAAGACCGTCGAGGGAGACTGTGGCGCATCGCTGCGGTGTTTGCTGCGACGAGCGCTCTCGCCCTGTCGGGATGCGCGAACAACGCCGAGACGAGCGGACCGACTACCGCCACAACGGGCGCATCGGCCGCGAAGGTCGATTCGATCGCCAACACCGTGCCTGAGAAAATCAAGTCGAGCGGCAAGCTCGTGGTCGGAGTCAACATCCCCTACACGCCTAACGAATTCAAGGATCCCAGCGGAAAAATCATCGGCTTCGACGTCGATCTGATGAACGCGGTCGCGTCCACGCTCGGCCTCACCGCTGACTACCGCGAAGCGGACTTCGCCAAGATCATTCCGTCGATTCAGGGCGGCACCTTCGACGTCGGCATGTCGTCGTTCACCGACACGAAGGAGCGCGAGAAGTCGGTCGACTTCGTCACCTATGCCTCGGCGGGCATTCTGTGGGCGCAGCGTCCCGACAATCCTGTCGATCCGAACAACGCCTGCGGCAAGAAGGTATCGGTACAGGCCACGACAACCGAGGAGACCGACGAGCTGCCCGCCAAGAACAAGGCGTGCACGGACGCCGGTAAGCCGCCGATCCAGATCGTTCCGTTCGACGGCCAAGACGCGGCAACCAATGCCGTTGTGCTCGGTCAGGTCGACGCGATGTCAGCGGATTCCCCTGTGACCCTTTACGCCATCAAGCAGAGCAACGGCAAACTGACGCAGGCCGGTGAGGTCGCCGATGCGGCGCCCTACGGATGGCCGGTGGCCAAGGGTTCGCCGTTGGCGCAGTCGCTGAAGCAGGCCCTCGAGCACATGATCCAGACCGGCGCCTACAAGCAGATCGCGACCAACTGGGGCGTCGAAAAAGCGATGATCGACAAGCCGGTGATCAACGGCGCGGTCAGCTAGCTTTCGGCGATGAGCGCTTGCGCGAAGAGCGGTCAGGCGATGAGCGCTTGCGCGAAGAGCGGTCAGGCGATGAGCGCTTGCGCGAAGAGCAGTCAGTAGGGAGCAGAAATGACTGATGTCGACACGTCGTCACCCACCAGTCCAGCCGCTATCGATGCCGTTCCGCTGCGACATCCTTGGCGGTGGGTGGCGGCGGTCGTCATCGTCATCCTCGTCGTGCTGTTCCTCTACGGCGCGGCCACCAACAAGGCCTTCGGCTGGGACACCTACGCGAAGTACCTGTTCGACAAGCGCGTCACGCAGGGTGCCTGGAACACGCTGCAGCTCACCGTCTACTCGATGGTGCTGGCGATCGTGCTCGGCGTCGTCCTTGCCGTGATGCGGCTGTCGCCCAACCCGGTGTTCCGGTCGGTGTCGTGGGCGTATCTGTGGATCTTCCGTGGCACGCCGGTGTATGTGCAGTTGGTGTTCTGGGGCCTGATGCCGACGATCTACAAGAGCGTTCAGCTTGGAGTGCCATTCGGGCCGTCGTTCTTCCATCTCAACCTGCAAGGCCTTTCGATCCCCTTTCTGCTGGCGATCGTCGGGCTTGCGCTCAACGAGGCCGCCTACATGGCCGAAATCATCCGCGCCGGAATCAGTTCCGTGCCGGAGGGGCAATCGGAGGCGTCGACCGCGCTCGGCATGTCGTGGGGGATGACCATGCGGCGCACGGTGCTGCCGCAGGCGATGCGGGTGATCATCCCGCCGACCGGCAACGAGGTCATCAGCATGCTGAAGACCACGTCGCTGGTCACCGCGGTGCCCTATACGCTGGACTTGTACGGCATCACCTCCCGCGAGATCGCCTCGCGCATCTTCGAACCCGTCCCGCTGCTGCTGGTCGCCGCCACCTGGTATCTGGCGGTCACCAGCGTCCTGATGGTCGGCCAGTTCTACCTGGAGCGGTACTTCTCGCGCGGCGCGACCCGCAAACTGACCACCAAGCAACTCGAGGCGTTGGCCAAGGCGCAGATGGGAGAGCCGCACCCATGACACCGATGGTGCAGGCACAAGAGGTCTGCAAGAGCTTCGGCGCACTGCACGTGCTCAAGGGCATCACGCTCGAGGTCGGCAGGGGCGAGGTGCTGTGCATGGTCGGCCCGTCCGGCTCGGGCAAGTCGACGTTCCTGCGCTGTATCAACCATCTGGAGCAGGTCAACGCGGGTCGGCTGTATGTCGACGGCGACTTGATCGGCTACCGCGACCGAGGCACCAAGCTGCACGAGATGTCACCCCGTGACGCCGCCAAGCAGCGACGCAACATCGGCATGGTGTTTCAGCACTTCAACCTGTTTCCCCATCGCACGGCCCTTGAGAACATCATCGAGGCTCCGATCCACGTGAAGGGCGTCAAGAAGGACGCCGCGGTGGCGCGGGGCAAGGATCTGCTCGACCAGGTGGGGTTGTCGGAAAAGGCCAATGCCTATCCAGCGCAACTGTCCGGAGGCCAGCAGCAGCGGGTGGCGATCGCCCGCGCCCTCGCGATGAACCCCAAACTCATGCTGTTCGACGAACCCACCTCCGCGCTGGATCCCGAGCTGGTCGGTGAGGTGCTCGGGGTGATGAAAAAGCTTGCCACCGAAGGCATGACGATGGTCGTGGTCACCCACGAGATGGGGTTCGCCCGCGAGGTCGCCAACCAGCTGGTGTTCATGGACGGCGGTGTCGTCGTCGAGAGTGGGGCTCCCCGCGAGGTGCTGGCCAACCCGCAACACGAACGCACGAAAGCGTTTCTGTCCAAGGTTCTGTAGCGAAATGCCGGCCAGCACACCGGATCCGGCCACCCCGCTGTGGCGGGCGGCGCAGGTATTCCGGCTGCTGAGTTGCATTTACGCGCTTGGCTTTCAGATCGCCATCAACCCGGATCTTGACCGACCTTCGGCCGGATGGCTGTTGTCCGCCGTGCTGATCGGATGGAGCGCGGCCTGCGCCCTCGCCTATCTGCATGGCTTCGGCCGCAGGCCCGCATGGGTGCTGGCCGAGATCGCGGTCGTGGTGGCGCTGATACTGTCCACCGAGTTCGTCGCCTCCGAGGCGTGGGCGTTGGACAACCAGTCATGGCCGACGACGTTGTGGGCGACCAACGCGACAATCTCTGCCGCGATCCTGATGGGTCCGATCCCCGGCATGCTCACCGGTGTGGTGGTGATGATCGCGAGCACGGTCGTCAAGGGCGTCATCAACTACGACCTGGGCCGCAACGCCACGATCGTCATCGAGCTCGCGGTCGGCCTCGCGGTGGGGATGGCCGCGCAGACGGCCAGGCGCGCGCATGCCGAACTGGAACGGGCGACCCGGCTGGCGGCGTCGCTTGAGGAACGCGACCGGCTGTCGCGCCAGGTGCACGACGGCGCGATCCAGGTCCTTGCGCTGGTGTCCCGGCGCGGGCGCGAAATCGGCGGGGAAACAGCGGAATTGGCCGAGCTGGCCGGCGAGCAGGAGCGGGCGTTGCGACGGCTTGTCAGCGCCGCCGACGTCGAGCCGCGGGCGGGAGCGATGGCCGACGTCGGGGCGCTGCTGCGGCGGCGAGCGTCGGATCGGGTATCGGTAAGCGTGCCCGCGGGACCGGTGCTTCTGGCCGCAGGCGTCGCCGACGAACTGTATGCGGCGACGGCCAACGCACTGGACAACGTCGCGTCACACGCAGGGCCTGACGCCCGTGCCTATGTGCTGCTCGAGGACCTCGGCGACTCGGTCACCGTCAGCATCCGCGACGACGGCGCCGGTATCACCGATGGCAGGCTCGAGGAAGCGGTCGGCCATGGACGCGTCGGGGTGGCCAAATCGATTGTGGGACGGATGAATTGGCTGGGCGGCAGCGCGAAGCTGAACACCGGGCCGGGATGTGGGACGGAATGGGAGCTGACATTACCCCGACGGTGATGGTCGTTGACGACCATCCGATCTGGCGCGACGCGGTGGCCCGTGACCTTTCCGAGGACGGCTTCTCCGTCGTGGCGACCGCCGACGGGGTGGCGGCGGCCCGTCGCCGCGCCGCCGTCGTGCACCCCGACGTGGTGGTGATGGACATGCGGCTGTCCGACGGCGACGGCGCCATGGCCACCGCCGAGGTGCTCGCGGTGTCGCCGTCGTCGCGCATTCTGGTCTTGTCGGCGTCCGATGAGCGCGACGACGTTCTCGAGGCGGTAAAGGCAGGCGCCACAGGCTATCTCGTCAAGAGCGCGTCGAAGCAGGAA
>JAOPVX010000020.1 GCA_025965975.1 Mycobacterium sp. | reverse complement strand
GCCTTTCTGTTGTCGCCGCGGTGCGGCTTCCTCACCGGGCAGACCATCGGAATAGACGGAGGAGCGCCCTATTGACGTCCTCCCCTGGCTGAGGCCGGGGGATTTCAACCCAATCTACCTACCTATGCGGCAGGAGAGCAGAGTTGAGGTTCACGGTTCGCAGACCGGCTAGTGCCGAGGTCTCCCCGTGCTGTCACCGCCCGTCCGGCGGCGATGTTGCGTACGGCGTTGACGTCGGCGTTGCACCGACCGGCGGTGCAGGCTTCGCACTCGAAGACCGCTTGGCTCTTGCGGTTCCCGGGAGCGACGTGCCCGCACGCGGAGCATCGTTGCGACGTGTACGCGGCCGGCACTTGCTCGACCCGGCCGAAAGCTTTGTGCTGCAAGCGTGCGAGGAGCGGACCCCAGCCACTTCGGCTGATCGCGCGGTTAAGCCCACGTTTCTGGGCCACTCCCGCGCCCGGCTGTTCGACGGTGCCGCGCACGGAGCGGGTCATCGCCCGCACGTCAAGAGCCTCGACCCTGATCACGTCGAACCGCCGCGCGAGGTCGGTGGTCGTTTTCTCCACCCAGTCCTTACGCCGATCCCTCTCACGGGCTTTGAGCTTCGCGATCGCCCGTTTCGTCGCCTTGCGGCGGTTGGAGCCACGCTGGCAGCGGGCGAGCCGCTGCTGCAACACCGTCAGCCGTTTCGACTCACCCGGAGTAAGGGCGGGTGCGTGCAGCAGCTCGCCGGTGGACAGCGCCGCCGACACGGCAACACCGCGGTCGATGCCGACCACGCTGCAGTCACCCGGGCCGAAGATCGGGTCGGGGATGTGCGCGAACGCGACGTGCCAGCGGCCAGCCCGATCACGGGTAACCCGGTAGGACTTAACACCCGCTGGCACCGGCCGCGACAGGCGAAGCCGCACCCAGCCCACCTTGGGCACCCAGACCCGACCGAAGCGGCGGTTCAGCCGATCGACGTGATGCGGTTTAACCGCGACCTGCCGAAACCCTTCGTGCACACCGGCTTTACGCCACATGGGGCGGCGGTGCGTGCCGCTGAAGAAGTTCCGCATGGCCTGCGCGAAATCCCGCAACGCCTGCTGCTGCACCGTCTGACTGCCGGCACGAAGCCACCCGTACTCGGCGCGGGCCTCCGTCAACTGCGCGCACTGCTCCAGATAGCCAGGAGCCTTGCGGCCCGGCTGCCAATGCTGCTGCTGCTCCACCGCCAAATTCCACACATACCGCGCGTCCCGACAGTGCGCCAACAATGCCTGCTCCTGCTCAGGGGTCGGCAACAGTCGAAACCGCGACATATCCGCACCGTAACCACCGACACCGACACCGACAAACCCGGCACTAGCACGCCGGCACCTCTTGGGATCGGCCTTGATCCAGGATTGAAGTCCAGGATTTGCAGCCGAAGGACACTTCGATGACCTCAACGCTGACCGACACACTGGCCGGGATCGTGGGCACGGCGCACGTCATCACCGATCCCGACGTGCTGGACGGTCGCAGCGTCGATCACACCGGGCGCTATCGCGGGCACGCCGGCGTGCTGGTGCGGCCGGGGTCGGATGACGAGGTCGCCGCCGTGCTGCGCGCCTGCCGCGACGCGGGCACATACGTCACCGTGCAGGGCGGCCGGACATCTTTGGTCGCGGGCACCGTGCCCGAACACGACGATGTGCTGCTGTCTACCGAACGGCTGCGCGACGTCGGTGCGGTCGATGTTGTCGAGCGGCGCATTCGCGTCGGTGCCGGCGCGACGCTTGCCGAAGTGCAGCGCGCAGCGTCGGCTGCCGGTCTGGTGTTCGGGGTCGACCTGGCCGCGCGCGATTCGGCGACGGTCGGCGGGATGGCGTCGACCAACGCGGGCGGACTTCGCACCGTCCGATACGGGAACATGGGCGAGCAGGTCATCGGCCTTGATGTGGCACTGCCCGACGGGTCGTTGGTGCAGCGGCACAGCCAGGTTCGCCGCGACAACACCGGATACGACCTGGCATCGCTGTTCGTCGGCGCCGAGGGCACGCTCGGCGTCATCACCGCGCTGGATCTGCGGCTGTACCCGACCCCGGCGCACCGGGTCACCGCGATCTGCGGGTTCGACGACCTAGACGCGCTGGTCGAAACCGGCCGTGCGTTCCGCGATACCGACGGCATCGTGGCGTTGGAGTTGATCGACGCACGCGCCAGCGCGCTGACCGCCGAGCACGTCGGGGTTACGGCGCCCGTCACCGGCGCGTGGCAGCTGCTCATCGAATTGGCCGGCGACACCGACCAAACCGAGCGGCTGGCCGACGCGCTTGAGGATGCGCGGGTGTCGGGCGAGCCGGCCGTCGGCGTCGACGTCGGCGCACAGCAGCGGCTGTGGCAGGTCCGCGAATCGGTCGCCGAAGTGCTCGGCGTGTACGGGCCGCCGCTGAAATTCGATGTGTCCCTGCCGTTGTCGGCGATCGGGGGTTTTGCGGCCGAATCGGCCGAGCTGGTCGCCAACCATGCCCCCGCCGCGATTCCCGTGCTTTTCGGTCACGTCGGCGAGGGCAACCTGCACCTGAATCTGGTGCGGTGTGTGCTCGACGCCGACCACGAGCGCGAGCTGTACTCGGCGATGATGGAGTTGATCGCCCGCCGCGGCGGCAACGTCAGCTCCGAGCACGGCGTCGGCACCCGCAAGCGTGATTACGTGTCGATGTCGCGAACCGAGGCCGATATCGCGGCGATGCGCGCGGTCAAGGTCGCCTTCGACCCGACCGGATACCTCAACCCCGCAGTGTTGTTTCGTTAGTCGTTGTTCCGTTAGTCGCGGCCCGGCATCGAGTGCCTGCCGTAGCTCGACGCGTCGTCGGGGTCGTCACGGGCATGCCTGCTGTTCGACTCGAACCAGAACGAACGCTTCTGCGGTACGTCGTCGGGTAGATAGTGGCGCGCGGACCGTTGGTGACGTGACCGCGTCGTCGCTTCTGGGGCCGGCGCGGGAAGCGGCTGGAACCGTTGTTCCTCGTCGACGTGAAAACCGTTGTGCGCGAAGCCGATCGGCTCGGCCTTGGGTTTGGCGGGAAGGTCACCTAGCAGCTCGTCGAGAATGCTGCGCCACGGTTCGCGCGGCGACTCAGCCGCGGGCACCTTCGGTGCCTGCTGCTCGGGCTCGTCCCCGAGCAGAGAGTGCCACGACTCGACGGGGTCGTCCCCCCGCCCTTCTGGCGGGTGGGGGTAGTCCCCTCGGTCGCTGGGGGCCCACCCGCCCGCGGGGGAGTGCTCCCGGTGCCACTCCGTCCCCGGGGCATGCAGCAGGTGGTCTGCGCGCGAGCGCATCGGCTCGGTGACGCTGTCATCGGCCTGCACGGCGGGCTCGGGCCGCGGCACCGGCTCGGGGTGCACGACGGGCTCGGGCCGCATCACCGGCTCGGGGTGCAGGACGGGCTCGGGCCGCATCACCGGCTCGGGGTGCATCACCGGCTCGGGGTGCACGACGGGCTCGGGCTGGCTCACCGGCTCGGGGTCGTCCCACGACACCGTGTACTCGAGGTACTCGTCGTCGTCGACGAACGTCTCGTCGCCGCCGTACTCGACGGCATAGCCGGCGTTGCGGTCCGCGCCCTCCAAGTCGTCATCCTCGACGAGCAGCTCGGCGTTGCCGAATCCCAGCAGGAACACCGCGGCCACCACGCCGAACAACGCGAACAACGCCGGCAACAACAGCGACTGCGACATCGCCGCGGCGAACGGTTCGTGCAGGAACGCGGGAAGCCGAGTCACCGAGCCCTCGCCCTGCGCCGTCTGGGTCGGCATGGGTATCTCGGCGCTGATCCGCGACGTCATGAACGCCGCCATGCCCGCGCTGCCCAGCACCGAGCCCACCTGTCGCGTGGTGTTGTAGACGCCAGAGCCGGCACCGGCCAGCTGCGGCGGCAGGTTGTGGGTGGCCGTCGCGGCCAGCGGCGCCCAGATAAACGCCGAGCCGATGCCCATCGCCGTGAGCGGCAGCACCAAACGCCAGATCGGCGTGGTCGGCGTCATCTCGATGGAAAGCCACGTCATCGCGATGGCCAATACGGAGAACCCGAAGCCGATCACCGGCCGTGGGTGCGACCGGTCGACGATCTTGCCGACGAACGGCGCCAGCACGCCGGTCGCGATCGCCATCGGCGCCGTCAGCAGCGCCGACCGAGTGGGAGACAGCCCGCACACCGCTTGCGCATAAAACATCAACGGCAAGAACGTCGCCGTCACGACGAAACCAATGGTTGCGACCCCGAGGTTGGACAGTGAGAAGTCGCGATCGCGGAACATGAGCAAGGGGATGAGCGGCTCGTTGCGGTTGACCGACTGCCAAACCAGGAACGCGGCGATGAACCCGATGCCGCCCGCTAGGGTGCCCCAGATCCATGGCGCCCAGTGGTGCGACTGGCCTTCCTGCAGCGCGAACACCATCATGAACATGCCGATCCCTGACAGCACCACGCCGAGCAGGTCGAAGCGGTGCTTCTGGCTGGGCAGCACCGGGATCAGCCAGACGGCCAGCGCCAGCCCGATGATGCCGATCGGCACGTTGACGAAGAAGATCCACTGCCACCCGAGCCGGCCGACCAACACACCACCGGCAAGGGGGCCGACCAGCGTCGCGACCCCTGCGGTGGCTCCCCACACACTCATCGCCACGCCGCGCCGCTCGGCCGGGAAGATTCGGGTGATGGTCGACAGCGTCTGTGGGGTCAGCAGCGCAGCGCCGATGCCCTGCACGACGCGCGCGGCGATCAGCATCCCGATGCTGCCTGCCAGGCCGCACCACAGCGACGCGGCGGTGAACACCGTCAAGCCAAGCAGGTAGAGGTTCTTCGGCCCGAACCGGTCGCCGAGGCGGCCGGCCACCAGTAGCGGCACCGCGTAAGCGAGCAGGTAGGCACTGGTCACCCAGATGACGGCGTCGTAGCTGGCGCCGAGCTTGTCCATGATGGACGGGTTGGCGACCGCGACGATCGTCGCGTCGACCAGGATCATGAAGAAGCCGACCAGCATCGCCCACAGGGCGTTCCACGGGTTTCCCCCCGCGGGCGGGGGGTGTTTCCAAGCGTCGACTTGTCGCCGCACCCCTCGAGCGCGGCCGTCTTGCCTTGTAGTCAGTGTTTGGAACATCTCGGGTCGACCAGATACACAACAGTTCAGCCGACGCTACGGACCTAGGTATGCCCCGACAAGTCGGGGGTCACCAGTAACGAACGTCAGGCTGGTTCGGCGACGGCGTCACCGGTGACGTCGTCCTCGGTTTCGGCGGCCAGCACGCCAACCGCCAGTGACGCCAGCAGTGCAATCACGATGCCGGTCGTCATCACCAAGGCTAGCGCGACCTCGTCGTTGCCGAGAACACCCACCAGCGGCGCCACCACGGCACCAAGGCCGAACTGGGCCGCACCGAGCACTGCGGCCGCGGTGCCCGCGGCGTCGGGATGCCGGGCCAGCGCGACGGCAGGGGCATTCGGAATGACCAGCCCCATCGCGGCGAGGATCGCCCAGACAGGCACCACGAAGCCGGGCAGCCCGCCGATGTGGGCGAACGAGAGGCCCACAAAGACCACGCCGGCCAGCGACGCCGCGACCAGCGCCCACAGCACGATGGTCTGAGGGCCGAACCGCCGCAGCAGCACCACGTTGACCTGTGTGGCACCGATCAGCGCGACCGCCCCTGCGCCGAACACCAGCGCGAAGGCCTGCTGGTCAAGGCCGTAGTGGCCCTGCAGCACGAACGACGCACCGGCGATGTAGGCGAACAGGCCGGACATGCCGAGCGCGCCAACCAGAACCAGGATGTCGAAACGAACGTCGCGCAGCACCTCGACGTAGGTCGCGGCGATGCTGCGCATTTTCAGCGGTCGCCGATGCGACGCAGGCAGGGTTTCTGGCAGCGCCAGCGCCGCCAGTACAAGCAGCCCGGCCGCCAATACGACCAGTACGGCGAACACCCAGTGCCACGAGGCCTTCAGCAGCACGGCGGCGCCAAGGGAGGGCGCCACCACCGGCGCCACGCCAAGCACCAGCATCAGCCGCGACAGCACCGTGGCCGCGACGGACTCTGCGAACAGGTCACCGACGACGGCGATCGCCACCACCATCGCAGCGGCAGCGCCCACGCCCTGCAGTCCGCGCGCCACGCCGAGCACGGCGATGTTCGGCGCGAACAGGCACAGCAGCGATGCCAGCATGTGCAGCACGATGCCGGCCATCAGCGGCCTGCGGCGGCCAAGCGAGTCCGACAACGGCCCGACGATCAGCTGGCCGAGGGCCAACCCGGCGAGAGTCCCGGTCAGCGTCAATTGCGCGACCGACGACGACACCGACAGGTCGTCAGCGATCTTCGGCAGCGCCGGCAGATACATGTCGATGGTGAGCGGACCCAACGCGACCAAGGCGCCAAGCACCACGATCATGCGGGCGCGACTGGGCGGCCTCGATGCCCGTGCTGGGGTCGAGGACTCGGCGATGGTCACGTCCACATCGATCGATGTTGCCATGGAAGTGGTTAGCGCCGCTTCTCAATAATTTGTTCCCCGCGTCACAGACAGTGAGCGCGATCACGATCGGGCACCCGCGGTGGGCCTCCGTTCGTTCAAACAAGCGTTAGCCTGAAGGATCGGACAGGGTCGAACATGGTCCACAAGGGGGAGCCGCACATGAGCGCTCGGTCAACCACCAAGAGCCAGGTGCCGGCCATTACTGATGACAATCCCAGCGCCGCGGCCAAGGTGCTCTCGCAGATCATCGAACGCGGCGCGCGGGTGCAGGGCCCGGCGGTGAAGGCCTATGTCGACCGGCTGCGTCAAAGCAACCCGGACGCGACGCCTGCCGAGGTGGTCAAGAAGCTGGAGAAGCACTACCTGGCCGCGGTGATGGCCAGCGGCGCCGCCGTCGGCTCCGCGGCGGCCTTCCCTGGGATCGGGACGCTTGCGGCGCTGTCGGCGGTCGCCGGTGAGACCGTGGTGTTTCTCGAGGCGACGGCGGTATACGTGCTCGCCGTGGCCGAGGTGTACGGCATCCCGGCCGCACACAGGGAGCGCCGCCGCGCCCTGGTGCTTGCGGTGCTGGTCGGCGAGGACAGCAAGCACGCCGTCGGCGACCTGATCGGGCCGGGCCGCACCAGCGGCGCTTGGTTGTCCGACGGCGCGGCGACATTGCCGCTGCCTGCGGTGGCCCAACTGAATTCGCGGCTGCTGCGCTACTTCGTCAAGCGCTACACGCTCAAGCGCGGTGCGATCGCGTTCGGCAAGTTGCTGCCAGTGGGCATTGGCGCGGTCGTCGGCGGGGTGGGAAACCGGCTGATGGGCAAGAAGATCGTCGCCAACGCGCGCACGGCGTTCGGCAACCCGCCGCCGCGGTGGCCGACGTCGCTGCACGTGCTGCCGGCCCCACCCGCGCCTAGCGAGCGATGAACATAACTGCCGTTCGCGTGGTTTGGCCGACGGCACAAGCGTTAGCCTTTAGGCGGCGGAAGGCGGGTAGCCGCGGACCGCGGGAATACGGGTGGCGAGCGTCGACCAAACCGCTTGCCTGAAGCGAAGGAATCGAGGCGAGTAGCTGCCGTGAGCTCACCATCACCATTCGGACAGAACGAGTGGTTGGTCGAGGAGATGTATCGCAAATTTCGCGAGGATCCCTCTTCGGTAGACCCGAGTTGGCATGAATTCTTAGTCGACTACTCCCCCGAGCCAACCACCGAAGCCCAACCCACTGTCGGCAACGGTCAACCGGCTCAGGCGCCCGCACCCGCCGTGGCGCCGGAACCGGAGAAGGCACCCGCCCAGGCGCCGAAGGCCGACACGGGCAACGGCGTTGCCGGCCCCGTTAAGTCACCAGAACCGGAGAAGGCACCCGCCGCACCCGCCGCACCGAAGGCCCCCCCAGCCCCGGCGCCCGCCCAAGGCGATGAGGTGCAGGTGCTGCGCGGCGCAGCGGCTGTCGTCGTGAAGAACATGTCGGCGTCGCTGGAGGTGCCGACCGCGACCAGCGTGCGGGCCATCCCGGCCAAGCTGCTGATCGACAACCGGATCGTCGTCAACAACCATCTCAAGCGCACTCGCGGCGGCAAGATCTCGTTCACCCACCTGATCGGGTACGCGCTGGTGCAGGCGGTCAAGAAGTTCCCGAACATGAACCGCCACTTCGCCGAGGTGGACGGCAAGCCGAACGCGGTGACGCCCGAGCGCATCAACCTTGGGCTTGCGATCGACCTGCAGGGCAAGGACGGCAACCGTCAGCTCGTGGTCGCCGCCATCAAGGGTTGCGAGACAATGCGGTTCGGCCAGTTCATTGCGGGCTACGAGGACGTCGTCCGGCGTGCCCGCGATGGCAAGCTGACCGCCGAGGACTTTTCCGGCGTGACGATCTCGCTGACCAATCCCGGCACCATCGGCACCGTGCACTCGGTGCCGCGGCTGATGCGCGGCCAGGGCGCAATCATCGGCGTCGGCGCAATGGAGTATCCGGCCGAATTCCAGGGCGCCAGCGAGGAACGCATCTCCGAACTGGGCGTCGGCAAGCTGGTCACCTTCACCTCCACTTACGACCACCGCATCATCCAGGGCGCGGAATCGGGCGACTTCCTGCGGACCGTCCACGAGATGCTGCTGAGTGACGACTTCTTCGACGAGATCTTCCGTGAGCTGGGCATCCCGTACGAGCCGGTGCGGTGGCGCACCGACAACCCGGACCCGATCGTCGACAAGAACGCGCGGGTCATCGAGCTGATCGCGGCCTACCGCAACCGCGGCCACCTGATGGCCGATATCGACCCGCTGCGGCTGGACAAGACCCGCTTCCGCAGCCATCCGGACCTCGACGTGCAGAGCCACGGCCTGACGCTGTGGGACCTTGACCGCGAGTTCAAGGTCGACGGATTCGGTGGCGCGGAGTACAAGAAGCTGCGCGACGTGCTTGGTCTGCTGCGCGACGCGTACTGCCGTCACGTCGGCGTCGAATACACCCACATCCTCGAGCCCGAACAGCAGAAGTGGCTGCAGGAGCGGATCGAGGTCAAGCACGACAAGCCGACCGTCGCACAGCAGAAGTACATCCTGTCCAAATTGAATGCGGCCGAGGCGTTCGAGACGTTCCTGCAGACGAAATACGTTGGGCAGAAACGATTCTCGCTCGAAGGTGCGGAGACCGTCATCCCGATGATGGACGCGGGGATCGACCAGGCCGCCGAGCACGGGCTCGATGAGGTCGTCGTCGGAATGCCGCACCGCGGGCGGCTCAATGTGCTGGCCAACATCGTCGGCAAGCCGTACTCGCAGATCTTCAGTGAGTTCGAGGGCAACCTGAACCCGTCGCAGGCGCACGGCTCGGGCGACGTCAAGTACCATCTCGGCGCGACCGGCAACTACATCCAGATGTTCGGCGAGAACGACATTCAGGTGTCGCTGGTCGCCAACCCGTCGCACCTGGAGGCCGTCGACCCGGTGCTGGAGGGCCTGGTCCGGGCCAAGCAGGACCTGCTCGACAAGGGCGACGGGCCCGACGGCTTCTCCGTCGTGCCGATGATGATGCACGGCGACGCCGCGTTCGCCGGCCAGGGCGTGGTGGCCGAAACGCTGAACCTGGCGCTACTGCGGGGATACCGCACGGGCGGCACGATCCACATCATCGTCAACAACCAGATCGGGTTCACCACATCGCCTGCCGACTCCCGGTCGTCGGAATACTGCACCGACGTGGCGAAGATGATCGGTGCGCCGATCTTCCACGTCAACGGCGACGACCCGGAGGCCTGTGTCTGGGTGGCGCGACTGGCCGTCGACTTCCGGCAGAAGTTCAAGAAGGACGTCATCATCGACATGCTGTGCTACCGCAGACGCGGGCACAACGAGGGCGACGACCCGTCGATGACGCAGCCAAACATGTACGACGTCATCGACACCAAGCGCGGATCCCGCAAGACCTACACCGAAGCCCTGATCGGCCGCGGCGACATCTCGATGAAAGAGGCCGAGGACGCCCTGCGCGACTACCAGGGCCAGCTCGAGCGGGTGTTCAACGAAGTCCGCGAGCTGGAGAAGCACGCGATCGAGCCCAGCGAGTCGGTGGAGGCCGACCAGATGCTGCCCGCCGGGATGAGCACCGCGGTGGACAAGTCGCTACTGGCGCGCATCGGCGACGCACATCTGGCGTTCCCGGACGGCTTCAGCGTGCATCCCCGCGTCAAACCGGTGCTCGAGAAGCGCCGCGAGATGGCATACGAAGGGAAGGTCGACTGGGCCTTCGCCGAGCTGCTGGCGCTGGGTTCCTTTGTGGCCGAAGGCAAGACGGTGCGGCTGTCCGGGCAGGACACCCGGCGCGGTACGTTCACCCAGCGGCATTCGGTGATCATCGACCGCAAGACCGGTCAGGAGTTCACGCCGATCCAGCTGCTCACCACCAACAGCGATGGCACCCCGACCGGCGGCCGGTTCATGGTGTACGACTCCGCGTTGTCCGAGTACGCCGCGGTGGGCTTCGAGTACGGCTATTCGGTCGGCAACCCCGACGCACTTGTGTTGTGGGAGGCCCAGTTCGGCGACTTCGTCAACGGGGCGCAGTCGATCATCGACGAGTTCATTTCGTCGGGCGAGGCCAAGTGGGGCCAGCTGTCCGACGTGGTGCTGCTGCTCCCGCACGGCCACGAGGGCCAGGGCCCTGACCACACCTCGGCCCGCATCGAGCGGTTCCTGCTGCTGTGGGCCGAAGGCTCGATGACGATCGCGGTGCCGTCGACGCCTGCGAACTACTTCCACCTGCTGCGCAGGCACGGCCTTGACGGCATCCACCGGCCACTGATCGTGGCGACCCCAAAGTCCATGCTGCGCAACAAGGCTGCGGTCAGCGACCTCAAGGACTTCACGGAGCAGAAGTTCCGCTCGGTGCTCGAGGAGCCCACCTACGAGGAGGGCACCGGCGACCGCACCAAGGTAAAGCGGATCCTGCTGACCAGCGGCAAGATCTATTACGAGCTGATCGCGCGTAAGGCCAAGGACAACCGCGACGACGTTGCGATCGTGCGCATCGAGCAGCTGGCCCCGCTGCCGAAGCGGCGGCTGAACAACACGCTCGATGAGTACCCGAACGCCGAGCAGTTCTGCTGGGTGCAGGAGGAGCCGGCGAACCAGGGCGCGTGGCCAACATTCGGCCTGACGCTGCCGGAGCTGCTGCCGGAGAAGTTGACCGGCATCAAACGGATTTCGCGCCGGGCCATGTCGGCGCCGTCGTCGGGCTCGTCGAAGGTGCACGCGGTCGAACAGCAGGAGATCATCGACGAGGCGTTCGCTCCGTAGCGAAGCGAAGGGAACGGCGAGGAGCATCCAACCGGCACGAGGCGTTCGCTCCGTAGCGAAGCGAACAACGTAGCGCCCATGGGCGGTGACGGCGATCTATCGTGAGTGGAAGTCTGTCGTAGACCTTCGTCACCACAAGGCCGATTACGGGTTCGACGGGGATTATCGTGCGGTGTCGGCACCGACGGTAGCGACCATCGTAGGAATCACAAGTGCAGCGCTGCTGACCTCGGCGGCGAGAAGCCTGGCGAAGGGTAAGCCGGTGGCCGCGGCGGTGACCGGCGGGGCGGGCGCGGTGCGGTGCTGCTCACCGCTGCGAAACCGCTGCCGAACGGCCGAGCCATCGGCGACGACATCTGGCCACCGACCAGACCGGCCCCTGGGATGGGCACCCACCTGATCACGGCCGGCCGGCCTAGGAGTCATGAGCCAATAGTTCTGCAGGGTGCCGTGTTGCCTCAGGCCGGACCGTTGAGCGTGCGGATCAAGGACTAACGGTCTAGGCCGGTTTACGCGGGACCGCGGGTAACGACTAGCCTCGACGCCAATCAACTGACACGAGGGAGTGTGGCTATGGAGGGCTTCGCCGGAAAGGTTGCCGCGGTGACGGGCGCCGGGTCGGGCATCGGGCAGGCGCTGGCCATCGAGCTGGCCCGCTCGGGCGCCAGTGTGGCGATCAGCGACGTCAACACCGAGGGCCTGGCGGCCACCGAGGAGCAGTTGAAGGCCATCGGCGCGCCGGTGAAGGCCGACCGGCTCGATGTCACCGAGCGCGAGGCTTTCGAGTTGTACGCCGACGCGGTCAAGGCGCACTTCGGCAAGGTCAACCAGATCTACAACAACGCGGGCATCGCGTTCGCCGGCGACATCGAGGTCAGCCCGTTCAAGGACATCGAAAAGGTGATGGACGTCGACTTCTGGGGCGTCGTCAACGGCACCAAGGTCTTCCTCCCCCATCTGATCGCGTCTGGCGACGGGCACGTCATCAACATCTCCAGCGTGTTCGGGCTGTTCTCCGTACCAGGCCAGGCCGCCTACAACGCCGCGAAGTTCGCCGTGCGCGGATTCACCGAGGCGCTGCGCCAGGAGATGATGGCGGCCGGGCATCCGGTCAAGGTGACGACCGTGCATCCCGGCGGCATCAAGACGAACATCGCACGCAACATGACGACCGTGGAAGGCCTTGACAAGGACGAGATCGCGCAGACCTTCGACAAGAAGCTGGCCAGCACATCCCCGCAGAAGGCCGCGCGGATCATTCTCGACGGTGTCCGCAAGAACAGGGCCCGGGTGCTGGTTGGCCCCGACGCCAAGGCGCTGGACCTCATCGTCCGCGTGACCGGATCGGGATACCAGCGGCTGTTCTCGTCGGTGATGTCGCGGATGGTGCCCGAAGCACACTAGCGGCCAAGCGGGTGGGCGTCGAGCCAGGCGCCTGCGACCAGTCCTGGGTCCTTGCCTTCGGCCACCTGGCGGCGCATGTCGGCCAATGACCCGGTGTCGAGAACCCCGGCAACTTCATTGAGCGCCAGCACCTGCTGCTCATTGAGCTCGTTTCGCCGGTACAGCGGGACGAGGTTCTCGGCCCGGATCAACGCAGTTTTATCGGAGAGCACCACCAGCTCGGACGGTATGTTCGGGGTGGCGGTCGTCGTCCACGCCGCATTGATCTGCCCGGCCCGTAGCGCGGCGAAAAGCGTTGTGTTGTCCGGGAATTCGCGTGGCTTAGGCATCGTGCACGATCCGACCTTCGACGGCGGGGGCGCAGCCGCCAGCGCACCGGCCACCACCTTCGCGCAGCCGCGGACCGCCGCGGTCACATCGCGCCCGCCCCACGCGTCGGCGGTGTGCCCGATCACCGCGATCGTTGGCTTGTCTTCCGCGGATGTCGTGTAGTCGCCTGCGGCGACGCCTTCGGGCAGCGCGGACACCATCGCGCGGTACACCTGCGTGTCCGAGCGGGCGCTGGCGTCGGGCTCGAACCTCTCCAGCAGCGAGCCGGTGAACCCCGGCACGACGCGGACCGGTCCGGAATCCAACTCGGTCACCGGATCCGGCACGGACAGCACATGTGCGGGACTGCCGTAGAACCGCAGCGCCGCCGCATACAGCTGCGCCACCAAATTCGACTCGACGTCGGATGTGGAACCGACCGCGATCGATGGCGGCTCGGCGTGACCGCCACAGCCGGCTGTCACCATCGCGATCAGCGCGGCAAGCGCCAACGCCAGCCGGCGAGCGCGCATGCGCTAGACGGCTGATGTATTCGAGGCCGCCGCGACCGCCTTCGCCACGGCATGGCAGACCCGGGGGTCCAGCGGGCTTGGCACGATCCTGTCTGGCGCCAGATCGTCGCCGACCACCGAGAAGATCGCCTCGGCCGCGGCCACCATCATCTTTTCGGTGATCCTGCGGGCCCCGGCGTCCAACGCGCCGCGGAACACCCCGGGGAACGCGAGCACGTTGTTGATCTGGTTCGGGAAGTCGCTTCGGCCGGTAGCCACCACCGCCGCGTGCTTTGCCGCCACGTCGGGATGGATCTCCGGGTCCGGGTTCGACAGTGCGAACACGATCGCTTCTGGCGCCATCGTGGCGATGATCTCCTCGGGGACGACGCCCGCCGACACTCCGATGAACACGTCAGCCTTGTCCAGCGCCTCGATCATGCCGCCGGTAAGGCCGGCGGGGTTGGTGCGCTGGGCCAACTCGGCCTTGACACTGTTCATATCGATGCGGTCGGGATGAAGAATGCCCTGGGAGTCGAGCACCGTGATGCTCGAAACACCCATCGCGAGAAGGAGATTCGCGATTGCGACACCTGCTGCTCCGGCGCCGAAGATCACCACGCGTAAGGCGGCCATGTCACGGTCGAGCAGCTTGCTGGCGCCAAGCAGCGCCGCGAGCACAACGATCGCGGTGCCGTGCTGATCGTCGTGCATCACCGGGCAGTCCAGCGCTTCGATGGCGCGTCGTTCGATCTCGAAGCAGCGCGGGGCGGAGATGTCCTCGAGGCTGACGGCGCCGAAGGTCGGCCGCAGCCGCACCAGCGTATCCACTATCTCCGCAGGATCCTTGGTGTCCAACACGATCGGGATGGAATCCAGGTCGCCGTACGCCTTGAACAGCGCGCTCTTGTCCTCCATCACGGGCAGCGACGCCGCAGGGCCGATGTCGCCAAGGCCGAGCACCGCGGTGCCGTCGCTGACCACGGCCACCAGCCGGTGCGCCCAGGTGTAGCGGGCGGCCAGGGTGTGATCGGCGGCGATCGCGCGACTGACCTGCGCGACGCCAGGGGTGTACGCGATCGACAGCGCGCGCTGGGTGTCCAGCGGGGCCTTCAGCCCGACGGAAAGCTTCCCGGATACGTGGGCCTCGAAGATCTCTTCGTCGCCGATCACGATCTGGGGGGTTTTCATGTCTTCACGCACCGATTCGGACACGGCCCCAGGTTACTGGGCGAAATTAACGAGAGCGCCGACGGGTTTGCGGACACTGCGCTCAGATCAAACCGAGCTCGGTGACCGCCTTGCGCTCGTCGGCGAGCTCGGCGGTCGACTTGTCGATGCGGCCGCGGGAGAACCCGTCGATCTCCAGGCCGCCAACGATCGACCAGTTGCCCTCCTTGGTGGTCACCGGGAACGAGGAGATCAGGCCCTCCGGCACGTCATAGCTGCCGTCGGAGAGGACGGCCATCGAGACCCAGTCGCCCGCGGGGGTGCCGAGCAGCCAGTCCCTTGCGGCGTCGATGGTCGCCGATGCGGCCGACGCGGCCGAGGAGGCGCCGCGGGCGTCGATGATCGCCGCGCCGCGCTTGGCGACGGTCGGGATGAAGTCGTTCTCGATCCAGGCCTGATCAGCAACGACCTCGGCCGCGTTCTTGCCGCCGACCTCGGCGTGGAACACGTCGGGGTACTGCGTGGCCGAGTGGTTGCCCCAGATCGTCATCTTCTTGATGTCACTGACGCCCGCGCCGGTCTTCTTGGCCAGCTGCGAGATCGCCCGGTTGTGGTCGAGGCGGGTCAGCGCCGAGAACCGTTCGCGCGGGATGTTGGGCGCGTTGGTCATCGCGATCAGCGCGTTGGTGTTGGCCGGGTTGCCGGTCACGCCGACGCGGACGTCGTCGGCGGCCACCTCATTGAGGGCCTTGCCTTGGGCGGTGAAGATCGCCCCGTTGGCCTCGAGAAGGTCGCCGCGCTCCATGCCAGGGCCGCGCGGGCGGGCGCCGACCAGCAGGGCCAGGTTCACACCATCGAAGATCTTGGTCGGGTCAGCGCCGATCTCGACGCCGGCCAGCGTCGCGAATGCGCAGTCGTCGAGCTCCATCACGACACCCTCCAGCGCCTTGAGAGCCGGCTCGATCTCGAGCAGACGCAGTTCGATCGGGCGGTCGGCGCCGAGCAGCGATCCGCTCGCGAGGCGGAACAACAGGCTGTAGCCGATCTGGCCGGCGGCACCGGTGACGGCGACCTTGAGGGGAGTTGTGCTCACGTCAGATGCTCCTTGGGCGAAGTTGCGTTCGGGGACGAAACTAGCGCACCCACGCCGGCCCGAAATCTCCGGTCCTGTCATGCGGAGTGCGGATATGTCGCGACGCGTAGCATTGGCCAGGCTCGATTTACTGCGTTGCGGCGGGAGACTGACCCGATGCCATCGTTTCGCGCGTTACCGCCGTCGCTGCTGCGTCCAGCAGCGCGCACCAAACCCGTCCATCCGGACGCCAAGAGCATTCACGTCCCGGTCGCACGGGCGATGGTCGACTGCGGCATCTACTGCGAAGGCGGCAGGCTACCCGGCAAATACACCCATGCCGCCGCGTTGAACAAGGTGCACGACCTCGAGCGCGAGGGTAAGGAGGCGTTCGTCTGGATCGGCCTTCACGAACCCGACGAGCACCAGATGCAGGCCGTCGCCGACGTGTTCTGCCTGCACGAGTTGGCCGTCGAGGACGCGGTGCACGCCCACCAGCGGCCGAAGCTGGAACGCTACGACAAGACGTTGTTCCTGGTCCTCAAGACCGTCAACTACGTCGAACACGTGTCCGTCTCCCTGGCCCGCGAAATCGTCGAGACGGGCGAGATCATGATCTTCGTCGGTCCCGATTTCGTGGTAACGGTCCGCCATGGCGAGCACAGCGCGCTGGCCACAGTGCGCAAGCACCTGGAAGCCTCGCCTGCGCTCCTCAAGCTGGGTCCCTATGCGGTCATGCATGCGATCGCCGATCACGTCGTGGACAGCTACCTCGACGTCACGGATCTGGTGGAAACCGACATCGACACGATGGAAGAGGACATCTTCTCGCCGTTGACCCAGACCAACATCGAATACATCTACCTGCTGAAGCGGGAGGTCGTCGAGCTGCGCCGCGCGGTGGGCCCGCTGACGCTGGCATTGCAGCGGATGAACACCGACCACAACGACCTGATCTCGATCGAGGTCAGGCGTTACATGCGCGACGTGCTCGACCACAACATCCTGGCCTCAGACCGCATCACGAGCTACGACGAGTTGCTCAGCTCGCTGGTGCAGGCCGCGCTCGGCAAGGTGGCGATGCAGCAGAACATCGACATGCGCAAGATCTCCGCGTGGGTGGCGATCGCCGCCGTTCCGACCGCGGTGGCGGGCATCTATGGGATGAACTTCGACCACATGCCCGAATTGCACCAGGTGTGGGGGTATCCGGCGGCCCTTGGGCTGATGCTGTTGGTGTGCCTGCTGCTATATCGCACCTTCCGCCGCAACCATTGGCTCTAGTTACGGCGTCGACTGCTGAGTCGCCCGCCACGCGCCAGGGGAATTGCCGTGATCGCGCCGTGAACAGGTCTTTGGCCCAGTGCCCGAGGCGGTTTCGTCGAGGTCTCCTCAGTTCGGCTGCGCTGCAGGCCGCGATGGGTCAAGCACGTCGACGCCGTCCTGCGCCCAGGCCTCGCGCATGGCGTCGGCGCCCTTGAGGCGTACCCATGCCGCTTCGGTCGCGGTGATCGGGGTGGCCGACAACACCGTGACCGGCGGCAGTGGCGTCGTGAGCGTGACGTCGTCAATGTCGCTGCGGCCCAACAGGAATGCGGTGAACGATGCAGATTCCCACAGCGGTGTCTCGAGATCGATAAGCGCGTCCGGCTCCAGGATCAGCCCTTCGACGGCAGGCGCCGCGGCAAGGATCGCGAGCGAACGCGCCAGCCCTTTCGGCGACGGCCCGCGCAATGCGACGACGACCTCGGCGCGGGGCCCATGCAGCACGTCGGTGACCATCTCGGTCGGGTCGAACATCGGATGTTGTGAACAGCCAAGCGATGCATACTGGCTGACGCCGTCAGCTGCGGGGCCGAAGCGCAGGATCTCGATGCGTTCGCTACCAAGGAACGTGACGCTGGCCGCGTCCGGTTCCGCGGTGATTCCGGCCTCGGCGAAGTGTTCGCGTAGGTGTGCGCGGACTTCGGCCAGGACGTCGATCACTCGGCCGGCGGCGGCGTCGGCTCGCTCAACGGCGCCGGCTCGCTCGGCGGCGTCGGCTCGCTCGGCGGCGTCGGTGGCTGCTCGGGCACCGGCGGGGTGGGCGGTTGCTCGGGCACCGGCGGCGGTGTCGGCTCGCTCGGCGACGTCGGTGGTTGCTCGGGCACCGGCGGGGTGGGCGGCTGCTGGGGCGGGCTCGGCGCAATGGTCAGGTTCGCCCCGGTGTCAGCGTCGAAGATCGCGATCTTGGAGGTGTCGAACGCCAGCTGCATGGTCTGACCCGGCGTCACCCTGGACTCGGTGGAAACCCTTGCCACGAACTCGTTTTCATCGACCCCGGAGTCGGCGGCGAGCTCGGCCAGCTGGGCCGATTGCGCCCCGGCGCCCTCGGTCTTGAAATGCACGTACTTGTCGGCTCCAAGCGACTCGACGAAGTCGACCTCCACCTCGAACGTCAGCGCACGGATCCGCGCGTAGGTGTCGATCAGCGCGGCGTCCTCGAGATGCTCCGGGCGCACACCGACGATGACGTTGTTGGGCTTCGGGTGCAGCGCCAGCAGGTCGTGCACCTGCTGAGTGAGCGTGACTTCACCGAACGCCAGGCGCACACCCACGTCGGTGAGCGCGGCCGGGAAGAAGTTCATCGCAGGCGACCCGATGAACCCCGCGACGAACAGGTTGACGGGGCTGCTGTACAGCTCCTCCGGCGTGCCGATCTGCTGGGCCACGCCGGCCAGCAGCACCACCACCCGATCGCCCAGGGTCATCGCCTCGGTCTGATCATGTGTGACGTAGACGGTGGTGGCACCCAACCGGTGCTGCAGCCGGGCGATCTCCGAGCGCATTTGCACGCGCAGCTTGGCGTCCAGGTTCGACAGCGGCTCATCCATCAGGAACGCCTTGGGATTACGCACGATGGCGCGCCCCATCGCCACCCGTTGCCGCTGACCGCCGGACAACTGGGCGGGCTTGCGATCCAGAAAGTCGCTCAGGTCAAGGATTTTCGCTGTCTCCTCGACCTTCTGCGCGATCTCGGCCTTCTTCAGCTTGGCCAGCGTCAGCGGGAAGGCGATGTTCTGCCGGACCGTCATGTGCGGATAGAGCGCATACGACTGGAACACCATCGCGATGTCGCGGTCCTTGGGCGCCTTCTCATTCACCCGCTCACCGCCGATGCGCAGCTCCCCCGAGGAGATCTCCTCGAGGCCGGCAATCATGTTCAGCGTGGTGGACTTTCCGCAGCCGGACGGGCCGACCAGGATGATGAACTCGCCGTCGGCGATCGTGATCGACAGGTCTTTCACGGCCGTCGCGCCGTTGGGGTAACTCTTGGTCACCCGGTCCAACACAATTTCGGCCATGGAGCTATCCCTTCACCGCACCGGACGTCAGGCCGGCGACGATCCGTCGTTGGAAGATTAGAACAAAGATGATGATCGGGATGGTGATGACCATGGCGCCGGCCGCGATGGATCCGGTCGGCTCCTCGAATTGCGAACTGCCGGTGAAATTGGCGATCGCCACCGGCGCGGTGATGGCCCGCTTGGTGGCCGTCAGCGACAAGGCCAGCAGCAGGTCGTTCCACGCGAAGATGAACACCAGGATCGCGGCGGTGACGATGCCCGGCGCGGCCAGCGGCGCAATCACTTTCCGGAACGCTTGACCGGGCGTGGCGCCGTCCATCTTCGCCGCCTTCTCCAAATCCCAAGGAATCTCTCGGAAGAACGCCGACAGCGTGTAGATCGCCAAAGGCAGCGCGAACGTGATGTACGGGATGATGAGGCCCGGCCACGTATCGAATAGTCCGATGCTGCGCCAGATGTTGAAGATCGGCGTCACCAGCGAGATCTGCGGGAACATCGCGATCAGCAGCGCGATCCCGACGAGCAGCCGCTTACCGGGAAACGCCAGTCGCGCAACCGCATAGGCCGCCATGCCACCGACAACCACCGCGATCACCGTGGTGATCAACCCGATGCCGATCGAGTTGATCAGGGCCGAGGTGAAGATGTCACCGGAGAATATGCCCTTGTAGTTGTCGAACGTGATCTGCGACGGAATCAGCTTGCCGTCCTTGACGCGTGATGTCGGCTTGAGCGAAAGGCTCAGGATCCACACCACCGGAAAAAGCGCGTACACGACGACCAGTATGTTGACGACGGTCCAGCCCGTCGCACGTCCTGCGCCGACCCGCTCGGCCATCACATCTCCCTTTTCATAGCCGACCCTCGTCGGATCCTGGGGCTGACGCACCGAACAGCTTGATGTAGATGAACGCGATGATGGCCACCGACAGGAAGATCAGCACGCTGATCGCCGAGCCCAGCCCGAGATTGAACGCCTTGAACAGGTTGTCGTAGCCCAGGATCGACACCGAACCCGTGTTGTTAGCACCGCCGGTGAGCACATAGATGTTGTCGAAGATCCGGAACGCGTCCAGCGTGCGGAACAGCAGCGCCACCAGAATCGCCGGTTTGATCAGCGGCAGAATCACTTTGACCAGCCGCTTCCACGCGCCGGCACCATCGACTTGGGCGGCGTTGAGCAGATCCTGCGGAACCAGGGCCAACCCGGCGAGCAGCAGCAGCGCCATGAACGGCGTCGTCTTCCACACCTCGGCAAGGACGACGATGGCGAGCGACGGAATCTGTTCGGTGAGCGGCGCGCTGCCTTCGGGCAGCAGATTGGCCAGATAGCCGGTGCCCGGTGTCCACGCGTAATACCAGCTGTACGACGCGGCGACGGTGACGATGCCGTACGGAATGAGGATCGCCGTGCGTACCACACCCCTGCCGAAGATCGTCCGGTGCATGACCAGCGCCAGCGCCATGCCGAGTACGAACTCGATGGCCACCGACACCACGGTGATCACCAGCGTCACCACGAACGCCGTCCACCAATACCGGTCGGACAGCACGGTGACGTAGTTCTGCAACCCGACGAACGACGTGTCGTCCGGAGTGGCGAGGTTGTAGCGCTGAAGGCTCAGCCACACCGCATACCCGATCGGGTAGGCGGTGACCGCAAGCATCAGCAGGACCGCAGGGGTGATCAACAGGAACGCCAGCCGCCGCTCAGACTTCTTGTCCTCGGCGCCGCCCCTCGGCGCGGCGGGGGCTTGCGCGGCAGTGATCGGGGGCGCGGTCATGGAATCAGCCCCTTACCGTCGATGGCCTTCTGGATCTGCACGGTCAACTTGTCGGCCGTTCGGTCCGGATCGATGTCGGTGATCGGGGCCAGCGTGACCGAGATCCTCGTCGACACCGCTTGGTAGACCGGGGTCGAGGGCCGCACAGCGGCGTCGGTCAGCTGCTCTCGGATGATCGCGTACTGGGGATACTTCGCCTGGAACTGGGGGTCATCGTAGAGCGAGGTACGCACGGCAGGCAGGCCGCCTTCGACGGACGTGTACCGCTGGTTCTCCACGTTACGCAGGCAACGGATCGCCTCGAACGCCTCCTTGCGGTGCTGACTGGTCTTGGCGACGGCGAGGTTGAGCCCACCCAACGTCACCCGTGCGTGTTCACCCGGCTGCACGCCCGGGTACGGCGCGAACCCGAATACTTCCTTGCTGGCCTCGAACGCGGCCTTGAACTGCTCATCGGTGGGTGAGAATGTGCCGACCCCGTTGATGCTGCCTGCCAGATCGCGCTGCTTGTCCAGCGGCAGGAAACTCACGCCGCCCTTGACCGCGTTCTCCAGCATTGACGGAAGGACGAACGGCCAGTTCACCTCGAGCGCAGCTTTGCCCTGCTCGAGTGCCAGGCGCGCGGTGCCCTCGTCGGTCTGCGTGATCGACGGGTCGGCTCCTGGCGCGATAGCAACCGCCTTCATGATCTGCAACGCCTTGACGGTTGCCGCGCGATGCTCGCGCGTGTCGGTCAGCGTGACGGTCTTGCCGTCGTCGGAAAGCACTTGACCGCCAGCGCTTTCCAGCAAGGTGTTGAACCACACGACCAGACCCTCGTATTGCTTGGCCTGAACGGCGATCCAGCTGGGCTTGCCCGCGGCGTGCAGCCGTGTCGCCTCTGCCACCATGCCGTCCCATGTTGTCGGTGGCTCGTTCATCAAATCGGCGCGATACCAAAGCAATTGGGTGTTCGTCGTGATAGGCGCTGCATACAGCTTGTGCTGCCACTTGGCGGTCTCCAACGGCCCGGGCAGCGTGTTGTTGGTGGCGTCGGCTTCGGCCAGGCCGGAGGGATCATCGGAAAGTGGCAAAGCCCACCCCGCCTCAGCGAACTCGGCGGTCCACACCACGTCGAGTGCCATCACGTCCAGCGTCTTGTCGTTGCCGGTGAGCCGTCTAGCCAGCTGCAGCCGCTGATCGTCGGCGCCTTTGGGCAAGCTGATCTGCTGGATGGTGAAGCGGCCGCCGAGTTGTTCGTTGCAGCGCTTGGCGACTGCGGTGAACGTGGCCATCTCGTTAGCCGGGGTGTAGTAATCGATGACGATTCCGCCACTGCCCGAACCGCACGCCGCCACCGTTGACGCCATCGTCAGCGCGGCCAATGCCGCAGCTCCTAGCCGCCGAGCGCGCACCGGCCCGCCTCCCGTCCAACGGGAACCTCCCGCCGGCAAACCGTAGAGCCAGATACGCGTGATTTGCAACACTTTCGGCGCGCGCGTCGCACACCGTTATCCAATCGCGAGCGCGCGCAAACTCCCTGCTCCTAGCGGCGTGTCGGGTGCAAACACCCACGCTCGCGGCCAAGGACGCTAGATCGTCAAGCGCGCCAACAGATCCCGGCCGCGTTCTGCGCCCTGCGGGTCGCACAGCACGTCGTAGCGGCCGGCGACGAGCTGCATCGTCGAACTGAAATCTCTTGTGCCGCGCGCCATCGCATAGGGAATCGCCGAGGTGATCAAGCCGAAGAACACACCAGCGACCAGGCCCGTGACCAGCGCGCCCCACGGACTTGGGCTGAAGAAACCAAGGATCAGGCCGATGAACAGGCCGAGCCACGCTCCGGTAAGCACGCCGCCGCCGAGCACCTTGGGCCAGGTCAGCCTGCCAGTGACCCGTTCCACCTGCATCAGGTCAACGCCGACTATGGTCACCTGCTGCACCGGGAACTGTTGATCGGATAGGTAGTCCACGGCGCGCTGCGCCTCGGCGTAGGTCGGGTAGGAGCCGATCGGCCAGCCCTTGGGCGGGGTGGGCAGGGCGGCAGGCCCCCCGCGTCCAGGAGTCGGGGTACCCGGCGTCCCGCCGTGGCTCTGTCCAGGCTGAAACGGGCTGGTCATGGGTCTTCCATCTCCTCTATGCGCGCCTGCATTCCGTAGCTGTTCTCCACCGTTGCCAACGCTCCGACGGCCGCAATGGTGCCCTGCACTTGCGCTAGGTTGATCAGCATGACAAATCCGGGCGAGGACGCAGGCCAAACGGCATCATCCGACTCAAGTGCCGGGGCGTCGGAGCCGTCATCGGGCGGCTACGAGGCGCCGCCGATCGAGCAATCCCAGGAGCAGCCGGGACAACCCGAGGCGCCGCAGCCAGCCGAGCAGCCCGGCTACACCCCGCCCCCGACGTACACCCCTCCGCCCGGATACGAGGCACCCAGCTACCCGCAGGCGTCGGGCTATCCGCCGCCGAGCTTTTCGCCGCCCGACTACCCGCCGCCGACGGACTATTCGGCGCCAGGCGGTGCACAACCCGGCTACCCGCCGCCGCCCTACCCCGGCCCGCCCAGCTACGGCGCACCGTCGTACCCGCCACCGCCGCAGTACGCGACGCCGCCTCCGCAATACGGGACGCCGCCGCCGGGCTACGGCCCACCGCCGACAGGCTATCCGGCGCCCGATTACTCGGCCTATGGCCAGCCGGGCCAGAAGACGAACTCGATGGCGATCGCGTCGCTGGTCGCCTCGGCCATCGGTGTGGTGTGCGGCATAGGTTCGATCATCGGCATCGTGCTGGGCATCATCGCGCTGAACCAGATCAAGCAAACCCGTGAGGGCGGCCAGGGATTGGCGATCGCCGGCATCGCGCTCGGCGGAGTAGCGGTGTTAGTTTGGCTGATCGTCATGGTGGCTTCGGCGGTTAATTGACGATGACCACCAGCGGCCCCGAACAGCCGCCGCAGCCCCTCGACGGCACCGAGTACCCGCCGCTGGAGAACTCTGCGCCGCACCCCGATCCGCATCCGCCGGTCGACTATCCGACGGATGCGGGGTTATCGCCGCCGGTCTACCCGCCGCCATATCCGGGTGCGGCGGGCTACCCGGGCTATCCTGGCTATCCGGGCGCGCCGGGCTACTACCCGGGTGGCTACGACCCGTACCCGCCGACCAAGCCGCCCGGCACGAACGGTAAGGCGACCGCGGCGCTGGTCACATCCTTGGTGGGGCTGTTTTGTTGCGGCCTGCCTTCGATCGTTGGGCTGATCCTTGGCGTCGTCGGGATGCGCGAGACCAGACGCACCGGCCAGGACGGCTACCCGATCGCGCTGATCGGCGCGATCATCGGCGGACTCGCAGTCGCAGGCTGGGCGATCTACCTGCTGCTGTCGATCAGCATCTACGCCAGCGGCTGGCAGTGGGCGCCGTAGCGACCTAGTTCGGCGGCCGGAACGGTTCGGCCGCGCGAACCATGCCCGCGGCGCGGCCCTTCCCTGCGATCACCAACGCCATCTTGCGGCTGGCCTCGTCGATCATCTCGTCGCCGAGCATCACCGCACCGCGGGCCCCGCCGGCGCGCGATGTGTGCCACTGGTAGGCCTCCAGGATCAACTCGGCGTGGTCGTAATCGTTCTGCCGCGGGCTGAAGACGTCGTTGCCAGCCGCGATCTGGTCGGGATGCAGCACCCATTTGCCGTCATAGCCGAGCGCCGCCGACCGACCCGCGACACGCCGGAAACCGTCGACGTCACGGATCTTCAGATACGGTCCGTCGATCGCGAGGACGCCGTGCGTGCGGGCGGCGATCAGGATCCGCATCAGCACATGGTGATGCGCGTCGCCGACGTCGTAGCCCTCCGGCTGTTCGCCGACCTCCATGGTGCGCATGTTGAGACTCGCCGCCATGTCTGCGGGCCCCAGCACAAGTGCCTGGACTCGAGGGCCGGCCGCGATCGCATCAATGTTGGTCAGGCCCTGCGCGTTTTCGATCTGCGCCTCAATCCCGATGCGGCCCAACGGCAATCCGTGAGTGGTCTCGAGCTGGCTCAGCAACAGGTCCAACGCGTGGATGTGCGAGACGTCAGTCACCTTGGGCAGCACGACAATGTCCAGCGATGTGCCCGCAGTCGAGACCACCTCGATGACGTCCGCGAAGGTCCATGGCGTCGTCCAGTCGTTGACCCGCACCCCGCGCAGCTGGCCCGCCCACCCCGGCTCGGCGAGCGCGACGGCGACCTGCGTGCGGGCCTCGGCCTTCGCATCGGGCGCGACGGCGTCCTCCAGATCGAGGAACACCTGATCGGCCGGCAAGTTCTTTGCCTTCTCGATCATCCTGACGTTGCTGCCAGGAACCGAAAGGCAAGTTCGACGGGGCCGATACGGGTTTTCCACAACCACACTCTCTACCCTCTACAGACATGGCGGCGGTGAACAGGGTCTATGCGGCCCGACTCGCGGGGATGGTGGTGCTTGGTCCCGACGGGGAGTCCATCGGCCGTGTCCGCGATGTGGTGATCAGCATCAGCGTCGCAGGCCATCAATCGCGGGTTTTGGGCCTTGTCGTTGAATTGCTCACCCGCCGAAGGATTTTCGTTCCGATCTTGCGCGTGACGGCCATCGAACCCAGCGCCGTCACACTCGCGACGGGCAATGTGTCGCTGCGCCGGTTCGCCCAGCGCCCCAACGAGGTTCTGGTGCTTGGCGAAGTGATCGAAACCCAGGTCCGCGTCGACGATCCCGATCTGCCGGAGCTGGCCGGAGTCGATGTCGTCGTGGTCGATCTTGGCGTCGCGCAGACCCGCACCCGAGACTGGGTCGTCACGAAAGTCGCCGTGCGGCCGCAGCGCCGGCTCGGCCGCCGCACCAACGTCTACATCGCCGACTGGAATCGGGTGCAGGGCCTGACGCTGTCCGGCCTTGCCATGCCCGACCAGGGCGTGGCCCAGTTGCTCGAACAGTTCCAGGGCCAACGCCCGATCCAAGTCGCCGAAGCGATTCGCGAGCTGCCTGCCAAGCGCCGCTACGAGGTATTCAAGGCGCTCGACGACGAGCGGCTCGCCGACGTGCTGCAGGAGCTGCCCGAAGACGAGCAGGTCGATGTGCTGCGGCAGCTGGAGACCGAACGCGCGGCCGACGTGCTCGAGGCAATGGACCCCGACGACGCCGCCGACCTGCTTGGCACGATGACGCCCGCCGACGCCGAACTGTTTCTGCGCAGGATGGACCCCGAGGATTCCGAGGACGTGCGGCGATTGCTGAGCCACTCCCCCGACACCGCGGGCGGCCTGATGACGTCGGAGCCGGTGGTCCTTGCCCCCGACACCACCGTCGCCGGGGCGCTGGCGCGGGTGCGCTACCCCGACCTGACCCCGGCGCTGGCGTCGCTGGTGTTCGTGACGCGGCCGCCGACCGCCACGCCGACCGGCCGGTACCTCGGCTGCGTACACCTGCAGCGACTGCTGCGTGAGCCGCCCGCCGCGCTGGTCAGCGGCATCGTCGACACCGACCTGCCCAACCTGAGTCCCGAGGACTCGCTGTCCGCGGTCACGCGCTACTTCGCTGCCTACAACCTGGTCTGCGGTCCGGTGGTCGACGACGAAAACCACCTGCTCGGCGCGGTGTCCGTCGACGACGTGCTCGACCATCTGCTGCCCGACGACTGGCGCGAGCGTGAAGAACCCGAGCTGTCCGGCGCCGAAGGGATGATATGAGCGACTTGTCAGCGCGCCAGCGGCTGGACACCCCCCGCACGTCGCGCCGCCGCTTCTCATTCAACGTTGACGCCGAGGCGGTCGGACAATTCAGTGAATCGATCGCGCGCTATCTGGGCACCGGTCGATACCTGGCGTGGCAGACCATCCTCGTCATCGTTTGGATCATTCTGAACCTATCTGCGGTGAAGCTGCGGTGGGACCCGTATCCGTTTATCCTGCTCAACCTTGCGTTTTCCACGCAGGCCGCGTACGCGGCCCCACTGATCCTGCTGGCGCAGAACCGGCAGGAAAACCGTGACCGGGTGTCGTTGGAAGAGGACCGCAGGCGCGCCGAACAGACCAAGGCCGACACCGAGTACCTGGCCCGCGAGCTGGCCGCACTGCGGCTGGCCGTCGGCGAGGTCGCCACTCGTGACTACCTGCGCCGCGAACTCGAGGAATTGCGCGAGACGTTGACCGATCACCTGCAGTTGCCGCAACCGCCGGACGGCAAGGACGCGGCGAGCAAGCCGGACGGTTCAGAGCGGCGGTCCAAACGGCTGGGCTGAAACGGCTGTGGCCATTGCTGCAACGGCCGAATCGAGACTAGGTATGGTGATTTGGTTCACAAGTCGCCGCACACCAAGGACGGTTGAGTGCACATAGGGGGAGGAGCCGCCCTCGAGGCAGCGCGGCGACGAGCAGCGCGAGCCCTACGCAAGCCTGCCTTCGGCGTTGCAATCATCACCCCGATCATCCTCGTCGGCGCCGTCGGCGCGTCCGCCCCATCACCCGTCGCGCCGATTCGCGATTCGGCCGTTACGCCGCTGGCGGCCGTCGAGCCGTCGCCGGGCAGCCGCACCGGCGCGTCCGTGGTAGCGGTCACCAAGACACCGACCGCGTTTCACATCGCCGCGGCGGCGGCCTCCGCTCCCCCGCCCGCCGTTGTGGTGAATTCACCTGGGACACTTCGTATTCCATCGATCGCGCTGTCTGCCTACCGCAACGCGGAGCAGATGATGGCGGCGGCCGTGCCAGGCTGCGGCGTGAGCTGGAATCTTCTGGCGGGCATCGGACGGATCGAATCGATGCATGCCAACGGTGGCGCCACCGACGCGCATGGCACTGCGGTGTGGCCGGTTTACGGGCCCGCACTTGATGGCACGCTGCCAGGCAACGAGGTCATCGTGCAGAGCCGCACCGTCGACCGAGTGATGTATGCCCGCGCATTGGGCCCGATGCAGTTCCTGCCCGGCACCTGGTCCCGGTACGCCAGCGACGGCAACGGCGATGGCAAGGCCGATGTGCAGAACCTGTTCGACTCTTCGCTGGCGGCGGCCCGATATCTTTGCAGCGGCGGGCTGAATTTGCGCGATCCTGGCCAGGTGATGGCCGCGATTCTTCGCTACAACAACTCCGTCGCCTATGCCCGCAACGTGCTGGGCTGGGCCGCCGCATACGCGACCGGTGTGGTGCCGGTGGACCTGCCGCCGATCATCGGGCCGATCCCCCCGATCGGCGACATGCACCTGGACAACTACGAAGGCCTAGGGCCCGGCCTGCCGCTGAACGCCCTCGGGCTGCCTGCCACCGATCCGCTGGCATTGATGCCGCTGATGGGGCGTGGCGATGTCGCGAGCCAGGTCCCCACCTATGTGCCGGGCTTCGTGCCTGGTCAGACGCTGGGACCGCTGCCAGGGCCCATTCCGGCGGCCCCGCTGACTCCGCCGCCCGCACAGCCCGAGCCGCTGCCCTGGTTGCCGCCGTGGCTGCAGCAGCCCCAGCAGCAGCAGCCAGAATGCGCGGTGTTCTGCATCACGGTTCCTCCCGCGGCGCCTGCGCCAAGTGCGCTGCCTGCAGCGCCGGGTGACGCGCAGATGCTGACGCCGCAGGGCTCCCCCGCGGGTCCCGCCCCCGAGCCGCCTGCACCGGCACCTGGCCCTGCGCCCGGCCCTGGTGCCTGACGGCCGGTAAAGAACACCCGTCGAGTCGGCCTAGACTCGGCGGTGATGTCCCAAACTCCCACTGGCCCTCTCCCGGCACCCCGCCCGGAGCTGGAATCCGCGGTTCGCGCCGCGCTGACCAAGGTGATCGACCCCGAACTTCGCAGGCCGATCACCGAGCTCGGCATGGTCAAGAGCGTCACCGTGGACGACAAGGGCGGCGTCCACGTCGAGGTGTATCTGACCACCTCCGCGTGCCCGAAGAAGACCGAGATCTCCGACCGGGTCACCAAGGCGGTCGCCGACGTGCCAGACGCCGGCGCGGTCAAGGTCAGCCTCGACGTGATGAACGACGAGCAGCGCACCGAGCTGCGCAAGATGCTGCGCGGCGACGCGCGCGAGCCCGTCATCCCGTTCGCCCAACCCGGGTCGCTGACCCGGGTGTACGCGGTGGCGTCGGGCAAGGGCGGCGTCGGCAAGTCCAGCGTGACCGTCAACCTGGCCGCCGCGATGGCCTGCAGAGGGCTGACCGTCGGCGTGCTCGATGCCGACATCTACGGCCACTCCGTGCCGCGGATGATGGGCACCACCGATCGGCCCACCCAGGTCGAGTCGATGATCCTGCCGCCGATCGCCCACGACGTGCGGGTCATCTCGATTGCCATGTTCACCCAGGGGAACACCCCGGTGGTGTGGCGTGGCCCGATGCTGCACCGGGCGCTGCAGCAGTTCCTGGCCGATGTGTACTGGGGCGACCTCGACGTGCTGCTGCTCGACCTGCCGCCAGGTACCGGCGACATCGCGATTTCGGTCGCCCAGCTCATCCCCGGCGCCGACATTCTGGTGGTGACGACACCGCAGCTGGCCGCGGCCGAGGTCGCCGAGCGGGCTGGCGCGATCGCGCTGCAGACCAAGCAGCGCATCGCAGGCGTGGTGGAGAACATGTCCGGGCTGCTGCTGCCCGACGGAACGACCATGCAGCTCTTCGGCGAAGGCGGCGGCCGCCAGGTCGCCGACAGCCTGTCCCGCGCCGTGGGTGCCGACGTGCCGCTGCTCGGCCAGGTGCCGCTGGATCCGGCGCTTGTGACTGCGGGGGACTGCGGGGTGCCGCTGGTGCTGTCCGCACCGGATTCGGCGGCAGGCAAGGAGCTCCGCAGCATCGCCGATGCGCTGTCGAGCCGCAAGCGCGGGCTGGCCGGTATGTCGCTTGGCCTGGATCCGGCGGGCCGCTAGCCGTCACAGACGGAACTCAAATCAACGTTTTGCAGGAAGCACTTTCCCGCGAAAGTCGGTCTGGGGATGCCTTAGGTGGCGTCGGTGTCGAACGGCGTGGTAACCGGCGGCTCGGGCGTCGCCGCGGCGGGCGGGGTCACCGGTCGTACCGGTGGTGTGACGGGATCGTCGAACTTACCCGTGAACAGCGAATCGTCGCCGTCGAGTAGATGTTTGGTGAGCGCGGCCCGCGGTGTCATGCCGCGCAGCTTGTTGAGTTCACTCAGCGGCTCGCGCAGATCCTCGAATTCCGGGCCGAGGTCTTCGCGCAGCTGGCTGGTGGCGCCACTGATGTAGTCGCGGGCCTGGCGCAGCGCGCTCGACGTCCAGCGGATGGCGCCGGGCAGGCGCTCGGGTCCCAGGATCACCAGACCGGCGATCACAAGGACCAGCATCTCGCCCCAGCCCACGTTCGCGAACATCTCTACGCGCTGTTGTCGGCGCCGGGCGTGACGGTAAGCGTGACGTGGCGGCCGTCGCGGACCACCTCGATCGGCGCCGCCTGACCAATGGTCAACTGGCGCACCGCAACGACGAACTCGTCGGCGTCGGCGACCGTGCGGTTCCCAACCTTCACGACGACGTCGTTCTCCAGGATTCCGCCCTTCTCGGCCGGGCCGCCTGCTTTCACGTTGGCGATCTGCGCGCCGGAAGCGATGTCGTTGCTCACGGAGCGAGCGGTCAGGCCAAGCGTCGGGTGGGCGATCTTGCCTTCCTTGATCAGCGCCTCGACAGTCTGCTTGACTTCGTTGACCGGGATCGCGAAGCCGAGGCCGCTGGCACTGTCGGACAGCGACTTGCCCGCGGTGTTGATGCCGATCACGTCGGAGTTCATGTTGATCAGCGGGCCGCCGGAGTTGCCGTGGTTGATCGACGCGTCCGTCTGCACGCCGTCGATGACGGTGTCGGTGTCCGAGCCCTCACCGGAGAGCGGCACCGGGCGGTGCAGCGCGCTGATGATGCCCTGCGTGACGGTGCTGCGCAGACCCAGCGGCGCGCCGGCAGCGATCACCTCGTCGCCGACCCTTAGCTTTTCGGAGTCACCGAAACGAGCCACCGTCAGGTTGTCGACGTTGTCGACCTTCAGCACGGCAAGGTCGGTCTTCGGGTCGCGGCCGACGAGGTTGGCCGGCACCTCCTTACCGTCGTTGAACACCACCGTCGTCTTGTACTGGCTGGGGTTGGCGGCGGCCTCGGAGATGACGTGGTTGTTGGTGACGATGTAGCCGCGGCCGTCGACCACGACGCCCGAGCCCTGTGAACCTTGCGTATCGCTGACGGCCTCGACTGTCACCACCGAATCAGCAATCGCCGCAGCGACTTTCGCGAATTGGCCATCCGGTGGCGCGGCGTTGTTGTTGGTTTGCAGCGTCACCTTCGACGTGGTGAACGCCTCGACGACCTCGGCCGTCTTGCGGCCGACCCAGCCGCCGGCCAAGCCGATCAGCAACGCGGTGATGGCCAGCACCGCCAGCGCGACGTACGACACCCTGCCGCCGAACAGCACGTCGCGCACGCCGAGCTTGCCTATTGGGGCGGTCGAAGCGGCCGGGGCGGTCTTGGGCAATGCGGGGCTGCCCAGCGCCGCGGCGGCACCGGGATCGCGCCACGGGTCGTCGGGTTCGTCGGCGCCCTGGCCGTCGCGTTCAGCCTCCAGCGCGCCGGCATCGGCGGGGTGACGCTGTAGCGAGTCGCCAACGACGTAGGGCCGACCGAACGCCTCGGCAAGCACCTGGTCCGGCGGCTGGTCCTTCGGTGTGTATTCGCCCTGATCGCGGTAGCGGTCCAGACCCACGAAGGATCCATCGACGCCGTCGGGCCTGCCGAATGCGCGACGCGAAGCCGGATCGACAGGTGGACGCGACACGGGGCGCGGCTCGAGGCGCTCGCGCCCGGACTGGTCCAGATTGGTCACCCGTTCATCACCCTCTATTGGAGCGCCCGCAATGGCCGGCGCAGGTCACTGCTTGACTCCGCATCCACCCTACCGGCGCTTGCGCCGGGGGCGCGGTGTGCCGTCAGCTAACTGCGGCTGATCCGCTTGCTCGGGCGGCTCCGGTGAAGCATGGTGTGGGATCTGGGACAACATCCCCAGCAAAGAACTCGGAACGACGATCGGGCACGAGTCCCGCAACGCCGCGCGGGCCTGGCGCTGGGCCTCAACCTCGGTCGCGCACTGCGGGCACAGCGACATGTGGTGCGCCGCGCGCAGGTGTGCGGTCATCCGCAGCTCGCCGTCGACGAACGCCGCGACGGCTTCGGTCGACAGGTGCTCAGTGGACCCGAACTGCCGAGGCCCGACCGGCGTATCGCTCTGCGAGGCGAACTGAGCGGGCAGCCAGGAGAATGCGCGGCGGAACACGTGTCCCGGGTCGACCATCACCCAGCTCCTCTCGTTTGGTCACCTCAGTATCGACGGTGCTGAATCGAATGTAGCGCGGCACCCTGTGGCCTACACCCGCGAGCCGTCAGGCCGATTTGGCCGTGTCGTCCGCGTTTCTGGCCAGATAGTCGCGCAGCGCCTGGCGCCCGCGGTGGATCCGGCTGCGTACGGTGCCGAGCTTGACGCCAAGCGTGGCGCCGATTTCCTCGTAGGACAGACCTTCGATGTCGCAAAGGACCACGGCGGCGCGGAATTCAGGCGGCAGTGAGTCCAGCGCGGCCTGCAGGTCGGGCCCCAGCCGCGAATCGTGGTAGATCTGCTCGGGGTTCGGCTCATCGGCAGGCACCCGGTCGTAGTCCTCGGGCAGTGCCTCCATGCGGATGCGGCCACGCCGGCGGACCATGTCGAGGAACAGGTTCGTGGTGATGCGGTGCAGCCAGCCTTCGAACGTGCCGGGCTGATAGTTCTGCACCGAGCGGAAGACGCGGATGAACGTCTCCTGCGTCAGATCCTCGGCGTCGTGCTGGTTGCCCGACAGCCGGTAGGCCAGCCGGTACACCCGGTCGGCATGCTGACGCACCAGCTCATCCCATGACGGCATCGTGGTCTTGTCGCCGGTCGCATCGAACACCGCTGTGCCGCTCAACTCCTCGGAGGGCACAACCCATTCACCGTCGGTGTACTGCTCGAGATGTGCCATCGAGACGGGGGCCAGCTTTGTTGTACTCGTCGGATCCTCCTGGTCACAGCCGTCATCTCGCCTCGACGGCTCGATGTCAACAGCACGCTTGTCCACATGCTTATTCCCATAACGCCAGCGTCCGCTGTGTTCCATGCGTGATACAGTCTCCGACCCGGGTGTGGTTGGCATATGAGCAAACTGAACATTTCCTGAGAAAGATCGGTACCCATTTTCCGACCAGCCAAAACGGGTTTCTTGCGGGTGTGATTCTCGTCCTTGGGCACGGGCGTGTCGCGCCGGCGGCCCACATCGGTTAGCTCTACGCTGCGGGCATGGCCAGCACCGACGACCCGACGGGTGGGCCACGGAGCCGCGAGGGCGGCGACATTCAGCCACGGAGCCGCGAGGGCGGCGACATTCAGCCACGGAGCCGCGAGGGCGGCGACATTCAGCCACGGAGCCGCGCGGGCGGCGACATTCAGCCACGGAGCCGCGAGGGCGGCGACATTCAGCCACGGAGCCGCGCGGAATCGATCGTCACGCACGCCGAGGGGTCTATCTCCGAGGACGCCATCGTCGCGGCCGCCCGTGAGCGGGCCGTCGACATCGGCGCAGGCGCCGTCACTCCGGCGGTCGGTGCCCTGCTGTGTGTGCTGGCCAAGCTGACCGGCGCCAAGGCGGTCGTCGAGGTCGGCACCGGCGCGGGTGTCAGCGGGCTGTGGTTGCTCTCAGGCATGCGCGAGGACGGCGTGCTCACCACGATCGACGTCGAACCCGAGCATCAGCGCCTTGCCAAGCAGGCGTTCACCGAGGCCGGCGTTGGACAGTCGCGGAGCCGGTTGATCAGCGGCCGGGCGCAGGAAGTGCTCACCCGGCTGGCCGACGAGTCCTACGACCTGGTGTTCATCGACGGCGATCCGATCGACCAGCCACAGTTCGTGGTCGAAGGGGTGCGGCTGCTACGGCCCGGTGGCGCGATCGTCGTGCACCGGGCGGCACTTGGCGGGCGTGCCGGCGACGCAAACGCAAAGGATGCCGAGGTCAGCGCCGTGCGTGAGGCGGCGCGGCTGATCGCCGAGGATGAGCGGCTGACCCCGGTGCTCGTCCCGCTCGGCGACGGCTTGCTCGCCGCCGCCCGCGACTGACGTTTCTGCAGGCTCGCGCCGAGAAGGCGAGATCTTTACGCCTTCCTGACGGGGTGGTTGCTTGACCATCGGCTGAACGCATGTTTAGTGTACTAAACATGCGTTCAGCGTCAGACGATCGAACGGCCGTCGCCCGTATCCGCGACGCAGCGATCGAGCAGTGGGGTGAGCACGGGTTCAACGTCGGGCTTCGGAGCATCGCCGAGGCGGCGGGCGTGTCCGCCGCGCTGGTGATCCATCACTTCGGTTCCAAAGAAGGCCTGCGGAAGGCGTGCGACGACTACATCGCCGAGGAGATCCGCACCGGCAAATCGGCGTCGTTGCAGACCAAAGACCCCGCGGACTGGTTCGCCCAGATGGCCGAGATCGAGTCGTACGCGCCGTTGATGGCTTACCTGGTACGCAGCATGCAGTCCGGCACAGAGCTCGCAAAGATGCTGTGGCAGAGGATGATTGACAACGCTGAGGAGTACCTGGAGGAGGGCGTGCGGAACGGCTTGCTCAAACCGAGCCGCGACCCGCGCGCCCGCGCCAGGTACCTGGGCATGTCCAGCGGCGGCGGCTTTCTGATGTATCTGCAAATGCACGAGAACCCAACCGATCTGCGGACCGTTCTTCGGGACTACGGCGAGGAGATGGTGCTGCCGGCCCTCGAGATCTACACCAGGGGCTTGATGGTCGATTCGACCATGTACGACGCATTCCTCGAGGCGCGTGAAAAAGGCATCCCGTTCACATCCAACGAAGGAGAACACAATGGCGGCGACGTCACTGAAGCGGGCTGACACCACAGAGCGGTCGCAGCTCGCTGTCGAAATCCAAGGTCTGTCCAAGTCTTTCGGCCGTACCAAGGCACTCGACGGCCTCGACCTGACCGTCGCTGGAGGTGATATCGCCGGCTTTCTCGGGCCGAACGGCGCGGGCAAGTCCACCACCATCCGGGTGCTGCTCGGTCTGCTCCGCGCCGACGGCGGAACCGTCCGGCTGCTCGGCGGCGATCCATGGCGCGACGCGGTCGCACTGCACCGGCGGATCGCCTACGTGCCCGGCGATGTAACGTTGTGGCCCAACCTTACCGGCCTTCAGGCCATCGACTTTCTGGCCCGCCTGCGCGGCAACGGAGTCGATACCCGACGACGCGACCAGCTGATCGAGCGGTTCGAACTCGACCCACACAAGAAGGCGCGCACCTATTCGAAGGGCAACCGGCAGAAGGTGGCCATCGTGGCCGCATTCTCCACCAACGCCGAGCTCTACATCCTCGACGAGCCGACCTCGGGCCTTGACCCGTTGATGGAGAGGGCGTTTCAGACCTGTGTCGAAGAAGTCGCCGACCGCGGTGCCGCCGTGCTGCTCTCCAGCCACATCCTCGCCGAGGTGGAGAGGCTCTGTGACAACGTCACGATCATCCGCGCCGGGCGCGCGGTGAAATCCGGCACGCTCGAGGAGCTGCGCCACTTGATGCGCACCACCATCACGGTGCGTACCCGGGGCGACGCGCTCGCGCTGCAACAGGTTCCGTACGTGCACGACTTCGGTAGCCAAAATAGTCACGTCCGGTTCTCGGTGGACCGCAACGACCTTGACTTCGTCATGGAGCATCTCACCGAACTCGGCATCGAAGAGCTGACCGTGACGCCTGCGTCGCTTGAGGATCTGTTCCTGCGCGAATACCAGGGAGTGAACCGATGACTACGACTACTGTCGCGCCCCATGCCGGACGGCACGAGGCGGCGCAGTCGGGATCGCCGTTCACCGGTGTGGCCAGCCTGCTGCGGCTCGCGCTGCGTCGCGACCGGGTCCGGCTGTCGGTGTGGATCGCGGTCTTGACGCTGATGATGGTCTACGCCCCGAACGCGGTCAAACTGGCCTACCCCGACGAGGCGCAACGGCTGGCCCGGGTAAACCTGCTCAAGACGCCCGCTGGAATGATGTTGGGCGGGCCCATGTTTGGTGGCAATGAGACCGACCTCGGCGCGATGATGGCCAACGAGCTGATGCTCACACTGATCGTCGCAACGTCGATCTTGTCGATTCTCACGGTTATTCGGCACACCCGCGCCGAGGAGGAAAGCGGCTCAGCGGAATTGGTGCTGTCATCGGTCGTCGGCAGGTATGCCCGCACCTATGCCGCGCTGATCCTCGTCGGCGGAGTGAACGCCGTTCTGGCCGTCACCATGACGCTGGCCATGTCCGCGACCGGCTTCGCGATCATCGACACCGCGGCGATGTGCCTTGGTATTACCGGGGTCGCCATGGTGTTCGGCGGAGTGGCCGCGGTCACCGCCCAACTGTGGCGTCAGGCTCGGACCGCGACCGGCGCGGCGATGGCCACGCTGGCGTTGGCCGCGCTGGTCCGCGGCATCGGTGATGTCATCAACACCTCGGGCAGCGCCGTGAGCTGGTTCTCCCCCATCGCCTGGGCTCAGCAGATGCGCGCGTTTGTCGACGTGCGCTGGTGGCCGTTCGCTCTGCTGGTTGCACTCGCGATCGGGCTGATGGCGCTCGCAGCCGTGCTGGAGAGCAGGCGCCAGTACGACGACGGCAACATCCCGTCGGTCGGTGAGCGCCCGAACGCGCGCGCGATCAGGGGCGTTTTCGGTCTGCATCTGACGCTGCAGCGAGGCCAGACCATCGGCTGGACCGCCGGATTGTTCCTTGGCGGCTTGGCCTTTGGTTCGATGACCAAGTCGCTGCTCGACGCGGCGAAAGGCAACCCACTGCTCGCGAGGGTAATCGCGGCGCAGGGCACCGACGGTGTCTACACGACGTTGACGCAGTTCCTCGCGGCCGCCGCCACCGCCTACGTCGTTGGGTCAGTGTTGCGGGTGTTCAGCGATGAGGAGTCCGGTCTTGGCGAGCCTGTCTTGGCCGCCGCGGTGTCGCGCTGGCGCTGGCTGTTGACCGCGGTGGCGGCGGCACTGGTGGGGGCTGCCGTGCTGATGTTCTTCGCGGGCCTAGGCAACGGTCTTGGCGCGGGCATCACGCTCGGCGAACCGCAGACCATCGTCCGGCTGACACTGGCCGGGCTGGCGTATGTGCCAGCCATGGCGGTCGTCGCCGGCATCGCGGCGCTCGCAGTCGCCGTGCGCCGCCCGTGGATCGGTTGGCTTGCGGTCACATTCGTCGTTTTGTCGCTGTATCTCGGCGCGTTGCTGCGACTGCCGCGATGGCTGATCGGCTTGTCACCGGTGGGACGCACCACCGCGCCGTTGAACTACCCGGTCGTCGCGCTGACTGTGATGGTCGTCGCCGCGGCGGGACTGACACTGGTCGCCGGCTGGATCTACCGCAGCCGCGATGCGCTGTAGAAACGAGGCGAGGGAGATGAAGATCGCGCTTCAGGCAGCCGTGACCACCGTCATCGGCTTCGCCGCCTTCCTGCTTATGGTGTTCTGGCCGGCGGGGACCTTCGACTATTGGCGGGGCTGGGCGTTCATCGCGGTGTTCGCCGCCGCGACGATTATCCCCAGCATCTACCTGGCCGCGACGAATCCTGCGGCACTCAAACGGCGGATGCAGGCAGGGCCCGCGGCGGAGACACGACCGCTGCAGAAGGTCATCATCACCTTTGCGTTCCTCTCGATGGGAGCGATGATCGTGGTGAGCGCGTTGGACTTTCGGTTCGGCTGGTCGTCGGTGCCCGCGGCGGTCTCCGTGCTCGGCGACGTGCTGGTCGGCGTTGGGCTTCTCATCGCGATGATCACGACAATCCAAAACGGTTACGCCGCCGCGAACATCAACGTTGAGTCCGGCCAGAAGGTGGTGTCGAGTGGCGTGTACTCCGTTGTCCGCCACCCGATGTACTTCGGAAATGTGGTGATGATGAGCGGCGTGCCGCTGGCGCTCGGGTCCTATTGGGGACTGGTGTTCATGATCCCTGGCTTGGTCGTGCTCGCCACCCGAATTCTCGACGAGGAGAAAGTGCTGGCACACGAGCTGACCGGCTACCGCGACTACGAGCAGCGGGTGCACTACCGGCTGGTGCCCTACGTCTGGTGAGGGAGGAAAGAAGCATGAAACTGCTGGTTCAAGCCGTCGCCGCGAGCCTGTTCGGAATGGTGTTCTTCGGCGTGTTTCTGTTCTGGCCTGCCGGCACGTTCGCCTATTGGCAGGCATGGGTTTTCATCGCGGTCTTCACGGCGGTGTCGTCCGGTCCCACCGTGTACTTGGGACTGCGCAAGCCGGAGGTTCTGCGGCGCCGGATGCACGCAGGACCGATCGCGGAGACGAGAACCGCGCAAAAAATCGCCATCGTCGGGATCATCACGATGGTGATCGCGGTGCTGGTCGTCAGCGCTCTCGATCATCGATTCGGTTGGTCGCAAGTGCCGACGCCTGTCGTCGTCGTCGGCGGTGTCTTGGTCGCCTTCGGGCTCGGCATGGCGACGATGGCCGTCAACCAGAACAGTCACGCGGCCGCCACCATCAGGGTCGAGGCGGATCAGCCGGTGATCTCAACGGGCCTGTATGGCATTGTCCGGCACCCGATGTACGCGGGCGCGCTGATCATGATTGTCGGCATGCCCCTCGCGCTCGATTCCTATTGGGGCCTGGTCACTGTGTTGCCTGCCGTGGCGGTGCTCGCGTTCCGGATCGACGACGAGGAGAAGATGCTCCGTGACGAACTCGCCGGGTACGACGAGTACACGGGCCGGGTGCGCTACCGGCTGGTGCCTGGCGTGTGGTGAGGACGAGCCGCCCACCACACGACGAGGAACACCGCGACCACGGTGAAGCGCAGCACGGTGTTGGCGACCATCGTGCCGTTGGCCTTGGTCAGAGCCATGTACACGACATTGAGGATCCCGCTGGCCAGGTGGAGCACGACGAACGTCGACACGATCAGCCGCAGGGCCGTCACATCGGTGATCCTGGTGGCGCCGAACGACAGCACCGCGACGGTGAGTTCGGCCGCCGCGACCAGGTAGACCAGCAGATAGTCCGATCGTCCGATTGTGATGCCGACCGCAGAAGGGATCGCCGTCGGAAACGCGATCAGCACCGCGGCGCCCGCAAGCGTGATCAGACCATGCACAACGAACACCGCCCGCAGCGTTCTCATGTCGCCCTCCTGTCATATCCGCGTTGAGCGAACCGTCATCACCATGACGAGCCGCTCAGGGGGAATATGACCGGTAGGAGGCGAAAAGATGCACGGGGACCAGTTCGAGGAGCACCGCCGGCATCTGCGTGCGGTCGCATACCGCATGCTCGGCTCGTTGAGCGAGGCCGATGACGCCGTGCAGGACGCCTGGCTGCGCATGGAGCGAACCGACATCAGCGACATCGGCAATTTGCGCGGCTGGCTGACGACCGTCGTTGCCCACATCTGCCTTGACATGCTGCGCGCCCGCGGCGCGCGACCCGACGAGCCACTCGAGCAGGCCTCGGCCGTTCCCGCCCACGACGCCGTAGACCCGGAAGCCGAGGCGGTGCTTGCCGATTCGATCGGCGTGGCGCTACTGGTCATCTTGCAGACGTTGTCTCCGGCCGAGCGACTCGCGTTCGTGTTGCACGACATGTTCGATCTACCGTTCGCCGAGATCGCACCGATCGTGGGCCGGTCGGAGAACACCGCTGCGCAGCTCGCGTCACGCGCGCGTCGCCGTGTGCGCGGCAAAACCCCCGAGCCCCCAGCCGATTTCGTGCACCGGCGGCGGCTCGTCGACGCATTCCTTGCCGCGGCCCGCGACGGTGACTTCGATGCGCTGCTCGCGGTGCTCGACGGCGATGTGGTGTTGCACGTCGACGCGGCCGCGGCCGGCACCGCGACGACGTTCCGCGGCGCACACACGGTGGCCGCCAACGCGCGGGCCTTCTCGGCGAATGCGCGGTTCGCCGAGCCCGCCTTGGTGGACGGCGCCGTCGGCATCGTCGTGGCACCCAAGGGCAGGCTGGCGCTGGTTCTGCGCTTTGGTGTGGTCGGCGACAAGATCACCGAAATCGATATCGACGCCGACCCGAAGCGACTGCGTCGCTTCAAATTGGCTGTGCTGGACTGATTGCGAATCGTGCCTAAGGTGGGGTCGGTGGTTGCACCGTCGGCTCAGCGCGCGGATCGCCCGTGGCGGCGGCCCGGCTCCTTCCGATACGCGCTGGGCCGCCTGCGGGGCATCGCAAGGCCACCGGTGACGGTGACCGCGGCGCCGCACGAGATCGTCACCGATCGCGATGCCGAGATCGGCACACGCGACGGAACCATTCTGCGCGCCAATGTCTTTCGGCCGCCCGGCAACGGCGCCTATCCAGTGGTCCTGTGCGTCCACCCCTACGGGAAGGGACAACCTGCCACGCAGGCGCGGCAGGAGATGGACCTACTCGGTGCAGTACCACGTGCTACGCCAACCCGACCCCGTGACGTTCTCCGCGCTGACCGGGTGGGAAGCGCCTGACCCGGCATGGTGGGTGGCCGAGGGCTTCGCTGTCGTCAACGCCGACCTGCGGGGCTGCGGGCGCTCCGATGGCGTCGGCCGGTTGCTGTCGCTGCAGGAAAGCGAAGACGTACATGACGTGGTGCAGTGGTCGGCGGCGCAGCCGTGGAGCGACGGCCGCGTGGTCATGCTGGGAGTGTCGTACCTCGCGATCGTCCAGTACGGCACGGCCTCGCTGAGGCCGCCGGCGCTGCGGGCCATCTGCCCCTGGGAGGGCTTCACCGAGGCCTACCGCGACTTCGCGTTTCCGGGAGGAATCCGGGAGGACGGCTTCATCCGCCTCTGGTCGGCGATGCTGCGTCGTAGCAGCCGCTTGTCCTACGACCTGCACACGATGCAGACCGAACATCCACTGCGTGACGACTTCTGGCGCTCGCTGGTACCGGATTTGTCGGCCATCGATGTGCCAATGCTGGTCTGCGGCAGCTTCTCTGACCAACCGCTGCATAGCCGCGGCTCGATCCGCGCATTCACCAGCAGCGGCTCGTCGCCGGCGCGGCTGTACACCCACCGCGGCGGCAAGTGGTCGACGTTCTACTCCGAGGCCGCCCGTCGCGAGCAACTCGCCTTCTTCCGCAGCGTGCTCGACGGCGACGACAAGCCATCGCGCAGCGTGCGACTGGAGGTGCGCGAAGACCGCACGACGGTGGCCGCCGTCCGCGAGGAGGCCGAGTGGCCGTTGGCGCGCACCAAGTGGACCCCGCTGTACCTGGCTGAAGCCGGCACTTTGGCGACCGACCCACCGCCGGCTTCTGGTTCCGTCGCGCTCAAAACACACTCCAGGGCAACGGTTTTCAGCTGGACGGTGCCCGAGAACATCGAACTGACCGGGCCGATGGCAGCGCGCCTGTGGGTCGAAGCCCAGCGCACCGACGACCTGAACCTGTTCGTCGGCGTCGAGAAGTGGCGCGACGGGCGCTTTGTGGCGTTCGAGGGCGGCTTCGGCTACGGGCGTGACCGCGTCGCCACCGGCTGGCAGCGGGCGTCCCTGCGCGCCTTGGATGCCGGCGAGTCCGAACTGTGGGAACCAGTGCCGTCGTGTCTCGAGCGTCAACCACTGCGACCAGGCGAGGTGGTCGCCGTTGACGTGGCGGTGTGCCCATCGGCGACCCTGTTTCGCGCCGGAGAACAGCTGAGGTTAGTGGTCGCCGGGCGCTGGTTGTCGGCGCGCAATCCGCTGACGGGACAGTTTCCGCTCGCCTACCCTCACTCGCCGCGTGGGCGTGCGATCCTGCATTGGGGGCCGGGTCGGGAGGCGCACTTGTTGCTGCCCGTCATCCCGGTCCAGGAGGTGCCCGCGTGGAACTGCTGACCGGCTTCGGGCTTGCCACCGCGGCGGGGCTGAACGCCTACATCCCGCTGCTGGCCCTCGGGCTGCTTTCCCGGTTCACCGACCTGGTGACGCTGCCGCATGGCTGGGCCTGGCTGGAGAACGGCTGGGTGATGACGATCGTCGCCGCACTGCTGGCCGTCGAGATCGTCGCCGACAAGATCCCCGCGCTGGACTGGGGGTACCTCCCAGCCGCAGGCTAGGGGGATATCAACGACGCCATCCAGACGTTCGTCCGGCCGGCGGCATCGTGTTCGGGTCCGGCACGGCGGCGCACACGTCCGCAGTCACCGACCCAGGCGCGTTCGCGCAGTCGGGACCGCGGATCCCCATCGCGATCGGCGTGGTTACCGCGCTGGTGGTGTCGCTGACGAAGTCGACGGTGCGGCCGGCGGCCAATGTCGCCACGGCGGGGATGGCCGCGCCGGTGCTGTCCGCCGTCGAGGACGTCACCAGCGTCGCGCTGGTCTTCCTGGCGATCCTGGTGCCGGTGCTGGTGGCCGTGGTCGCGCTGGTGTGGGCGGTGCTGCGGATCGTCCGTCGGCGCCGACGCAAGACCGCCTCGTCGCCGGGCTAGATCCAGACGCCCTTACCGACCGCGACCACACCCCCGGCGCTGATCGCAAACCGCTCGCGGTCCTTCTCAAGATCAACGCCGACCATCTCGCCAGGCCCAACGACGACGTTCTTGTCCAGGATCGCGTGGCGCACCACGGCACCGCGGCCCACTCGGGTGCCTGGCATGATCACACTGCCCTCCACGATCGCGCCGTCGTCGACCACGACATTGGACGACAGCACCGAATTGCGTACTGACGCCGCCGAAATGATGCTGCCGGCCCCGACGACGGACTCCTGTGCCGAGCCGCCGTTGACGAACTTCGCCGGCGCCAGCATCTCGGACTCGCCGCGAATGGGCCAGCGCTTGTTGTAGAGGTTGAACACCGGGTGCACCGACACCAGGTCCATGTGCGCGTCGTAGAACGCGTCGAGGGTCCCGACGTCGCGCCAGTAGCCGTGGTCGCGTTCGGTGGCGCCGGGCACCTCGTTGTTGTGGAAGTCGTACACGGCGGCCATGCCGTCGGTGACCAGCCGCGGAATGATGTCGCCGCCCATGTCGTGATCGGAGTGGTCATCGTCGGCATCGGCGCGGATCGCGTCGATGAGCACCTTCGTGGTGAAGATGTAGTTGCCCATCGACACGAACGTCTGCTCCGGGTCGTCGGGTGTGCCCGGCGGATCGGCCGGCTTCTCGACGAACTCGCGGATGCGGCCTGACTCGTTGGCGTCGATGCAGCCAAAGGCGCTGGCCTCGGCCCGCGGCACCCGGATGCCCGCGACTGTCGCCCCGGCGCCGGTCTCGATGTGGAACTGGACCATCTGCTCGGGATCCATCCGGTACACGTGGTCGGCGCCGAATACGACGATGTAGTCGGGATCCTCGTCGTAGATGAGATTCAGCGACTGATAGATCGCGTCGGCAGAGCCGGTGTACCAGCGCGGGCCGAGCCGCTGCTGGGCCGGCACCGGCGTGATGTATTCGCCGGCAAGCCCGGACAACCGCCAGTTCTGCGAAATGTGGCGATCCAGCGAATGCGACTTGTATTGGGTTAACACGCAGATTCGCAGGTATCGCGCATTCACCAGATTGGACAGCACGAAATCTATGAGCCGGTAGGCGCCGCCGAAAGGAACCGCCGGTTTGGCGCGGTCGGCGGTCAGTGGGTAGAGCCGCTTGCCCTCCCCGCCGGCCAGGACGATGCCAAGGACATGTGGCAACTCCCTCATGATCCAAACCTATCCGCAGGTTCACGCCTCGGCTAGCCATTGGCGGCTATTGATCGCTTCTGTCGGTCAAGGTATTTGGCGTCTTCGCGGCCAAAACAAGGTCGTGACGGCCACGACGACTCGTGTTTTTGGATACCGTCATAACCATGCGGGTGGCGATGATGACTCGGGAGTATCCACCCGAGGTCTACGGCGGGGCGGGGGTTCACGTCACCGAGCTGGTCGCGCAGCTTCGCCATTTGTGCGAGGTCGACGTGCATTGCATGGGGGCGCCGCGTCCTGGCGTGTTCGTACATCAGCCCGATCCCGCTCTCAAGGGCGCCAACCCGGCACTGTCGACGCTGTCGGCGGACCTCACCATGGTCAACGGGGCGTCGAACGCCACCGTTGTGCATTCACACACCTGGTACACCGGCCTGGCGGGACACCTGGCCGCGCTGCTGTACGGCATTCCGCACGTTTTGACCGCGCATTCGCTGGAACCGATGCGCCCGTGGAAGGCCGAGCAACTCGGCGGCGGCTACCGGGTGTCGTCATGGGTGGAGAAGAGCGCGGTCGAGGCTGCCGACGCGGTGATCGCGGTCAGTTCCGGCATGCGCGACGACGTGCTACACACCTATCCCGCGCTGGACCCCAACCGGGTGCACGTGGTGCGCAATGGGATCGACACCGACGTTTGGTTTCCGGTCGCGCACGCAAGGAGCGAGAAAGGCGGGGCGCACGCAAGGAGCGAGAAAGGCGGGGCGCACGCGCGGAGCGACATGGGCGAGGAACCGCAGCAAGGCGACTCGGTGCTCGAAGAACTCGCCGTCGACCTGAATCGCCCGATCGTGGCCTTCGTCGGGCGGATCACCCGGCAGAAGGGGGTCGCGCATCTCATCGCGTCGGCCCACCACTTCGCACCGGAGATCCAGCTGGTGCTGTGCGCAGGCGCACCGGACACCCCGGAGATCGCGGCCGAGGTGACGTCGGCAGTGCAGGCGTTGGCCCGTGTCCGCAGCGGCGTGTTCTGGGTTCGGGAGATGCTGCCCATCGGCAAGATCCGCGAAATACTCTCAACAGCAACGGTTTTCGTGTGTCCATCGGTGTACGAGCCGTTGGGGATTGTGAACCTGGAGGCGATGGCATGCGCGACGGCGGTGGTGGCCTCCGACGTCGGCGGCATACCCGAGGTGGTCGCGGACCATCAGACGGGTCTGCTGGTGCACTACGACGCGAGCGACCCGGCGTTCTTCGAGCGGCGGCTGGCCGAGGCGGTCAACTCGTTGGTCGCCGATCCGGAGCGGGCGCGCCGGTACGGCCAGGCGGGGCGGCAGCGCTGTATCCAAGAATTTTCCTGGGCGCACATCGCCGAGCAGACTTTGGAGATCTACCGGAAAGTGTCTTCATAGATTTCGGCGTGAACAGTTGCGCTGACCGCAACCCATCACGCCGACAGGGCTAGGTGGTGACGCCCTTGAGTTCGTCGCCGAGGGCGGCCGCCTCTTCGGGGGTGAGTTCGACGACGAGTCGCCCGCCGCCTTCCAGTGGTACCCGCATCACGATGCCGCGCCCCTCCTTGGTTGCTTCCAGTGGACCGTCGCCGGTCCGGGGCTTCATCGCCGCCATCGAGTGCTCCCTCCACATGAGCCAGCCGGCGTCGGCGGGCGTACGGATGTACCCCTATTGTTCCCTATCCGCGGCGTTCGGTGTGCAAAGACCCGGCTGTAGCCGCCGTGACGGCGGCTCAGCGACCGGCGCAACCCAGCAATCCGCGGTGTGGTCGTCGACCATTCCGGTGGCCTGCATCAACGCGTAGGCCGTCGTCGGTCCGACGAATCGGAAGCCGCGGCGCTTCAATTCCTTGGCCATCGCGGTCGATTCGGGGCTCACCGCGGGAACCTGGGAGAGGTCGGCGGGCCGTGGCCGCTGAAGTCTTCCAGGTGGCGCGAACGACCACAGCAACTCACCCAGGTCGACATCGAGGTCGTTAGCGGCACGCGCGTTGCCGATGGTGGCCTCGACCTTCGCGCGGTTGCGCACGATCCCGGTGTCGGCCATCAACCGGTCGATGTCGCGTTTGGTGTAGCGGGCGATGCGTTCGACATCGAACCCGTGGAACGCGCGGCGGAAGTTCTCCCGCTTGCGCAGGATGATCAGCCACGACAGGCCACTCTGGAACGCCTCAAGGCTGACCCGCTCGAACAGGGCAGCGGATTCCCTCAGCGGCTGCCCCCACTCGGTGTCGTGGTAGTCGCGGTAGAGGATGAAATCAGCAGGGGCCAAATGTGTTTGGTCGATCCAACCACAGCGGGTGCGGCCGTCGTCGTCGACCGTCACGAGTCGCCCTCGTCCTCCGCAAGCGGATGGTTCCCCCAGTCGGTGGGCAGCGCGTGAGCACCACCTTCGACCGGCTCGTCGGCGTCCTCCGTGTCGTCGCCGATGCCGTGGGCCGCGCGCACCGCGGCGAGCTGGCCGCGCAGCTGGTCGAGCTCCTGGCCCAGCCGGTCGAGCACCCAGTCCACCTCGCTGGTCTTGTAGCCGCGCAGCGTCTGGGTGAACTTGACCCCATCGACGTCGGCACCGGTGACGCCGGAGGCCGGCAATACGGTGGCGGTAGTGGCACGCGGCAGCGGCGGCAACGGCTCGCCTCGGCCGAACAACGCGCTGCCTAGCCCGAACAGCACGACGGCCACCAGAATCAGCACTACCAGGTACAGCAGAACCAAGGTCACGCCCTCGATACTGCCCGATGAGTGCGACACGTCGAATGCGCGGTTGATGCAGGAGAGTCGCGCGTCGGCGCGCAAACAACCGTGCGCTGGGCAGAAGCGCTATCCGCGCAGCGTAATCATCGGCGGGCGGTCGGCCAGCGACACCTCGGAGGTGCGCGGCGTGTAGTCGTCGCCGTCGGCGAAGAACTGCGTCAGCGCGACCCCTGAGTCCGGAACGCCGCAGCGCGACAACAGGGTGGCGATGACCTGGCGGCTCATCGACGCGAGTTCGGTCAGCGGCCGGTTGCGGTGCGTGCGCACGCCGAGGTTCACCTGGGCGATGGCGTCAAGGCCCAGCCGGTCGTAGGTGTCGATCAACAGCCCGATCTCCACGCCGTAGCCCGGCGCAAACGGCACCGACGTCAGCAGCTCGCGGGTGCCTGCGTATTCGCCGCCAAGCGGCTGCATCAGGCAGCTCAGTTCGGGCCGGAGCGACGCGAGCAGCGGTCGCGCGACCAGCTCGGTGACCCGACCACCGCCGTTGGCGTCCTCGCTGCCGCTAATCTTCAGCGGCCGCCGGTAAAAGCCCTTGACCAGGTGCACGCCATCTGTGGTCAGCAGCGGGCCGACCAGCTTGGGCACGAACATCGGATCCGGGTCGATCAGGTCGGAGTCGACGAACACGACGATGTCGCCCGTGGTCGCGGCCAGCGACCGCCACAGCACCTCGCCCTTGCCTGGCTGCGGCTCGACCTCGGGCAGCGCGACCTCGCGGCTGATCACTCGGGCACCCGCCGCGAGCGCGCGGATCTCGGTGTCGTCGGTGGAGCCGCTGTCCAGCACGATCAGCTCGTCGACCAGCCCGCCCAGCAGCGGCGTGATGGTCTCGACGACGCTTCCGACGGTTTCTTCCTCGTTCAGCGCGGGCAGCACCACCGAGATTGTGCGGGATCCCTTTGCGGTTTCCAGTTCCCCAACCGTCCACGACGGCCGATTCCAGCTGTGGTCGGTCAGCCATCTCCCGGTGACGACGTCCGTGCCGGGCAGCTCAGGTGTCAATGTCATGCCAGTCCCCTCACCGTGCGCGTCGGCGGACGCACGCCCTGGATCGACGCGACCATTTCCAGCACGCGTCGCGTGGGACCCACCTCATGCACGCGGAACATGGCGGCGCCGTTCGCGGCGGCGATGGCCGTCGCCGCCAGGGTGCCTTCCAGGCGTTCGGTCAGACCCACACCGAGAGTTTCCCCGACGAAGTCTTTGTTGCTGAGTGCCATCAGGACGGGCCATCCAGTGTTTACAAGGTCTTTTACGTGGCGCAACAAACTAAGACCGTGATAAGTGTTTTTGCCGAAATCGTGCGTCGGATCAATTAACACCGCGTCACGGGCCACCCCGACGGCCACCGCGCGCTCGGCGGCGGCGGTCACCTCTGCGATCACGTCGTCGACGACGCCGCGCTCTGAGGTGCCGTAATTGACCCGGAATGGTCGTGTCCGCGGCGTCGCGCCGCCGGTGTGCGAGCACACCAGGCCGGCCCCGAACTCGGCGGCGACCTCGGCCAGGCCAGGGTCGGCGCCGCTCCAGGTGTCGTTGATCACGTCGGCGCCGGCCGCGCAGGCTTGCTTGGCCACCGCCGAGCGCCAGGTGTCGACGCTGATCAGCTGGTCGGGGAAGGTGTCGCGCAGCCATTCGATGAACGGCACGACGCGGGCGATCTCCTCGTCGACGCCGACCGAGTCGCCCGGCCCTGCCTTGACACCACCGACGTCGACGACGTCGCCACCCTCTTCGATCACCCGGTGGGCCGCCGCCTTCGCGGCTTCATCGGTGAAGGTGGCGCCGCGGTCGTAGAACGAGTCCGGTGTCCGGTTCACGATCGCCATGATCAAGGCGCGATCGCCGGCCACCGGGCGGCCGCAGAAGGTCGACAACACGCCCTCCATAGTGCCTGGTGGCGTCGAGCGGACCCGTATTCGCGGGTCTACTCGACGTTTGCGTACAACAACCGTGCACTCGGCGGGCTATTTGGGCCGCTTGCCGTTCTTCACCTCGTCGGGGTACGCGTCGTAGAACGGCACATAGCCCTCGTCGCGTCCGGCCAGCACGTATATCGCGTCCTTGACGTCGCGGCCGTAGCCCTCCTTGCGCAGATCGACCTTCTGGCTCTTGAACGTCGTCGTGTGCGCCAGCTCCCCGACGACGCGGACGAACAGCGGCACGGCATAGCCGGGCAGTCGCTCGTAGGCCGCCTTCGCCAGCGCCTGGCCGTCGAACTCCTCGCCCTTCTTGAGCTGAATCGCGGCCATGCCGGCGCGCCCGCCGGTGCCGGGCACCTCGACGCCGAACACCGTGGCCTCCTCGATCTGCGGGTCGGTGGACAACGCCGCCTCGACCTCGGTGGTGGCGACGTTTTCGCCCTTCCACCGGAAGGTGTCGCCGAGCCGGTCGGTGAACGCCGCGTGCCCGAAGCCCTGTGAGCGCATCAGGTCGCCGGTGTTGAACCAGACGTCGCCGTCACGAAAAACGTTGCGCACCAACTTCTTTTCGCTGGCCTTCCCGTCGGTGTAGCCGTCGAACGGCTGGAAGTTGCTTACCTTGGACAGCAGCAGCCCTGGCTCGCCGTTGCGCACCTTGCGCGCCCGGCCGTCGTCGCCGCGCAACGGCTCGCCGGTGTCGGGGTCGTAGTGGACGAACGCGACGGGCGTCGGGCAGAGGCCCGTCGTCTTGTCGATGTTGAGAATGTTGACGAACGCGGTGTTGCCTTCGCTGGCCGCGTAGAACTCACAGACCCGCTCGATGCCGAACCGCTCGATGAACTCGTCCCAGATCGCCGGGCGCAGGCCGTTGCCGCCGATCACCCGGACCTTGTGCTGACGGTCGGTCGGCTTTGGCGGCTGGTTGAGCAGGTACGCGCAGATCTCGCCGATGTAGATGAACGCGGTGGCGTCGTAGCGGATGACCTCGTCCCAGAACTTCGAGGCCGAGAACGACTTGCCAAGCGCCAGCGCCGCCCCCGAGTTCAGCACCGACGACAGCGCCACCGTCAAAGCGTTGTTGTGGTACAGCGGCAGGCAGCAGTAAAGGGTGTCGTTGCTGCTCAACCGCATGCCGAGGCCGCCGAAGCCGGCCAGCGCCCGCAGCCATCGGTAGTGCGTCATCACGCTGGCCTTTGGCATGCCCGTGGTGCCCGAGGTGAAGATGTAGAACGCCTTGTCCTTGGCCAGCACCGCCGCTGTGGTGGCAGGGTCGCGGGTGGGCGCGGTGGCCGCGAGCTGTCGCAATTCATCGACGGTCATCAGCCCGGTGGTGTCGGCGCCGCTTTCGTTGATCGGCTCGATCAGGTCGGTGTCGGCGACGACGGCCTTGGCACCGAGCAGCCCGAGGCTGTGCTTGAGCACGTCGCCCCGCTGGTGGTAGTTCAGCATCCCTGCGATCGCGCCGCACTTGACCGTGGCCAGCATGAGCAGCACAGACTCTGGCGAGTTGCGCAGCATGACGCCGACGACGTCGCCGTGCCCGACGCCGCGGGCGGCCAGCACGGCTGCGTAGCGGTTGACCGTCTGGTTGGCCTTGCGGTAGGTGATCTGCTCGTCGCCGAACTTGATGAACACGTTGTCGGCGTAGTGGGCCGCACGCTCCTGAAACACCTTGCCGATGGAGGTCTTGGCCGAAGGGCGGGCCCCGAATCCGGTGATCACACCGCGCAGGATGGCCGGCGCATCCATCAGCAGACCCGGTACATGGGTGGCGATGTCGAGCAGCCCGATGCTGCTGCGGGTCCCAGATTTCTCGTCGGTCATCCGGTGTGTCCCCTCCGATGTGCGTATTTGCGAAATACCCTAGTGACCACTGTCACTTGGCGCGCACACCGCCATCGCCGCTTCGACGTCGCCGACCACGACCAACCGGTCCAGCGCACCCTTGGCGACATAACCGCTGTCGACCAGCCCGTGTAGCCAGGCCAGCAGCCCGTCGTAGTGACCGATCGGGTCGAGCATCACCACCGGCTTGTCATGCATCCCCAAATAGCCCGCTGTCCAGGCTTCGAAGAACTCCTCGAGGGTGCCGATGCCACCGGGCAGCGCTATGAACGCATCAGCGCGGTCTTCCATCACCTGCTTACGCTCGCGCATGGTGTCGGTGACGATCAGCTCGGCGGCGTCGGTGTCGGCTAGTTCGCGGTGTATCAGCGCCTTGGGGATCACGCCGACGGTGCGCCCGCCGCGGGCCCTTGCGCCGGTGGCCAGCGCGCCCATGGCCGAGACGTTGCCGCCGCCGGACACCAGCGTCCAGCCGCGCTCGGCGATCGCTTCCCCGACCTGGCTGGCCAGCGTCAGCAGTTCGGGATGGGCGGGCCCGGACGCGCAGTAGACGCAGACGGCCCACTCGCGGCCGGTTTTTGGGGACACACCGACAACCTAGCCATAGACTCCGGCGGTGCCTGTTGAGTGGGTGACTGCGCCGCACGAACCGGCACTGGAACTCCTCGAAACGGGCGTCCGCGAGCGGGCCGGGGCAGTGCTGATCGGTTCCGCTGGTGTCGGCAAGACGTGGCTGGCACGCACGGCGGCTGACCGGTTGGCTTCGCGGTTCGGTCGCGTCGACTGGGTGTCTGGGACGACGCCCGCGGTTCCGTTCTCGGCCTTCAGCCACCTGATCGAAGTGCCCGGCACGGGTAAGACGGCGGCCGTGCTGCGCGCCGCGCGGGAGTCGCTTGGCGACGGCAGGCTGCTGATCGTCGACGATGCGCATCTGCTGGACAAGCTGTCCGCGGCGCTGGTCTACCAATTGGCGGTCAGTGGCGCGGCGAAGCTGATCGTCACGGTCGCGCCGAACGGGCCAGTGGCCGAAGAGATTTCGGCGCTGTGGCGGGACGACCTGCTGGCGCGGATCGACGTCGCGCCGCCCGGCCACGACGACAGCAGGCAAGCCACGCTGGTCGAGGAGTTCGTCGCGGCGCTGCCGGGTCCTTGCCATTGGGTGCTGGAGTATCTGGCCGTCGAGGATCCGCTGTCGCTCCCCGACGTGTCGGCGCTGGCGGGGCGTGACGCCGTCACCGCTGCCGAAGCCGCAGGCGCCATCGTCATCGACGAGGACCGTGTCCGTCCGGCACACCCGCTGTTCGTCGACGCGGTCCGTGACGCGCTTGGTGTACGCGAGCTGCGCCGGCTGCGCACTGAGCTGGTGGATCGGTTGGTCGCCTCGCGGCCCCGCGGCGTGGTGGACCGGCTACGGCTCGCGGTGCTTTCCCTTGACAGTGACAGCCCGCAGCCGGTGGCCGACCTGGCAGCGGCGGCCGAGGAGTCGCTGCGGCTTGGCGACCTCGAACTCAGCGACCGATTGGGTCGGGCCGCGGTCGATCGGTCGCCGGACCTTGCGACGCGGCTGACCCTGGCCTATGCGCTGGCGTGGCAGGGCCGTGGCCGGGAGGCCGATGCCGTGCTGGCCGAGGTGGATCCGTCGACGCTGTCCGAGACCGAGCTGATGGCGTGGGCGCTGCCGCGCGCGGCCAACCAGTTCTGGATGCTGAGCGAACCGGAGCGGGCGACCGCGTTCCTGCGCGCGACGCGCGGCAGGGTATCCACCCCGGCCGCCCAAACCACGCTCGACGCGCTGTCGGCGACGTTCGCGATGAACGCGGGCAGCCCAAGCCGCGCCAAGCAGATCGCCGACCAGGTGCTGGCTTCGCCCGCGGCCGACGACACCGCGGTGGGATGGGCGGCGGCCGCCGCGGCGCTGAGCTCGGCGCGGATGGGCCAGTTCGATGAGGTCGACGCGCTGGCCGAGCGGGCGATCGCCGCAGGGCATCCCGGGCTGTTGCGGTTCACCAGCGGCTTCGGTCAGACGACGGCGCTGCTGATGGCAGGCGAGCTGGACCGTGCCAAGGCGCTGGGCCAGCAGCTCACCGACTTTGCTCAGCTGCAGCAGCCTGGCCGCGCGATCGGTGAAGTATTGGTGGCCGACGTGCTGATCGCCAAGGGTGAGCTCGAGTCGGCGGTGTCGTTGTTGCGTGGCGCGGCAGCGGCCCTTGCGCCGACCGGATACTCGTGGGGGCCGCTCGCGTGGATGCTGCTGGCACAGGCGCTGGGCCAACTGGGTGAGACGGCGGAGGCGGGGAAAATCTTGTCGCGGGCCGAATCTCGCCACGGCCTGAAGTCGATGCTGTTCGCGCCCGAGCTTGCCCTGGCGCGCGCCTGGACGATGTCGGCCCGACGCGACAACCATGGTGCGGTCGCGGCAGCGCGAGAAGCGTCGCGTGCCGCCGAGCGCGGTGGCCAGGTAGCGGTCGGGCTGCGCGCATTGCATGACGCGGCCCGGCTCGGCGACATCCGAGCGGCCAACGGAATCGCGCGCCTCGCTGCCGAAACCGATTGCGTCTTTGGACAGTTGGCGCTTCAACACGCCCGGGCAGTGGTCGCGAGGGATGCTGGCGCGCTTAACGACGTGTCCGCCCGGTTCGACGCGATCGGAATGAAACGCTCGGCCACGGACGCGAAGGCACAGGCGCATAGCGCGGGCTAGGGGGCAGGTCAACCGGTTAGATATCGCCGTAGCACGGCCGTCACCGCGATGATCTGAGCGACCTCAACGCGCTCGTCGGCGCGGTGCGCGAGGTTCGGGTCGCCAGGGCCGTAGTTGACGGCAGGGACGCCAAGCGCCGCGAAGCGCGCGACGTCGGTCCAGCCGTACTTGGCGCGCACTTGGCCGCCGGCCGCGTCGACGAGCGCGGCGGCGGCCGGCTTGGTCAGCCCGGGCAGCGCCCCTTGCGCGGCGTCGGTCACTTCGGTCTGCACGTCCAGCCCGTCGAGCACGTCCAGCACATGCTCAAGCGCCTGCTCGATGGTGCGGTCGGGAGCGAAGCGGAAGTTCACCGTCACCGACGCCGCGTCGGGGATGACGTTGCCTGCCACACCGCCATCGATACGCACCGCGGACAGCCCTTCGCGATACGTGCAGCCGTCGATGTCGACGCTGCGGGGCTGATATGCCGACAGCCGGTCCAGCACCTCGCCGAGCTTGTGAATCGCGTTGTCGCCCAACCACGATCGCGCCGAGTGTGCGCGGGTACCTGCAGCGCTGACGACGACGCGCAGCGTGCCCTGACAACCGGCCTCGATGAACCCGCCCGACGGCTCGCCGAGAATGGCGACGTCGGCGTGCAGCCAGTCGGGCAGCTCGCGTTGGATGCGTCCCAAACCGCTGGCCGCCGACTCGATTTCCTCGCAGTCGTACATCACGAGCGTGACGTCGTGCTTCAGGTCGGCGACCGTGGCGGCCAGGTGGAGGAACACCGCGTCGCCGGACTTCATGTCTGAGGTGCCGCAGCCGTGAAGCTCGCCGTCGTCAAGCCTGCCGGGCAGGTTGTCCGCGGCCGGGACGGTGTCGGTGTGGCCGGCCAACAACACCCGCGACGGCCGGCCAAGCTTCGTGCGGGCCAGCACGGCGTTGCCGTTGCGCACGACCTCGAAGCCGGTGGTCTGCGCGCGGAGCGCGGCCTCTATCTCGTCGGCGATGCGCTGCTCATGCCGCGACTCACTTGGGATGTCCACCAGCGCCGCGGTCAGTGCGATCGGGTCGCCGCGCAAATCCAGGCCCACAGCCATCGAGGCTAGTCGAGTAGCCTCTAGCAGCGTGACTTCTGCCGCTGGGGTCGGCCTGGCGACCATCGCCGCCGACGGATCCGTCCTCGACACGTGGTTCCCGGAACCCGAACTCGGCGCCGACCGTCCGTCCGGCACGGTGCGGCTTTCGGTCGCCGAGGTGCCCGACCAGCTGGCGGGGCTGACCGGCCGTGACGACGACCGCAATGTCGAGACGGTGGCGGTGCGCACGACCATCGCGTCGCTGGAGGACAAGACGACCGACGCCTACGACGCCTACCTACGGCTGCACCTGCTCTCACACCGGCTGGTGGCCCCACATGGACTCAACGCCGACGGCTTCTTTTCCGTCCTGACCAACGTGGTGTGGACCAACCACGGGCCGTGCGCGGTGGATGGCTTCGAGGTGGTGCGGGCGCGGCTGCGCCGCCGCGGGCCGGTGACCGTCTACGGCATCGACAAGTTCCCGCGCATGGTCGACTACGTGGTGCCCTCCGGCGTGCGCATCGCCGACGCCGACCGGGTGCGGCTTGGCGCACACCTGGCGTCGGGCACCACCGTCATGCATGAGGGCTTCGTCAACTTCAATGCAGGAACCCTTGGCAGCTCCATGGTGGAAGGCCGGATCTCGGCGGGTGTGGTCGTCGGCGACGGCTCGGACGTCGGCGGCGGCGCGTCGATCATGGGCACGCTGTCCGGTGGTGGCACGCAGGTCATCTCGGTCGGCAAGCGCTGCCTGCTCGGCGCCAACGCCGGGCTGGGCATCTCTCTCGGCGACGACTGCGTCGTCGAGGCCGGCCTGTATGTGACGGCGGGGACGAAGGTGGCGACCTCCGACGGCCAGACGGTCAAGGCGCGCGAGCTGTCGGGCGCCAACAACCTGCTGTTCCGGCGTAACTCGCTGTCGGGTGCCGTCGAGGTGGTGGCCCGCGACGGCAGCGGCATCACCCTCAACGAGGCCCTGCACGCCAACTAGATTTTCCGCCGCGATTTGCGGACACTTTGCGCACGAGGCAATTCAGTACCGGATTGCGCTGTTGATCAAAGTGCCCCAGGTCGGGCGGTGAACGCCGTCGACGGTGGAGCCGCCGAATCCCATCTGTGGGCCTGGACCGGCATTGACCGAGGCGGGATGGTCCAGTTCTGCATCGCCGTTACCGGGGACCAACTACGGAACTGTGCGAATCGCTGACTTCGATGACACCGATCCAGTACCAGAAACGGATTCGCTTGCTTGAGGCCCGCGCACGCCTACTGGCCGATCCCCGTGACGTCGCCGGCGTCGGCCACACCGTCGGCTACGACAGCCCATCGCAGTTCAGTCGCGAATACCGCCGCATGTTCGGGGTACCGCCAAGTCGCGACGCGGCCGCCACCACAACGTCGGCGACAACCAGCACCGGCGGCACCGTTCGGGCGTACATTCGGCCGTCATGAGCAAGCCGACCGTCGCACTGTTTCCGGAACCCGGCGCGTGGGGGCCGACCAACAACCTCGTCGCCCTCGGAAATCACTTGCGGGAGCGAGGTATCCGCACGGTCTTCGTCATCGAGGAGTCGTTCGAGGGCGAGCTGGCCGAGCGTGGGTTCGAAGAGCGGCTGATGCGGATGGCGCCGCCGCCCGAGGGCGAGGAGACCGTCGGCGGCGGCTGGGCCGAGTTCGTCCGTGAGACGTCGCCGCAGTTCCGCCGGCCGACCATCGAGCAGCTGGAGACGGTGACCACACCCATTTGGGCCGAATTCGTCGACGGCGCCGAGTATTCGCACGACCGGCTGACCGAGATCTGGTCCGAACTGCGGCCGGATGCGATCGTGCATGACTGCGTGGCCAGTTTCCCGTCCGTGTCGGTGGCCGGGTGCCCGTGGATTCGTGTGGTATCCGCAAATCCCCTTGAGGTCGCCGACCCCGACATCCCGCCGGTGTTCTCGGGCTACCCGTCACGCGACCGCAGCGGGTGGGACGACTTCTTGGCGGAGTATCGCCGGCTGACCGGTCCCCTCATCGAGCGGTCATCCGCGTTCCACCAGCAGTGCGGCGCACCGCCGTTGCCGGACGGCCAATTCCAGTATGAATCGCCGTATCTGAACCTCTACATGTATCCGGCCGAACTCGACTATGACCGGTCCCGGCCGCTCGGCTCGATGTGGCACCGCATCGACACATCCACCCGCAACTCCGACGGCCACTTCGACGTCGCCGACAAGGTCGGCAGCAAGGGCAGGCTGGTGTACCTGTCGCTTGGCAGCCTCGGCTGCATGGATGTGCCGTTGATGCAGCGGGTGATCGACTCGCTTGACCAGACACCGCAGCGGGTGATCGTCTCGATGGGCCCGCTGCATGACCAGCTCACGCTTGGCGACCGGATGTGGGGTGAGCAGTTCGTGCCGCAGACCGCGATCGTGCCCCAGTGCGACGTGATGATCACGCATGGCGGCAACAACACTGTCGGCGAGGCGTTCACGTTCGGAGTGCCGACGATCGTGTTGCCGCTATTCTGGGATCAGTACGACAACGCGCAGCGGATCGACGAATGTGGCTACGGTGTACGGCTTTCCACCTACGAGTTCACCGACGACGAACTGCATGGCACGATCGAGCGGCTCAGCGGTGATCAGCGGTTGGCGGCGCGCCTGGACGCCGCGTCGAAGCGGTTGCAGGCCGCACCGGGCCGGATACTCGCCGCCGACCTGATCGACAAGCTCGCCCGCGGCTGATCAGCCCGCGGCGTTGAGTCGTAGCGGCGGGCAGTTGCCCTGCCGGTCGGTCGCCAACTCGAAGTGCCAGAGCTCGTTGGCGTAGATCTGGCAGAGGCCGAAGCGGGCGCCGTTGCGGATCAGCCACTTGTCGGCATCGACGGGTGCCACGTCCACCGCTTGCCCGACAACGTGTTTGGACCCGTCCGGCGATGCGACGAACTGTCTTGCGATGTCCACGCTACCGTACTTGGCGACGGCGTCGTCGAACAGCCGCTGCTGGAAGCCCTTTGACCGCCAGCCCGAAGTGATCCTCAGGTCGACGCCCTTAGACGCCGCCGCGCGGGCCGCGTCCTGAATGGCGTTGAGCAACGGCGGATCGAGTTGAGCCAAAGCCGGATTCGACACATCGAACGCGCTCAGGGTCTGGCCATCGGGAATCCAGCCGTCGTAGGTATCGGCGGCCGCTGGGCCGATCGTGAGCGGCTCGGCAGGGGATGTCGACTCCGTGGTGGCCACGGGTGCAACGGGCACCGTCTCAGGCGAAGCGCAGGCAGCCAGGAGCGACACCAGGCTAAGCGCGGCGGCCAGCCTGGTAACCATGTCTGTCAGCTCTGCCATCAATCGTTCGAGTGTGCGGTGTGTAGGTGACACGCGGGAATGGTGTCAATTCCGCGCAGCGGCGGGTCGGTCGGGGATCACCCTATCGCCAAGACCATCGGTGGGCCGAAACCGGTCACGGGACGTCGTAACGGGTCAGCCGTTCGCGGCGAGTACGCAGAACTCGTTGCCTTCCGGGTCGGCAAGCACCACCCAGGTCTGCTCGCGCTGGCCGATGTCGACGTGCCGCGCCCCTAGCCCGACGACGCGATCCACCTCGGCCTGCTGATCGTCGGGCCGGAAGTCGAAGTGGATGCGATTCTTGACGACCTTGCCGTCGGGCACGGTGACAAACAGCCAGTCAGGCCCTGCGCCTGCGGGCGCGCGCAACGCAACGTCGCCATCGTCGGTCGGCTCATGTGGCCAACCGAGCACATTGGCCCACCACGCCGCCAGCGCGTAGATGTCTGCGGCGTCGATACAGATTTCGTCGAACGTCAGGGCCATTCCGCCAACTCCTTCTTCAGCACCTTGCCCATCGCGTTGCGGGGCAGGCTGTCCACCAGCCGCACCTCGCGCGGCCGTTTGTGCACCGAAAGCTGTTGGGCAACAAAATCGATCAACGCCTGCGGTTCGGCATCGCCGACGACGAAGGCGACGATCCGCTGACCGAGATCGTCGTCAGGCACGCCGATCACTGCGACCTCGGCCACGCCGGGGTGGCCGAGCAGCACCGTCTCGATCTCGCCTGCACCGACGCGGAAGCCGCCTGTCTTGATCTGGTCGACCGACTCGCGGCCGACGATGCGGTGCATGCCTACGTCGTCGATCACCCCGACATCGCCGGTGCGGTACCAGCCGTCGGCGTCGAAAGCCTCGGCGGTGGCGTCCGGACTGTTGAGGTAGCCCTCGAACATCGTCGGGCTCTGAACCTGCAGGCGCCCAATGGATTCCCCGTCACGCGGCACGGTGGCGCCGTCCTCGTCGACCAGTCGCGTCTGCACGCCGGCCAACGGCAGCCCCACCGAACCGGGCCTGCGCTCGCCGTCGGCGCGGGTGGACAGCGTGATCAGCGATTCGGTGCTGCCGTAGCGTTCCACCGGGTGGTGCCCGGTCAACCGGGCCAGCCCGTCGAAGACCGGCATCGGAAGCGCTGCGCTGCCCGACACCAGCAGCCGGGCCGACGCGAGGGCCCGCGCCGCGTCGGCGTCGTCGACGACTCGCGACCACACCGTCGGCACCCCGAAATACATCGAGCCACCCGCCGCCGCATACGCCACAGGCGCCGGTTTTCCGGTGTGCACGAACCGATTTCCGATCCGCAGTGAGCCGAGTAGCCCAAGCACAAGGCCATGCACGTGATACAGCGGAAGCCCGTGCACCAGGATGTCGTCGGGTGTCCACTGCCAGGCCTCGGCGAGCATGTCGATGTCGGCGGCGATGGCGCGCCGGCTCACCACCACGCCCTTGGGCGGACCGGTAGTGCCCGAGGTGTAGATGATCAACGCGGTCGCGTCCTGTGGCGGCTCGGCGTAGCGGTGCCACGACCGGGCGTGCACGCGCACCGGGATGTGCGGCAGGTCGTCGGCCTCCTTCGGCCTCTCCCCCAGCCACGCCTGCGCGCCCGAGTCGGTGATGATGTGACGACGTTCGGCGGCGCCGACATCGGCGGGGACAGGGACGACGGGCACCCCGGCGATCAGACACCCGGTGATCGCAAGCACCGTTGCCGCGGTCGGAGTGGCGAGCACCGCGACCCGCTGCGCCGCGGCGACCCGCTCGGCCACCGACGTCGCTGCGCCGACGAGATCGCTGCGGCTCAGCATGGCGCCGTCGATGCGCACCGCATCGCCGATATCGGCGCCGCCTGCGACCGCGGCGGGATTGAGCGAGGCCAGGAGCACGACCGTGAGGTTACCCATATGGCGCCGAGGCGATACTTGGCGCGTGAACCAGATCCATCGGGTGGCGTCGCGCGAGGTGTACCGGAACAATTGGCTGACGCTGCGCGAGGACGACATCCGGCGTCCCGACGGCAGCGCAGGCATCTATGCCGTGATCGACAAGCCCACGTATGCGCTGGTGATCCCGCGTGACGGCGACCGCTTCCACCTGGTCGAACAGTTCCGCTATCCGCTGGGCATGCGGCGTTGGGAATTTCCGCAGGGCACCGCGCCAGGGCAGGAGTACCTCGATCCCACCGAACTGGCCGCCCGCGAGTTGCGCGAGGAGACCGGGTTGCGGGCAGGCGCCATGGACTTCCTCGGGACACTCGACCTCGCGCCGGGGATGAGCAGCCAGCGCGGCTGGGTGTTTCTCGCGACGGACATCACCGAAGGGGCGCACGACCGCGAGCTCGAGGAGCAGGACATGCACAGCGAGTGGTTCTCCCGCGTGGACCTGGAACGGATGATCCGCAACAGCGACATCACCGACGCCCAGTCCATTGCCGCGTGGACACTGCTCTTGCTGGCCGAGCGTTAGTCGCAGGCGCCCGGTTGTCCAGCGGCGGCGATGACTTCATCGGGCACCGTTGGTCTATACGGACATGAACACCAAATCAAAGAACCTCGACGGCTACGGCACGCCGCCGATCGACTGGGCGCGGGTCCGTGACACGCTGACCTCCGACATCGCGCAGGCGCCTGGCACCGGCGGACCCGACCGGCACACACCGTGGCTGACGACGATCAACCCCGACGGCTCACCGCACCTGACGCCGGTGGGCTTCGTCCAGCTCGACGGCGTCTGGTACTTCACGTCTGGACCGGGGACCCGCAAGTCACGCAACATCGCAGCCGACCCACGCTGCGTGGTCAGCGTCGCGACGCATCCGTTTGACCTGGTGATCGAGGGCAGGGCCGGGCGCGTCACCGATGCCGACGAGCTGCGTTCCGTCGCCGACGCATACCACAGGGGCGGTTGGCCGTCGCAGGTCGACGGGGACGCCTTGACCGCCGAATACAGCGCGCCGTCGGCGGGCCCGCCGCCGTGGCACGTCTACAAGATCACGCCAGCCACTGTGTTCGCGTTCGGCACCGCAGAGCCCTACGGCGCCACGAGATTCGACCTCACGCGATAAGTATTGAACCGACTTGCGGTCTGAACCGTTGAACAAACTAACCAACAAGACAGACTTCCGAGAGGGGTGACACGATGACCGCGATATACGGAATGATGGCGATGATGCCCGTCCTGTTCGCCAGCGCCGGCTACGTCCTCGTGTCATCCGGGGGCAGCGCCGAGTACAAGGGTTGCAAGGCCGATGAGTGACGTGGAAGCCATCCGCGAACTCATCGTCGGCTGTTCGGATGCCGTACCCGCCGGAGATCTGGATACCGTTCTCGCCGACCATGATCCCCGCCATTCTTCGTCGACTAGTGTCGGCGCTCAGCCAGCGCCCGCAGGAAGAACGTCAGGTTGGCCGGGCGCTCGGCCAGCCGCCGCACGAAGTAGCCGTACCACTGCGTGCCGAATGGCACGTAGACCCTGACGTGATTGCCATCGTCGGCCAGCCGACGTTGCTCGGCGTCGCGGATGCCGTACAGCATCTGGTACTCGAAATCGTCCACCCCGCGGCCAGTCTCGCGGGCCAGCGCTGGCACCGCGTCGATGATCTGCGGATCGTGGGAGGCCACCATCGGATAGCCGGACCCCGCCATCAACACCTGAAGGCAGCGCAGGTAGGAATCGGTGACATCGTCGCCGGCGCGGTATGCCACCGACGCGGGTTCGTCGTAAGCACCCTTGCACAACCGAATCCGCGCTCCTGACGCCGCAAACTCGCGGCAGTCACCCTCTGTGCGCTTCAGGTAGGCCTGCAAAACCGTTCCCAGCCAATCGAACTCGGTGCGTAGGTCCCGCACGATCGACAGGGTCGAGTCCGTGGTGGTGTGGTCTTCTGCGTCGACGCTCACCCACGCGCCCACCCGCTGCGCCCGTTCGCAGATCGCATGGGCGTTCTCCAGCGCGATCTTCTCGCCGTCGCGCGGCAGCGCCTGGCCCAACGCTGAGAGCTTCACGGACACCTCCACCGGCCGCACTTTCGACGCGGGTTCGGTGCGGGTGCCGAGCGCGTCGAGCAACTCGAGGTAGGCGCTGACCGTCGCGTTCGCCGTGTCAACGTCGGTGACGTCCTCACCGAGATAGTCGATGCTGACTAGGCGCCCCGAATACCGCAGTTGCTCAACGGAGTTCATTGCGTCGGCGACGGTTTCGCCTGGCACGAACCGGTGCACCACGTCACGAGTGACGGGCAGCCGCTCGGCGGTCCACCGTAGCCCTTCCTGCCTGCTGACGGCCAGGATCGCCGGGCGCGCGACCCGCTGGAACGCGCGATGAGCGCTTGCGCGAAGAGCCGACGGCACAGTGGCCATCACCGTTTCCCCGATTCCATGTGCGGGTAGTTGTGGTCTGTCGGCGGCACGAACGTCTCCTTGATCGACCGGGCCGAGGTCCAGCGCAGCAGATTCAGTGCCGAGCCGGCCTTGTCATTGGTGCCCGACGCCCGCGACCCGCCGAACGGCTGCTGCCCCACCACCGCTCCGGTGGGCTTGTCGTTGACGTAGAAGTTGCCCGCCGCGTGGCGCAGTCGCTGCTCGGCGGCCAGCACCGCCGCCCTGTCGTCGGCGATCACCGCACCGGTCAACGCGTATTTCGCGCCCTTGTCGACGACGTCGAGAATGCGGTTGTAGTCCTCATCCGGGTACACGTGCACCGACAGAATCGGGCCGAAGTACTCCGTGCAGAACGCCTCGTCCGTCGGGTCGTCGGACAGCAGCACCGTCGGGCGAACGAAATATCCTTCGCTGTCGTCGTATTCGCCGCCGACGGCGATCGTCACGCTGGCCGCGCTCTTGGCCCGCTCGATCGCCTTGACGTTCTTCGCGAATGCGCGCTCGTCGATCAGCGCGCCGCCGTAGTTGGTCAGGTCGGTCACGTCGCCGTAGCGCAGCGCCTCGGTGGCCGATAGGAAGTCGTCGCCCATCTGCTGCCACACCGAGCGCGGGATGAACGCTCGCGACGCGGCCGAGCACTTCTGGCCCTGGTAGTCGAATGCGCCGCGAATCAGCGCCGTGCGCAGCACATCAGGACGCGCCGACGTGTGCGCTACCACGAAATCCTTGCCGCCGGTCTCGCCGACCAGCCGTGGGTAGGTGTGGTAGCGGTCGATGTTGTTGCCGACCTCGCGCCACAGGTGCTGAAACGTGCCCGTCGACCCGGTGAAGTGGATCCCGGCCAGGCGCGGATCCGCAAGGGCCACATCGGAGACCGCGATCCCGTCGCCGGTGAGCAGGTTGATCACGCCCGGTGGCAGACCCGCGGCCTCAAGCAGCTGCATCGTCAGGTACGCGGCGAAGGTCTGCGTCGGCGACGGCTTCCACACCACCGTGTTGCCCATCAGCGCGGGCGCGGTCGGCAGGTTGCCCGCGATTGCGGTGAAGTTGAACGGGGTGATCGCGTAGACGAAGCCTTCCAGCGGCCGGTAGTCGGTGCGGTTCCACACGCCGCGGGTGCTGATCGGCTGCTGCGCCAGGATCTGCCGCGCGAACCCGACGTTGAACCGCCAGAAGTCGACGAGCTCGCATGGTGAGTCGATCTCGGCCTGGTAGGCGGTCTTGGACTGCCCCAGCATGGTGGCCGCGGCGATCTTCTCCCGCCACGGCCCGGCCATCAGGTCGGCGGCGCGAAGGAACACGGCGGCTCGCTCGTCGAACGGGGTGGCCTCCCAGTCGGCCTTGGCGGCGATCGCCGCCTCGATCGCGGCGGATGCGTCGGCGTGCTCGGCGTTGGTGAAAGTGCCCAGCCGCGCGCGGTGCCGGTGCGGCTGCACCACGTCGACGCGATTGCCACCGCCCATGCGGTGGACGCCGCCGATGACGTGCGGCAGGTCGATCGGGTCAGCGGAGAGCGAGCCGAGCGCTTCGTTCAGCCGGGTGCGTTCACCCGAACCAGGTGCGTATTCGTTGATCGGCTCGTTGGCCGGCAAGGGCACGTCGGTGATGGCGTCCATGCAGCAAGAATGCCGCTTGGCGACACTCAAGCCGATGGCCGATCCGACAACACACTGTGGCATCTATAGTCGAATCCGACAAAGGAGTGCGGTATGGCGGTGCAGACGTCCGGGCTGGGTCTCGGGCAGCTTCTGCTTGCCCTCGATCGCACGATGGTCTCGCTGGTTGAGGCGCCACGTGGCCTTGACATGCCGGTGGGTTCGGTCGCGCTCGTCGACGCCGACGACGTGCGGCTCGGGCTCTCCGTCGGCCCCGGTTCTGCCGATCTGTTCTTCCTGCTCGGCGTGTCCGACGCCGAAGCCCTGCGCTGGATCGGCCGGCAGGCCGGCACAGGTCGGATGTCGCCTGCCGAGCGGCTCCAACCCCCCGCGGCCATCTTCGTCAAGGAACCGTCGCCCGCCGCCGTCAAGCGGGCGGTCGCGCTCGGCATCGCGATCGTGGCCGTCGAACCGCGGGCGCGGTGGGAGCTGCTTTACCGACTGGTCAACCATGCCTTCGAGCACCATGGCGACCGCGGGGACCCGCAGTACGACTCCGGCACCGACTTGTTCGGACTCGCGCAATCCATCGCCGACCGCACCCACGGCATGATCAGCATCGAGGACGAGGCGTCGCACATGCTGGCGTACTCGGCGTCCAGCGCGGAGGCCGACGAACTGCGTCGCCTGACGATTCTGGGCCGCGCCGGCCCGCCCGAACACCTCGAGTGGATCGGCCAGTGGGGCATTTTCGATGCATTGCGCGCCGGCGGCGACGTGGTCCGGGTCGCCGAGCGCCCGGAGTTGGGGCTGCGACCGCGCCTCGCTGTCGGCATTCATCTGCCGCCGACGGATGCCCGCCGCAGGCCCGGTTTCGCCGGAACGATATGGCTGCAGCAGGGATCGGCGCCGCTGGCCGACGACGTTGAGGAGATCCTGCGCGGCGGCGCGGTGCTGGCGGCCCGCATCATGGCGCGGCTGGCGGCCTCACCGTCGACGCACACCGTGCGAGTGCACGAACTGCTCGGCCTGGGAGCCGCAGCGGCGGCGACATTCGGTATCGGAGCCGCGGCGGCGGCGACATTCGGTCTGGGAGCCGCGGCGGCGGCGACATCGAGGACAGTCGGGGTTGACGTGGACGTCGGCGCGATCGCCCGCGAGTTGGGCATCGCGGTCGACGGCCGCGCCGCGTTGATCGGGTTCGTCGGCGTCGAAACGTCGGTCCCGGCCGACGTGATTGCGTTGAGCGCCGGGGCCTTTCGAGCTGACGCTCAAATCGCGTCAACGGGTGAGCGGGTGTACGTGCTGCTGCCCGTGACCGGCGGGTCGTCGTCGGTGACATCGTGGGTGCGCGGTGTGGTCGCGGCGTTGCGTCGAGAACTCGGCCTGACGCTGCGTGCGGTGATCGCCGCCCCGCTGGCCGGCCTGGCAGGCGCCGCGGCGGCCCGCGCCGAAGCGGATCGGGTGTTCGACAGCGCCGAGCGGCACCCCGGTGCCATCGGACAGGTCAGCTCGCTCGACGAGGCCCGCACCACGGTGCTCCTCGACGAGATCGTGTCGCAGGTGGCCGGGCAGCCGCGGCTGGTAGACCCGCGGGTGCGGCAGCTGCGCGACCAGGAGCCGATGCTCGCCGATACATTGCGGGCGTATCTGGACGGGTTCGGTGACATCGGGGCGGTGGCGCAGCGCCTGCACGTGCACCCGAACACGGTGCGCTATCGCGTCCGCCGGATCGAAAAACTGCTGTCGACGTCGCTCGACGACCCCGACGACCGCCTTGTGCTCGCCCTTGGGTTGCGGGCGACCGAGCGCTGAGGGCTGTGGGCTGTCCTGGCGCCAAGATTGCGCTCAAGGCTGTTGCCGCCGCAGGATCACGACCCTCAGTGCAATCTTGAGCCGAATCGGCCGCTATCAACCGGTCGATGGACAGCGAATTCAACCGTCAGGGGGTCGCGCGGCGGCATCGGATCGGCGCACGATCAACACATGACCACTGCAGCCCCCGTCCGCGAGACGGAGAACCCATACCTGAACGGCAATTACGCGCCCGTGCGGGAGGAGATCACCGCGATCGATCTCGACGTCACGGGAACGATTCCCCAATACCTCGACGGCCGCTATCTGCGTATCGGGCCGAACCCGCTTGGCAACCCGGATCCCGCCCGGTATCACTGGTTCCTTGGGACCGGGATGGCGCACGGCCTTCGGCTGCGCGACGGCAAGGCGCACTGGTACCGCAACCGGTATGTGCGGTCCGCCGACGTGGCCCGCGCGTTGGGCGAAACCTGGTCCGGCGGTGCCAGCACCGCAGGGTTCGACTTCGCCTCGAACACCAACATCATCGGCCACGCGGGCAAGACGCTGGCCCTCACCGAGTCCGGGGTGCGCCCGTACGAGCTGACGGACGAACTGGAGACCGTCGGGCCGTCCGACTTCTGCGGCACGCTGTTCGGCGGGTACTCCGCGCATCCGAAACGCGACCCGGTGACCGGTGAGCTGCACGCGGTGTCGTATAACCCCATGCGCGGCAACATCGTTCGCTACACGGTGACAGGTGTCGACGGCAAGGTTCGCCGAACCGTCGACATCCGGCTCAACGCGCAGACGATGATGCATGACTTCTCGCTGACCGAAAAGTACGTCGTGCTCTACGACCTGCCGGTTGCTTTGGACTTGGGCACGTCGCTGAACAGCAGGCCGGCCAAAGCGGTCGCCGGGATGCTGACGCGGCTCGCCGAACGCCACGCCGCACCGGATTTCGTGCTGCGCGCGATCATGCGCGGATCGGAGCGCTCGGGGCCGCCCACTGCCGGCATACCGTACCGATGGGCGCCGGAGCGACGGGCTCGCGTCGGGGTGCTGCCCCGGGAGGGGACCGCGGCCGACATCCGCTGGTTCGAGGTGCAGCCGTGTTACGTCTTCCATCCGCTCAACTCGTATGACAGTGCTGGTCCGCAAGGCGATCGCATCGTGCTCGATGTCGTGCGCCATGCTTCGGTGTTCAACAGCGGACACCACATCGTCCCCGAGACTCCGTCACTTGACCGGTGGACCGTCGACCTCAGCGCGGGAAAGGTCACCGAAGAACGGCTCGATGACACGCCGCAGGAATTCCCGCGCGTTGACGAGCGATTGGTCGGCCGGCGCCACCGGTACGGTTATGCGGTCGGGTACTCCGACGGAGCAACGGGAACACCCGATGCCATCCTCAAGCACGATGCCGCAACGCGGCGCACCCAGTCGGTCGCGTTCGGGGCCGGGCGCGAACCCGGCGAGTTCGTGTTCGTTCCGTCCGCGGCGGATGCCGCCGAGGACGACGGGGTGGCCATGGGTTTCGTCTACCACCGGTCCACCGACCGCAGCGATTTGGTGTTGCTCGATGGGCAGACGCTGGAAACCGTCGCGACCGTGCATCTTCCCGTCCGGGTGCCGCACGGTTTTCACGGCAATTGGGTGCCGAGTGAGGGCTAGCATCGCTCGATGAACCCGCGCGCCTTGGGGGACTCCCCTCGCAAGGTGGAGACCCGCCCGCCCAAAGGACGGGAGGATGACTGGCACTGGCTCTGGGAGGCCTACGTCGCGGGCATGTGCGTCGCGGCCTGTGTGGGTGTCGTGATGCTCAATCACCGTTTCCCAGGGAACGTGCCGGTCGCCGTCACGGGGTTGGCGGGCATCGTCGTGTGTGTGCTGGCGGTCGGCCGCCGCGTCATCCGTGCGGATGAATTCGGTTGGCGAACCCCGCTGTTTCTCGCGGCGGTGATCGGACTGTGGGTCCTTGCGTTGTCGGCGTCGTCCGTCGCCGTCGCCGCAGTGCCTGCGATCTATCCGCTGGTGTTCGCGACGTTGCCGCTACCGGCCGCGATCGTGGTGACCACGGCGGTCAACCTCACGCCGCTGGCTTTCGCACTGCTATTCCCCGGTCCCGGCTGGCCCAATCTGGCTCTGGCGGTGGCCATTACGCTCATCGGCGTGATCGCGGCCCCCGTCATCGGCACCGTGATCACGACGTCGATGCGGCAACGCGAGAGATTGGCCGCGCTCGTCGCCGAGCTCGCGGCGACCCGCGCCGAGAGCGCTCGGCTCTCGCGGCAGGCCGGTGCCGCGGCGGAGAGAGAAAGGCTGGCACGGGAGATCCACGACACGCTCGCACAGGGATTCACCAGCATCGTCGCGCTGGCGCAGGCCGTCGAACCGGAACTGGACAGCGACACCGCGGCGGCCAAGCGGCACGTCGAGCTGATCCGCAGCACCGCACGCGAAAACCTCGCCGAGGCGCGGGCGATGGTGGCCGAGCTGACCCCGACCGCCCTGCATGACGGTTCGCTGCCCGCCGCCATCCAACGTCAATGCGACAGGCTGTCGGCAGAGAGCGGCATCACCGCCACGATCCGCGTCGACGGCGAGCTGCCGCCACTGGGCATGGCGACCGACGTGGTGCTGCTGCGCGCCGCGCAGGAGGCGTTCACCAACATTCGCAAGCACTCCAAGGCGAACTCGGTGATGGTGGCGTTGTCGCCGATCGAGTGTGGTGTCCGACTGTCCGTCTCGGACAACGGCATTGGTGTTGCCGATGAGCACACCGAGGGATTCGGGCTGCGCGGTATGCGGGCCCGTGCCACGCAGGTGGGCGGCACGATGTCGGTGACGCCGACAGCCGGTGGTGGGACGACGGTGACGGTCGAGGTCCCTGCATGACTTCGGAGCCTGCTGGCCGGCGACATCAGACCAGCGTATTGCTCGTCGATGATCACCCAGTTGTCCGTGAGGGCCTGCGCGGCATGATCGACGCGGAGCAGGACCTCACGGTGGTCGGCGAAGCGGGTTCGGGCGCCGAGGCGATCGCATTGGCCGAATCGCTGCGCCCCGACGTGATTCTGATGGATCTACGGATGCCCGATGTCGACGGTGTGACGGCGACCGAGCGGATCCTTGCTGCGCTGCCGCGCACGCGGATCGTCGTCGTCACCACGTATGAGTCCGACACCGACATCCTGCGCGCGGTAGAAGCGGGCGCAGCGGGATATCTGCTCAAAGATGCCTCGCGTGCCGAGTTGGCCGATGCCGTGCGTGACGCTGCACGCGGTAAGACGGTGCTGGCACCGACGGTCGCTGACCGCCTGGTTCACTTTGTGCGCCAGCCGACTTCGGTGACGCTGTCGACACGTGAAGTCGAGGTGCTCAGCCACGTGGCGAAGGGCAAGACGAACGCGGAGATCGGCCAGGCGCTACACATCAGCGAGGCGACCGTGAAAACCCATCTGCTTCGGGCGTTCAACAAACTCGGCGTCTCGGACCGCACCGCGGCGGTCACGACCGCGATGTCGCTCGGACTGCTCTGATCGTTGCGAGAAACGAGCTACCGACTCCACGCGCCTGCAACCAACTCGTCGAAACGCTCGATCGCCTCGTCGCCGTCGGTGTCGATGCCGCGAAGCGGTCCCCGATCGGCCAGATACCGCTGCGCGTAGAGCCGAGCGACAAGGGCCTTGCGGTCCGTTCGCCGTTCCGCCCGTTCCCACGCGGCCTGCTCGATCAGCAGCGCACCGGCGTACACCTCGCCCATGAACTGGGCCAGCGGGAACAGCCGCGCCTCTGCCATCGCGCCGTCCAATTTTGTCCAGGCAGTGATGGCGGCGCCGAGATCCTCGACGCGGCGCGCCACCAGGTTGGTGGTGTCGTCGTCGTCGGAGACCGACACCGCGTCATGCAAGCGCGCCAAGAGTGGCTCATGTCCCTGGGCGCGCTCAATCCCCCGACGCACGTCGAGGCAGAGGATGTTGTCGGGACCCTCCCAGATGGTGTTCACCTGCGCGTCGCGCAGCAGCCGAGCAACCGGCCAGGTCTCGATATAGCCGTTGCCGCCGTGGATTTCGATCGCGTCGGACGCCATGGTGATTCCCAGCCGGCAGACCTTCAGCTTGGTGACGGGCACGGCGATGCGCTGGTGCACTCCCTTGGGCTGTCGGTGGTTGGTGGCACCGGTGCCGTCGAACACGAGCGCCTGTGCGGCTTCGACGTCGACGATCATCTCGGCCAGCTTGCGCCGCATCAACGGCTTGTCGATCAGGGCCTCGCCGAACGCGTGCCGCTGCCCGGCGTAGCAGAGCGACTCGACCAGTGCCCGCCGCGCGTTACCGAGCGCGAACAGCGCGATGCCAAGGCGCGCCGCATTCGTCAGCTCCATCATCCTGCCAAGGCCCTTGCCGTCGGACGGTCCTGCGTCGTCGCTGGCTTCGCCCGAGAGCAGGAATGCTTCTGCGTCGACGAACTCGATCTCCCCCGAAGCGACCGACCGCGTGCCCAGTTTGTCCTTCAGGCGGCGCACCCGCACGCCGTTGCGGGAGCCGTCGCGACGTGTCCGCAGGACGAGGAAAGTCGCAACACCGCGACTCGAGTCGGGCGCACCCGCGGGCTTGGCCAGCACCACGAACGCCTCGCCGTTGCAATTCGAGGCGAACCATTTGAAGCCGTTGAGCCGCCAGCTATCGCCATCACGCGTCGCTGTCGTCTCCAGCGCACCGAGGTCCGACCCGCCTGTCCGCTCCGTCAGCAGTTGCGCGGTCTCACCCTCCCACTCGCCCGACGCGAATTTGGCCAGCACGTGCTCGCGCACATCCGGCGGTGCGTATGCGGCGACCAACGACTTGACCATGCCGCCACCGGTGCCAAGAGCGCATCCCATTCCGATGTCGGCCTGATTGAGCAGGTAGTTGGACGCGAAGACCGTCAGCGACGGATTCACCCCGGCTCGCCGGGCGTCGTCGCGCAACGCCTTCTGAGCATCAAGGACCGCGCGGCGGGACTCGTTGAAAGACGTGGGCATGACGACCCGGCTGACGTCGTGTCCCCACCGGTCGTAGCGTTCAAGCCGCGGCGGGTTTCGGTCGGTCTCCTCGGCCCAGCGGGACACCGGCCCGGCCATCAGCTCGCCGATGCGCGTCAGGTGCGGCTCGGCGAACGCGAGTTCGTCAGGCTGCAGGTAGTACGCCATGGTGGCTTGCAGGGTGGGATCGGTCGTGTACCAGTTGAGGCCCACCGCGCCTTGGTAGTTCTCGGTGCGGTAGCGCGAGGACTTCTCCGAGGTCGTGAACGGCAGCCGGTCCACCGCCTCCACGTCGTAATCGCTCATGCTGGCGACGGTATTGCAGGTTCGGCGATTCGCGCCAGCCCACCTCGCTGATGGGGCCCAGCTTGCGGGGCCAATTAGCCCGTAAGCCGTTGTACAGCAGCCGATATCCGCTCGTCAGTCGCGGTCAACGCCACCCGGACGTGGGTTGACCCGCGCGGACCGTAGAACTCGCCGGGCGCCACCAGGATTCCGTGCTGCGCCAGCCGCGCGACGGTGTCGCGGCATGGCTCGCCGCGGGTCGCCCAGAGGTAGAGCCCGGCCTCGGACTCGTTGACCGTCAGCCCGGCCGATTGCAGTGCAGGCAACAGCACGGCGCGTCGTCGCGCGTAGCGCTCGCGCTGGTCACGTTCATGCGTGTCGTCGTCGAGCGCAGCGACCATGGCGGCCTGCACCGGGGTGGGCACCATCATGCCCGCATGCTTGCGCACGGCCAGTAGCTCGGCGACCACCGCAGGATCGCCTGCCACGAACCCCGCGCGGTAGCCGGCCAGCGACGAAGTCTTCGACAGGGAATGGACGGCCAACAACCCGGTGAAGTCGCCGTCGCAGACCGACGGATGCAGGACCGAAACCGGCTCGGCGTCCCAACCGAGCCCGAGATAGCACTCGTCGGACGCGATCAGCGCGCCGCGCTCACGAGCCCAGCCCACCGCCTTGCGGAGATGCTCGACGCCGAGCACCTTTCCGGTGGGGTTGCTCGGCGAATTCAAATAGACCAGCGCGGGCGACTGCGGGCCGAGCTGGGTCAGCGAGTCCGCACGCAGTACCTGAGAGCCGGCGAGCTGTGCGCCGACTTCGTACGTGGGATAGGCCAGTTCGGGCACCACCACTACGTCGTCGGGGCCGAGGCCGAGCAGTGTCGGCAGCCACGCGATGAGTTCCTTGGTGCCGATCACCGGAAGCACCGCGTCGTCGGGCAGTCCGGTTACGCCGTATCGGCGCTTGAGCGCAGCCGCTGCGGATGCCCGCAGCGCCGGGGTGCCGGCAGTGGTCGGATAACCGGGCGCGGCGCTGGCCGCGGCCATGGCCTCCCTTATCAGCGGCGCTACCGGATCAACCGGTGTGCCAACCGACAGGTCGACGATGCCGTCGGGGTGTGACCGTGCGAGCGCGGTTACGTCGGCCAGGGTGTCCCATGGGAACACCGGCAAAGACGCGGAGACGCGCTTACGAAGCTGCGGGCGAGCCGTTATCAGTCCTCGCCTTGAGGCGGCAGATCCTTGACCGACTGCGGGTCGTTTTCCGTCAGCCCCACCTTGGAAGCGCCGCCCGGCGATCCCAGCTCGACGAAGAAGTCGGCATTGATCTGGGTGTACCCGCTCCACTGATCGGGCACGTCGTCTTCGTAGTAGATAGCCTCGACCGGGCAGACCGGCTCGCAAGCGCCGCAGTCGACGCACTCGTCCGGGTGGATGTACAGCATGCGTGCGCCCTCGTAGATGCACTCGACCGGTCACTCCTCGATGCATGCCTTGTCTTTGATGTCGACGCAGGGTTCGGCAATCGTGTACGTCACGAAGTCTCCTCGATCTCCTGTCAGTGGGGCTGCCAGTTTTGGTCGGGCCCGCCGAAAAGTCGCTGCCAGTGTTCCCGCTGAGTATCTCAGCGGCTACTTGGACGCCTGTCTCAGTGTGCCCTAACTTCCTCGCCGCCCGGTTAAGGGTGCCGCGTGGTTACTGATACTAGACGTTGCACATACAAGTCGCCTAGGGACCACCCATCTGACCCGGCCTTCCCGCTGCTCCCCGCGGTGTGTGACTCCGGCCACATGTGCGCCGGGGCTGTGATGGCTCACTTACAGGGCGAAAACCCTTGTCCGCGGGAAGATCCGCCACGCCGATGCCGTTCTGTTATATAGCAGTCGCTTAGCGCAGCTAAGCTCAATTTTGAGGAGTCGAAATGAAGAAATTAGCCCTCGGCCTAGCCACTGCCGGCACCTTCGCTGTGATGGCCATCGGGTTGGCCGGCCCTGCCATGGCGGCATCGCCTGTCGTCGGCACAGGTCATGACGCGGTCTATGTCACGGATGACCACACCGCGACCTATCAGGCCGTCGACTGCTCGGTGCACGTCAACAGCAGTGGCACCAATGTGGATGTGAACTGGTGCTGACCTGACGAAGCCGCGGCCTATGCGCCTGGTTGCAGTGCAACAAGTTGCATAGCACCGCGCGACGGCCCTATGCTGCCCGCGTGGCGCTTCCCAACGCGATCCTGGTGTCGCTGTGCGAGCAGTCCGGTTCGGGTTACGAGCTGGCCCGCCGGTTCGATCGGTCCATCGGCTACTTCTGGGCCGCCACCCATCAGCAGATCTACCGCACGCTGAAAAGCATGGAGGACGACGGCTGGGTGCGCGTCACGCCCGTCGTGCAGCAGGGCAGGCCGGACAAGAAGGTCTACACCGTCTCCGACGCCGGCCGTGTCGAGCTGGCCCGCTGGATCGCCGAACCGCTATCGGGACGCGGCAGCTCGGTGGCTGACAACCGCACCCGCGACATTGCGATCAAGGTGCGGGGCGCCGCGTACGGCGACCCGGACGCGGTGTGCGCCCAGGTGGCCGCGCTGCGGACCGAGCGCGCCGATTTGCTTGACACCTACCGCGGATTCGAGAAGCGGCAGTTTCCCGACCCGAGCGGCCTGAGCGGCGGCACGCTACATCAATACCTGGTGTTGCGCGGCGGCATCCGGGCGGAGGAAAGCGCCATCGACTGGCTCGACGAAGTGCTGGCAGCCCTGAAAGGCAGACCGACGAGCGCTCGCGCGAAGAGCAGACGACAACCGTGACATATCCAAACCTTCTGTCGCCGTTGGATCTTGGCTTCACCACACTGCGCAATCGCGTGGTGATGGGTTCGATGCACACCGGCCTCGAGGACCGTGCCCGCGACACCGATCGGCTCGCCGAGTACTTCGCCGAGCGCGCCCGCGGTGGCGTCGGCCTGATCATCACCGGCGGCTATGCGCCGAACCGCACCGGCTGGCTGCTGCCGTTCGCCGCGCAGATGGTCTCGGCCTCCGATGCGCGGCGGCACCGCCGGATCACAGCGCCGGTGCACGACGCCGGCGGCAAGATCGCGCTGCAGGTGCTGCACGCCGGACGCTATGCGTACCACCCGTTTTCGGTGAGCGCGTCGTCGATCAAGGCGCCGATCAACCCCTTCCGTCCGCGCACGTTGTCGTCACGGGGCGTGGAGAGCACCATCGACGACTTCGCCCGCTGCGCCGAGCTGGCCCGCGAGGCCGGGTACGACGGCGTGGAGATCATGGGCAGCGAGGGCTACTTGCTCAACCAGTTCCTGGCCCCGCGCACCAACAAGCGCACCGACGCTTGGGGACCCTCACCAAAAAAGCGACGACGCTTTCCTGTTGAGATCGTGCGCCGTACCCGCGCCGCGGTTGGCGACGATTTCATCATCTGCTACCGGATGTCGATGGCCGACTACGTCGAGGACGGCCAGAGCTGGGACGAAACCGTAGCGCTGGCAACCGAAGTCGAGGCGGCGGGCGCGACGATCATCAACACCGGCATCGGATGGCACGAAGCGCGGGTGCCGACCATCGTCACCTCGGTGCCCAGCGGCGCGTTCGTCGACATCAGCAACGCGGTGGCCGAATACGTGAACATTCCGGTGGTCGCGTCCAAACGCATCAACATGCCAGAAGCGGCCGAGCAGATCCTGGCAGACGGCACCGTCGCGCTGATCTCGATGGCGCGCCCGCTGCTGTCGGACCCGGACTGGGTGCGCAAGACGCAGGCCGACGCGGCCGACGAGATCAACACCTGCATCGCCTGCAACCAGGCGTGCCTTGACCACGCATTCGTGCACAAAACGGTGTCGTGCCTACTGAATCCGCGCGCCGGCCACGAGACCACCCTTGTGCTCGGGCCGACGCGCCGCACCAGGCGCGTCGCGGTGGTCGGCGCGGGTCCTGCCGGCCTTGCCGCCGCGGTCACCGCCGCACAGCGCGGGCATGCCGTCACGCTGTTCGAGGCGGGCGAGGTGATCGGCGGTCAATTCGATTTGGCGCGAAGGATTCCCGGCAAGGAGGAATTCAGCGAGACGATCCGGTACTACACGCGGATGCTCGACAAGCACGGGGTCGAGGTCCGGCTGAACACCCGCGCGGGAGTCGACGCGCTCGCCGGCTTCGACGAGGTGGTGCTCGCGACGGGTGTCTCGCCGCGGATGCCCGACATTCCCGGCATCGACCACCCGATGGTGCTGTCCTACCCGCAGGCGATTACGGGCAAGCCGGTCGGCAAGACGGTGGCGGTGGTCGGCGCAGGCGGGGTCGGATTCGACGTGAGCGAGTTCCTCGTGACCACGCCGGCTGAGCCGGCCGACGAATTCAGGCCGCCGTCAATCATCCTCAAGCAGTGGAAGGCCGAGTGGGGCGTGGCGGATCCGCAGGAAGTGCGCGGCGCGCTGACGACGCCGATTCCCGCGCCGCCCGCGCGTGAGGTGTATCTGCTGCAGCGGACCAAGGGCCCCCAGGGCAAGGGGCTTGGCAAGACGTCGGGCTGGGTGCACCGGGCCTCGCTGAAGGCCAAGGGAGTGCAGCAGTTGTCCGGCGTGAACTACGAACGCATCGACGACCTCGGCCTGCACATCAGCTTCGGTCCGGATCACTGCGACCGCCGTGTGCTCGAGGTCGACAACGTGGTGATCTGCGCCGGCCAGGAATCGGTGCGCGACCTCGAAGACGGTTTGCGCCGCCGGGGCATCAACCCGCACGTCATCGGGGGTGCGGCACTGGCGGCCGAGCTCGACGCCAAGCGGGCCATCCGCCAAGGCACCGAGCTGGCCGCCAAGCTCTAACTCCTCCGTACCGCGAGCGTCACGCGGGCGTCACGTTCGCGCGTCAGGACTGCTTGAGCGCTTCGATTGCCAGTGTGATGGTCACCTTGTCGCCGACAACGGTGCCGCCGGTCTCCAAAGGCATGTCGATGTCGACGCCGAAGTCCTTGCGGTTCAGCACGACTGAGGCCTCGAAGCCGGCGACCTCACCGCGGCCCATGCCGGGATTCACGCCGTTGAACTCCAGTGCCAGACTGACCGGCTTGGTCACGCCCTTGAGCGTGAACTCTCCGTCAATGACATAGTCGTCGCCGTTGGCCCGCACACCGGTCGACCGGAACGTCGCGGTCGGATACTTGTCGGCATCGAAGAAGTCCGCCGACTTGATGTGCCCGTCGCGCTGCTCGTTGCCGGTGTGAATCGAGTCGACGGCAATCTCCGCGGACACCGACGGTGTGCCGTCCTCCGCGACGGTGACCGCTCCGCTGAAGTTCTCAAAGTTGCCTCGCACCCTGCTCACCATCAGGTGGCGTACCGAAAAGCCGATCGACGAGTGAACGGGGTCGATCGCCCATGTTCCGGTGCCGAGCTGTGCGGTGGCTGTAGTCATGACGGTATCTCTCTCAGTCCGGGCGCCGGCCTTCCCGACGCCTTCGAGAGGTCAAACGGACTGCAGTCCGAATCCATTCCCGGGACGTTCAGCTTCCGCGGCCCCACACCGAGTGCGCGCCGGAGTCGCCGATCCGCATGACCGTGACGATCGATGAGACGCCGACCAGCAGCGCCACGATCGCCACCACCACGTTGGCCACGGTCCTGCGCCTGTCCGACCGCCCGTCGAGCCAATGCAGCACGCCCAGCGCGATGGCCACCACGAACAACGCAACGGAGAAGTAAATCATCCATTCGCCTCGGTCGGCGTGAGCCTGCAGCACCGCACTGACGCGGGTTCGTTGGCCCAGCAACCACTCCCCGGCATCGGTGGTCAGGGGTGTGAGCGCAAGGTTCACCGCGGCGAGGGCGAGCACCAGCCACACCAACCGTCGCCGGGCGGCGGGCCAAACCGCGCACAGAATCTCCAGCAGCGCGGTCAATGGCGCGAGCACCACGATGGCGTGGACGAGCAAGGCGTGGGCAGGCAGTCCTGCGATCGTCGTCATCAGCGCCACAGTATTCGCGAAAAGCTGAAAACTTGCTGTCAATCGCCGACTACTAGGCGGCGAGTGGCGCGTATGTTGTGGAGCGCTGGCGGGCGCGCCTGCCGATACCCGCGGCGATCTCGACAAGTTCCTCGACACTCTTGGCCGACCCGAATTCCGAGCCCGCCATGCGCGAGATGGTCTCCTCCATTAGCGTGCCGCCGAGATCGTTGGCACCACCGGTGAGCATCACCTGCGTGCGCTCGACACCAAGCTTGACCCAGCTGGTCTGGATGTTGGAGATCCTGCCGTGCAACATGATTCGGGCCAGCGCGTGCACCGCGCGGTTGTCGCGGTGCGTCGGGCCCGGCCTGGCGCCGCCGGCCAGGTACAACGGGCTGCTCTGGTGCACGAACGGCAGCGGCACGAATTCGGTGAACCCGCCGGTTTGGTCCTGGATGCGGCGCAGCACGTTGAGATGCCCGACCCAGTGATGCGGCTGGTCGACATGGCCGTACATCATCGTCGAGGACGATCGCAGCCCGACCTCGTGGGCGGTCGTGACGACTTCGATCCACATCGACGTCGGCAGCTTGCCCTTGGTGAGCACCCAGCGCACCTCGTCGTCAAGGATCTCGGCGGCGGTACCGGGGATGGTGTCCAGCCCGGCTTCCCGCAGGCTGGTCAACCAGTCCCGAATCGAGAGACCGCTCTTGGTGACACCGTTGGCGATCTCCATCGGAGAAAACGCGTGCACATGCATCGACGGCACCCTGGCCTTGACCGCGCGCACCAGATCGGCGTAGCCCGTCACCGGTAGTTCGGGGTCGATGCCGCCCTGCATGCACACCTCGGTCGCGCCCGCGACGTGCGCCTCCCACGCCCGCTCGGCCACCTCGGCCGTCGACAGCGAGTACGCGTCGGCGTCGCCCTTGCGCTGTGCGAACGCGCAGAACCGGCACCCCGTGTAGCAGATGTTGGTGAAGTTGATGTTGCGGTTGACCACGAATGTCACGTCGTCGCCCACCACATCCTTGCGGAGTGAATCAGCCAGCGCCGCAACGGCATCCAGAGCAGGACCATCGGCGGTTGCCAACGCGACATACTCGTCGTCGCTGCAGCCGGCCGGATCGCGCTCGGCCGAGCGCATCGCCGCGGCCACGTCGGTGTCGATGCGCTCAGGGGCCCGCGCCGCCAGCTCGTGCACCTTCTCGCGGATCGACTCCCAGTCGCCGAAGGCACTGCCGAGATCGCTTCGGGTGTCGGTGCGCCTGCCCTCGGAATCGATCGCCGCGTGCAGGTCCGTGCGGCCCAGCGACTCGGTCGCCTCGTCGGGCTCCTGCCACGGCCGCCCGACTGCATTAACATCGGCGGCCAATCCGGTATCGGGGTCGGCCAGCGCGTCGACGTGTCCGCGCACCCTTGGGTCGATCCACGCCGCGCCGGCCTGCACGTAGGCCGGCTGCGCGGTCAGCCGCTGCACCAGGTCGTAGCCGGCCTCGGCGGTGACGGCCTCGAGCTCATCCAGTGCCGGCCATGGCCGCTCGGGATTCACGTGATCGGGCGTCAGCGGCGACACCCCGCCCCAGTCATCGACACCGGCACCGATCAGTGCCAGGCACTCCGAGCGCGACACCAGGTTCGGTGGTGCCTGCACACGCATCTTTGGCCCCATCACCAACCGGGTGACCGCCACCGTCGCCACGAAGTCCTCGAAACCCGTGTCGGGCACCGCGGCCATCGCGGTGTGGTCCTTGGCCCGGAAGTTCTGCACGATCACTTCCTGAACGTGTCCGAATTCCTTGTGCGAGGAGCGAATCGCGTGGATGGTCTCGGCACGCTCGACCAGCGTCTCGCCGATGCCCACCAGCAGCCCGGTGGTGAACGGAATCGACAGCCGGCCCGCATCGGCCAGTGTGCGCAGTCGTACCTCGGGGTCCTTGTCCGGGCTGCCGTAGTGCGCAAGGCCCTTGGTCTCGAACAGCCGCCGCGACGTGGTCTCCAGCATCATGCCCATCGACGGCGCCACCGGCTTGAGCCGCGACAGCTCCGACCACGACATCACGCCCGGGTTCAGATGCGGCAGCAGCCCGGTCTCCTCCAGCACCCGGATCGCCATCGCGCGCACGTAATCCAGCGTCGAGTCATAGCCACGCTCGTCGAGCCACTGACGGGCCTCGTCCCAGCGCGTCTCCGGCCGGTCACCCAGGGTGAACAACGCCTCCTTGCAACCCAATTCCGCGCCGCGGCGGGCCACGTCGAGAATCTCGTCGGGCTCCATGAACATGCCCATACCCGCGGCGCGCAGCTTGCCCGGCACCGTGACGAATGTGCAGTAATGACAGGTGTCGCGGCACAGATGCGTGACGGGGATGAACACCTTGCGCGAGTAGGACACCGGCAACCGGCCATTGGGCCCGCGGCGCCGGGCTGCCTCAAGGCCCGCGTCACGCACCCGCGCCGCGCTGCCGCACAAATCGGCCAGGTCGTCGCCACGGGCGGTCATTGCGATCGCGGCCTCGTCGACATTGAGCGCCACCCCGTCACGGGCCCGCCGCAGCACCCGCCGCAGCGCGGCGGGACTGGGCGCACCGGACATCGGGGGGACCACCGGGCTAGGCAGATCGGCGCCGCGCTGGGGGTTCAGAGCCACTCCCGTGTAACCCCATGGTCGTCGGGAATCATCCGCGTGTCTCACATGCTGAAATCGCTGCGCCGCGCATATCGGTCACAGTAGTCCCAACCAGCCGACCTGTTGTGCGCCCCTTCGGTCGACCCATGCCGAAATGCCCGATGCCCGGTTGACACACACGTAAGTTCAGGTCCGTTGGGGATTCGAAGAGGCGGGGAGGCCGTCATGAACGTGTCGGCCCGTTCGTTTCTCATGGGCGGAATCGCGGTCGTCTGCGCGAGCCCCCGTGACACCGCCGCGGACTCGACGTCGGCCTTCCTCCGGCACCGTCGCGGCCCAAGGTGACGTCTGCGAGCCCGGTGTCAGGCGGCTGCGCGGACATGGCGCCACATCACCAGCGCCGGCGGCACTGCGCCAAAGACGATCAACAGCAGCGGTGCATATTCCATGATTCCGACGCCGCCGAACACGATGTCGTGACCAGGTCCGCCGAAGGTCAGGCCCGCGACGGTGAGCAGCCAGCACCACAACGGCAATGCGGCCACCCGCGGTGCGGACGTCCATTGCAGTGCGGCCCATACCAGCGCGGCGTTGACCAGACCACTCAGCGGCGCGCTGATCGGAAAGGGCACCGATCCGATTCGGAGCGGAAGGAAGAACGCCGCCGCCACAGCCGATAGCACGCCGTCGATCGCAAGCAGTGCGAGAACGGCGGGACGCAGCGGGGTCAGGTCGGGATGCTGTCTAGCAGTGCGACGAGCGACCCGATCACCCACTGGTAGTTGTCTGCGCGGTCCTGCCAGTGCTGCAGGTTGGGATCCAGGTCCGGGTCCATCGCCATCCCTTCACACGCCGCCGACTCCTCGGGCAGCTTAGCGCGTGCCCGCGGCGTTATTCCAGGTTCAACCCGGCCAGCAGGTCGGTTTCCCACCCGCGCTCGTCGCGCTCGCCGGGTGTGCCCACGGCGAGGATGTAGTGCTCGATTGCCCCGATCGGCAGCGCGATGTTGTTCGACAGGGCGCAGGAGCGGCCGTTCGCGGCAACGGTCACCTGGGTCGCGTGCGCACGCAGCGCCGCGATCTTCGCGGGCAGTTGGTCCGCGACCTCCATCACCGCGTCGATCGCGTCATCGGGGTAGCCGAAGGGCACGTCGTCGATCGATACCCGAATCCACTCCGGCGCGACGTCCCCGAACGCGTCGAACCCCGCGGCCATCGCCGACTTCGCAATCACCGCCCAGTACACCTTCGGCACGGTCCATGCTTCGCCGGAGTACTCGGCGCCGTCAGACGCTGCGACCGCAGCCATCGTCACCTGGTGGGCGTGGATGTGGTCGGGGTGGCCGTAGCCGCCGTCGGCGTCGTAAGTGACGACGACGTGTGGGCGGAGCTCGCGGATGATGCTCACGAGCGAGCCGACGGCCTCGCGCGGATCGGCGTCGATGAACCTCTGCCGGTGTCGCTGCGGGGTGCCTTCCATCCCCGAGTCACGCCACCGGCCTGGGCCGCCGAGAAATATCGGTTCGTCGATTCCCAGCGCGTTCAGTGCCCGGCTCAGCTCGCCGATGCGGAAGCCACCCAGCTGGTCTGCTTGGTCGACGGCCAGCTGCGCCCAGCGCTCGCCGATCACCTCACCCTCCTCGCCGAGCGTGCACGTGACGACACGCACCTTGGCGCCAAGCGCGGCGTAGTGCGCGATCGTCGCGCCCGTCGTCAATGTCTCGTCGTCAGGATGGGCGTGCACGAAAAGCAGCCGCGGCGTGTCCATTCGCACCAGCTTGCCCGCTGCTTGCCGGAGCGCACACAGCGGCCGGTGAGACGCGCCGGTCATGACGTCACCCGCGCGGTCAGGATTGCGCAGGCCGGGGGGATCGTCGCAGTCCCACTCCGAAAGGAGCAGGTCTGGCATAGATTCAGCTCGTGGCGCGGCGCACCGTCGAATTCGGATGCGCGATCGTCGTCGTCGGCCTATTGGCCGGCGTTGCCGGTGCCGCAACGACCCTGCTGCTGCACGTTGTCGAACACCTCACGTACCGCTACACATTCGGCACCCTGCTGACCGGCGTTGGAGATAGCAGTCCAGTCCGGCGCGCCCTTGGCCCGATGGTCGGGGGCGCGCTGGCCGGCTGTGGCTGGTGGATTCTTCGACAGCGCACCGAGGTCCCACCGCTGTCCGCGGCGATCACCAGCCCGGAGCCGCTGCCCCGGTTGTCGTTGTCGATCGATGCGGGTCTGCAGGTACTGCTGGTCGGAGCGGGCGCGTCGCTGGGTCGTGAAGGCGCACCGCGCCAACTCGCCGCAGCGCTAAGCGATTTCGCCACCACGCGGTTGTCGTTGACGGCGCGCGATCGCGAGATCCTGCTGGCGTGTGCGGCCGGTGCGGGGCTCGGCGCGGTCTACAGCGTTCCGCTCGGCGGAGCGTTGTTCGCCGCCAGGATCCTGCTGGGCACGTGGCATCCGCGCGCGGTGGGTGCGGCTTTGATCACGTCGAGCCTCGCCGTTGCGGTGGCCTCGCCGGTCACCCATCTCGAGCATGCGCTGACATGGCCGACCGCCGGATTGTCGTACCTGTTCGCGTTCTTGGCGTTGGCCATCGCGCCGCTGGCGCTGGCGGTCGGCCTTGCGTTCAACCGGGTCATGGCCGTGGCGCGGCCGAAGGTGCAATTCCGATCGTGGATCCTGATTCCCACGATTGCGGCCGCCGGACTGCTGACCGGCGTCTGCTCGATCTGGTGGCCGGAACTGCCGGGTAACGGCAGGAGCATCCTCACGGTGAGCCTCAACAGCGACTTGACACTCGGCGCGGCGGCGGTCATCTTGCTGTTGAAACCCCTTCTGACGGCGCTGTTTCTGCGCGCGGGGGCGGTCGGCGGCATGCTGACCCCGGCGATGGCGACCGGGGCCGCCGCGGGATCCCTTGCCACCCTTGTGCTCAACCACTTCGCCGGCACCGAGATCCACGTGGCCGCAGTGTCGCTGACATGTGCCGCCGGTGTGCTGGCGATCACCCAGCGGGCACCCGCGTTCGCAGCGCTGTTCGTCTGGGAGCTGGCCCGCCCGCCGTACTGGCTGCTCCTGGTGTTCGCCATCGCGGCCTACGCCGCGCACGGCCTTCGACTGTTGCGGGAGCGGCGAATCGACACGGGCGGAACCGGGCGCGCGACCGAGAGGGGCCGATTTCCGCATCCTGACCGGCCCCGATCCTGAGAAACAACGGCACCGTTCTCAGGCGGTTTCGGGATAATCCGGGGCAGTTATGAGTCGACTGGCGAATTCGGAGTGGGATACGGACCCGATACCGCGGGTAAACGGCCCGCGTCACCGGCTTCCGCGTCGCCGGAGCCGGCGCTGGGGCCGTGCCGCCCGTCGGGTGGTCGCCGGGCTGGCCGCCGTCACGGTGCTGGCCATCACGGCGGTGGGCTGGGCCGGCTACCGCAATCTGTCCGGCGGCATCACCACCTCGCAGGCGCTGGCCGGTGGGCCCGCGTCAGTCGGCGGCGCGCAGAACATCCTGATCATGGGATTGGACAGCCGACTGGACCAGCACGGTCAGCCGCTTCCCCAGGACATCTACGACGCGCTGCATGCCGGCGACGAGACCGTCGGGGGCTACAACGCCAACGTGTTGATCCTGCTGCACTTGCCCGGCGGCAACGGCCCGGTCAGCGCGGTCTCGGTGCCCCGCGACGACTACGTCGATCTGCCAGGGTGCCCGAGCGGCGTGTGCAAGGGCAAGATCAAGCAGGCATACGGGCTTGCGTACCAGCAGACGCTGGACTCAACGAGCGACAGCATCGCCCAGTCCTCCCGCGAGCAGACGGCGCGCGAAGCGGGCCGCAAGGCGGAGATCGACACCATGCGCCGACTGTTGGGTGTGCCGATAGACCACTTCATCGAAGTAACCCTCGGTGCGTTCTTTCAGATCGCGCACGTGGTGCAGCCGATCACCGTGTGCCTCAACAACGACACATCGGACAGTTACTCGGGTGCGAATTTCCACCGTGGCGTCCAGCAGATCGACGCCGCGCAGGCGATGGCGTTCGTGCGACAACGCCGCGACGAGAACGACCAGTTGTTCACCGACATGGACCGCACTCGGCGCCAGCAGGCGTTCATCGTGTCTCTTGTGACTGCGCTGCGCCACGGCGGAGCGTTGTCCAGTCCCAGTGACCTACGCAACCTACTGCAAGTGGCCCAGCAGAACATCGCCGTGGACGCCGGGCTCGACCTCGTGAGCTTCGTCGACCACGCCGCGACGCTGACCGACAGCGCCCTTACGCTCTACACATTGCCGATCAGCGAATTCGGCCAAGACACCCAGGGCGAGGACGTCAACATGGTTGACGTACCAAGCATCCGGGCCATCGTGCACAACCTCTTCACCAACGGGTCGCCAACGGACACCTCCAGGCCCACGCAATCTCCTTCTGTCCCAACGACACTCGACGTCGTCAATGCCACCGACCATGAAGGCCTCGGATCAGCCGTTGAGCAATCCTTCGGCGCCGACGGACTCACCGCGGGGACGGTCACCACCGCAAAGAGCCTGGCCGACGCCAGCACGATCGCCTACGGCCCCGGCGCCGACGGCGCAGCGCATATGCTCGCAGACCGGCTGCAGCTCACCGCCAGCCCTTCCGACACCGTCGCCCCTGACACGGTGCGATTGACCATCGGCGCCGACTTCCCTGCCGCTCAGTACTCGACCGGCAGCAGCACGGCTGCCGTCGCGACCCCGGTCACGACGGTCGATGCCACGGCCAGCGGTACCCAGGCGCCCGCACCGACCGATCTCACCGAGATGGCTGGGACCAATACCCCGTGTGTGAAGTGATCACTGCGGGGGCTTGACCCACTTTCCTGCGTCTCCGACGATGCCGATGGGCACGGCCCCGGACAGGCTGACGTTCTGCACGCTCGGACCCGCCGCGACGATCGTGGTGTCCTGCAGGATCGGCAGCACGGTCGACATGTTCCACAGCCGGGGTTCGACCGCGTTGATCACCTCGCCGATGTCTTCCGTGCCGTCGAGCGCCGCATCGATCTTCGGCTGAATGCTGCGGTCGCAGATGCCGGTGATATTGCTTGGTGCCTGGACGAGCTGACCGGACTCCGGCGCGGGGCTCGGGGTGGTCGGTGTCGCCGTCGTGGTCGGCCGCCGCGATAGGGGCGGATCGGTTGTCGGTAACGGTGATGGCGACGACGTCGGCGCGGCGGTCGTGGTCGGCGCGGGGGTCCTGGTCGTCGCGGCGGTCGTGGTCGATACCGCCGTCGCTTCCAGCGCCAGGCAGCCGTATCGGGCCGCCAGCGCGGTCGCGAGATCGCCGCCGGCCTGGTGCCAGCCGACCACGGCGTCGACCTTGTTGTTGATCAGCGCATCGCCGTATAGCACCACCGGATCCAGCGCCGTCACCGACGCCGCGATGCCGACGTTGCGCAGTTGGTCGGCGGCGGTGTTGGCGACCGCGACCGCTGTCGGGTCGTTGGCCGCCACCCCGAGCACCAGCGACAGCGGAACGCCGTCCTTGGTGACGCGCCCGCGGTTGTTCTCCGGCGCGGGCATGCCAGGCGTCGCCGGCGGCGTTGTCTCCACCGGCTCAACCTGATAGCCCGCATTGGCCAACAGCGTGAGCGCGCCCTCCTTCGTCATCGCCGGCGGCGCGGTCGGCACGTAACCCGGGTCGGACGGGGACCGAACCTGGGCCTGCGCGAGGGTGACGGTGTTGTCGTCGCCAGCACCCACCGACGCGAGCAGATCGACGTCGAGCAGACCCAGAATCGCTTTGCGCACTTGGGAATCCGAGAGCGAAGGTTGCTGGGCCCGCAGCGTCAGCTGCATGACCCGCGGCGTGACGATGCGCGCGGTCCGAACGTCGGGAATCGCGGACAGTTGCGCAAACGCCGCCGCCCCGCCGTGCACCTGAGCGACCTGGGTGTCGCCGTTTCGGATCGAATCCGCAAGCGCGGCAGCCGCGCCGCCGCGGCGGAACAGCACCTGATCGGGCTTGGCGGGCGCGCTCCAGTACCGGTCGTTTCGGGCCAGCAGGATCTCGTCGCGCTGCGGGTCGATGCTCTCCACGCGGAACTGGCCGCCCGTGACCGGCAGCGCGCGCGCCAGCCCGGCCGCGAATCCGCCGGGTACATCCTTGACGATGTGGGCCGGGAGGATGTTGTTGAACAGCTCGCGCCACGCGGGATACGGCTGCGAGAACGTCACCACCGCCGTCTTGCCGCCCTCAACGGATTGGACGCCTGTGATCAGGTCATAGCCCGCCGGGTCGACGACCCCGGGCTGGCTGACCATCTGGCGCCACAGGTACCAGAAGTCGTCGGCTGCGATCGGGGCGTTGTCGGTCCACTGCGCCTCCGGCTTGATCTTGTATGTGACGGTGAACGGGTTCTGACTGGTGACCACCGCCGACTCGAGCAGGGTGGGGTCGAGCTCCCAGCGCGATCCGGTCGGCGAGTTCGGATCCGGAACGGGCCGAAACGAGCTGGGCAGCACCAGCGAGTTGATCGCCGCATTCACCGGCGACTGGTCGGAGAGCAGGTGTGGGTTGAAGCCGGGGCCGATCGAGTCGATGGCCATGATGATCTGCGTTGCCCGCGGTGGCGGCGGTGTCGTGGTATTCGACGTGTCGGTGCTTTGCGGTGCCGGCGGTGGGCTGACGGTGCAGCCGGAGACGAGCAGCATCACCGCGCCGAGTGCGGCGCCGACACGCTTAGCGGTCCCCGGCACGCCCCTCAGGGTATCGGCAGGGTTAACCGCGGGCCTTGGCGCGGGCTTTGGCGCGGGCACGGCTGGTCGCGTCGAGCTCGACCTTGCGGACCCGGACCACCTGGGGCGTTACCTCCACGCACTCGTCGCCTGCGCAGAACTCCATCGCCTGCTCGAGGTCCAGCTCCAGCGGACGGGCGAGGGTCTCCATGACGTCGGCCGTCGATGAGCGCATGTTGGTCAACTTCTTCTCACGCGTCACGTTGACGTCGAGGTCCTCGGCTCGCGGGTTGATGCCGACAACCTGTCCTTCATACGTGTCCTGGCCGGGCTCGACGAAGAACTGACCACGGTCGGCGAGCTGGATCATCGCGAACGGCGTGATCGAGCCGGACCGGTCCGACACCAACGACCCGGTGTGCCTGGCCCGGATCTCGCCGGCCCATGGCCGGTAACCGTCGAAGACCGCGTTCGCGATGCCGGTGCCGCGGGTCAGTGTGAGGAAATCGGTCCGGAAGCCGATCAGGCCACGGCTTGGCACGATGAAGTCCATCCGGACCCAGCCCGCGGCGTGGTTCGTCATCTCTTCCATGCGTCCCTTGCGGGCGGCCATCAGCTGGGTGATCGCGCCGACAAACTCCTCAGGACAGTCGATCGTCATGGCTTCGAACGGCTCATGCAGCTTGCCGTCGATCGTCCTCGTGACCACCTGCGGTTTACCGACGGTCAGCTCGAAACCCTCGCGGCGCATCTGCTCGACGAGGACGGCCAGCGCCAGCTCGCCACGGCCCTGCACCTCCCACGCGTCAGGGCGACCGATGTCGACGACGCGGATCGATACGTTGCCGACCAGTTCCGTTTCCAACCGGCTGCGGACCATGCGGGCGGTGAGCTTGTGCCCGGAGACCTTGCCGGCCAGCGGTGAGGTGTTGGTGCCGATCGTCACCGAGATGGCCGGTTCGTCGACTGTGATCCGCGGCAGCGCGTGTGCGTGCTCGGTGTCGGCCAGGGTGTCGCCGATCATGATCTCGGGCAGCCCCGCCACCGCGACGATGTCGCCGGCGATCGCCTCATCGGTGGGAGTGCGATCGACGCCCTCGGTGGCCAACAACTCGGTGATCTTGGCGTTGGTGACGACGGGAACGCCGTCGACCTCACGCATCCATGCGACCTGCTGACCTTTACGCAGGCGGCCGTTGTAGATGCGGATCAGCGCCAGGCGTCCGAGGAACGCCGACGCGTCGAGGTTGGTCACGAGGGCCTGCAGCGGGGCCTCGGGGTCACCACTAGGCGGCGGGATGTGCTCGAGCAACACGTCGAACAGCGGGTCCAGGTTCTCGCCTTCGGGATTCTCGCCGTTGGAGGGCTCGACCGTGCTGGCGACCCCCGCTCGGCCCGAGGCGTACAGCGTCGGCAGGCCGAGCGCGTGCTCGGCGGCCTTTGCGGCGTCGTCGTCCAGATCGGACGCGACGTCGAGCAGCAGGTCGTGACTCTCCTCGACGACCTCGGCGATCCTGGCGTCAGGGCGGTCGGTCTTGTTGACCACAAGGAGCACGGGCAGGTGCGCGGCCAGCGCCTTGCGCAGCACGAACCGGGTCTGCGGCAGCGGTCCCTCCGACGCGTCGACGAGCAGCAGCACCCCGTCGACCATGGACAGCCCGCGCTCGACCTCACCGCCGAAGTCGGCGTGGCCTGGCGTGTCGATGACGTTGATGACCGTCATGCTGCCGTCGGGGTGTTGCCGGTGCACCGCGGTGTTCTTGGCGAGGATGGTGATGCCCTTTTCCTTCTCAAGGTCACCGGAGTCCATCAGGCGCTCGACAGTGTCGTCGCCCCGATGGGTCAGCGCGCCGGACTGCCGCAGCATCGCGTCGACCAGGGTTGTCTTCCCATGGTCGACGTGGGCCACGATGGCGACGTTGCGAAAGTCCACGCCGGTGATTGTCGCAGTGCGGTTGACCGAACACGAAAACGAGAGATGCGCGTCACTTGACGCCCGGCAAGCCCGCGGCGGGGCCGAGACGGAGCTTGTGTGCGACTTTTCGGCGCGATCTGGCGTCGGCTAGCGCGTGTACTGCATGTAGATGCGCTCGTGGAATCCCTTGAAACGGCCGAACTTCTCTTTCTTCCTGTTGACGTCGACGAACCCGATCTTGCGATAGCAATCGCGGGCGGGCACGTTAACGTCGGTGACTTCGAGCTCGAAGTCGATGTAGGGGGTCTGCGCGATCACCCCCTCGACGAGTTTGGTGGCGATGCCTTGGCGCCGGGCCCGCTCGGCGACGGCGACGAACTCGATGTAGCCCGTTTCTGCCGGATAATCGAGCCTAGACATCCACTGCGCAGCCAGAATTCGCGCGGCCACCCCGCCTCGCACGAGTCCAAGATGGCGGCGCCAATCCGCTGCTCGTACCCGCATGGCACGGCCGGTGTGGTCGGTGCAGGCGATCGCCCCGATGACGTCGGCGTCACGGTCGGCGCCACGGTCGGCGACGCGGTCGGCGACGAAGAACCGGCCGACCTCGATGGCGGGCGTGAGCGCCGCGGTGATCTTGTCCATGTTGCGCGACAGGGCAGAGAACTCGCGCCGATAGGCCTCGACGATGACCGATGCGATGTCCGCCCGGTCGGACTCGACCGCCTGGCGTACCGCGAGGCCGGTCCGCAGCGTGCGGGTCAGCTCTGCAACCCAGGCGCGGTCGGCGGGCACCCACGCCAGGTCGTCGAGGTCGTCGGCGCCGACCCATCGCAGTGCGCGGTGATCGTTGGGATGCAATGCGCCGCCGGTCTGGGCTACGCGGTAAGCGCGCAGCGTCGTCGTCGTGGTCAGCGCGACGTCGGAGCCGATGCGCGGCCCGACCGTCACCTCGACGCCGAGTTCCTCGTGTAGTTCGCGGGCCAGCGCGGCAGCGTCGGTCTCCCCCGTCGCCACCTTCCCACCGGGCAGCTCCCACAGGCCGGCCAACTCCGGCGGCCGCGCACGCTGGGCCACCAGCAGCAACGAACCCGAGATCAGTGCACCCGCAACAACGATCTGGTTCGGCTTAGGGTTGGGCATCGCCCGCGACCGTATACGGCGCGCTATCCGCTTGGAAACAGTTGCGGGAACAACTCGTGCAGCCGCCGGTGCCACTGCGTCGGGGGTGGAGCAGGCGTGAGCGTCTCGGCAGTGACCTGGGAAGGCGACATCGTCTCTACCGGCGCCGTCTCTACCGGCGCCGTCTCTACCGGCGCGGTTGGGGTGACGGCAGGGGGCGCCTGTTGAGGCGTGGTGGCCGGCAGCGGTATCGGCCCGGCGGCCACGGTTGGGCTCGAGGTCAGTGCAGAGGTCGCCGGCGGAGACGGATTCGGTTGGACAAGCGGACGTTTCGAATCGTCGGAGACCCAAATGACCGATACCGCGAGGACGACGAGAATGGCGGCAAGCAGGCCACCGCCGACCACGACTTGCGGGGAAAAGCGCCGACGCGCGACGGTCGGACCGACACCCCTTGACTGCAGCGCGCGGGCCGCGACGCGCACGTCGGTTCCCGTCGCGGCGGCGGATTGCGGCGACGTTGGTCCGTCTGGCGACGTTGGTCCGTCTATGGAGACGCGCACATCCATCATCTTGCTAAAGAATTCTGTTGGGCGCCTGTTAGGCGACCGAGGCCGCCGACCAACCCCGCAGCGGTACGTTGATGGCATGGCTGTGTTAACGGACGACCAAGTAGACGCCGCACTGCCCGACCTCAACGGCTGGCAACGCGCCGACGGCGCCCTGCGCCGCTCGATCAAGTTCCCCGCTTTCCTCGACGGCATCGACGCCGTGCGCCGCGTCGCCGAACGTGCGGAAGAAAAAGACCATCACCCCGACATCGATATCCGATGGCGGACAGTGACTTTCGCGTTGGTCACCCACTCCGCCGGTGGCATCACCGAGAAGGATGTCCAGATGGCTCGGGAGATCGACGGGATCGTCGGGAACCCGTAGACGCGATCCACGCCAGCGTCGCCAGCGTCGCGACGATGTAGATCAGGCCGGCCCAGGCCAGATACCACGGCCGGCCGATCTCCCAGATGGTCGGCTGCGCGAAGCTCAGCAGCCACGGGACCCCGACGATGGTCAGGGCCAGCCAGCCCCAACCGAGCAACCGCGCGCCAAGCCGCTCGCGCAGCGGACCGTGCAGCAGCCAGATCATCAGCGGGATCAGCCATACCCAGTGGTGCGTCCAGGAGATCGGCGACAGCATCAGCCCGAACAACTGCACCACGACGATGGCACCGAGCCGGTCGGATGCGCCGCCGACGGCGCGCCAGGCCAACATGGAGAGCACCGCGGTGACCGCGATCGCGGCCAACACCAGCGGCCCGTAGCCGGCGTCGTGCCCGAGGATCCTGGAGATCCCGCCGCGCCACGACTGGTTGAACGACGTTCCGATCGGTCCCACTCGGCTGGCGTCGCCGAGCAGTTCGGTGAAGTAGTAACGGGTTTGGTCGCCGACGGCCAACGCCGAGACCGCGACGGTGCCGAGGAACACCACCGCCGAGAACACCACGGCGCCCCATCGCCGCGCACCAACGAAGTACAGGCCCGACACCGCCGGCGTGAGCTTCACCCCGGCAGCGAGCCCGACCAGCAGCCCGGACACCCACCATCGCGTGCTGTAGACCGCGTACAACACCGCCAGCACCAGCAGCACGTTGATCTGCCCGTAGTCGAAGTTGCTTCGCAGCGGTTCGAGCCAGATGCCGATCGTCGTCCACAACATCGCGATCCGCCGGTCACCGGATCCTGACAGCAGCCGCTGGCTGATGCGCGCCACACCGTAGAGCGCCGCGACGATGCCGAGTTGCCACGCGAATGCCAGGATCCAGAACGGAATGAAGTGCAGCGGGTAGAAGACCACCGCGGCGAACGGTGGATACGTGAACGGCAGCGGAAAGTCGGGAGTCTGGTCCGCGTAGACGTACTCGTACAGCGTGCCACGGTGATCCAGCGCGCCCGCACCGCCGACGTACACGTGCAGGTCGACGAAGTTGGCACCGTTGGGCACCAGGTAGGTCCACGCGAGGCGGGCGGCGAAGCTGATAGCCAACAGCACCGGCGCCGCGGCGACTAGGCGGGCGGGTCCGCGCGACGCAGTCGGAGCGGCGGCGGTCGAAGCCTTCTCTGTCTCAATCCGTCCGACTCTAACGACGGTCACCGAATCCCTTCACATCCGTAACGGTTCAATAACCGCCACACGTGTCACTTGAGTAACACCAGTAACTCGATAGCTTCGGGCACAGGCGTGCCATCAACGGATTGGAAAAACCATGAAATTTACCAGGAGAACGCTTGCCACCAGCATGATCGCTGCCGCGGGTGCGGCTGGAGTTGCGCTGGGACTCAGCGCGACGGCAGCAGCCGATCCGGCGGCGGCGCCCGCGCCAGCCCCGAGCCTGCCGGGTCTGCCGTTCCTTCAGCAACTCGCATCCAATCCGGCCGCCGCGACGCAGCTCATCCAGGGCCTCACATCGGTGCTCGGCGGCGCGCAGGCTGCCGCGCCCGCCACCCCTGCGCCAGCCGCGACCGCGTCGGTCACTCTTCCGCAGCCTGCGGTTCCTGCGGTTCCTGCCGCCGCTCCGGCCGGCGTTGCCGCTCCGGCCGCCGTTGCCGCACCGGCCGCCGTTGCCGCACCGGCGACCGCCGCGCAGAGCCTGATCCCCTCGGGAGAGATGAATGTGCCAAACATGCCATTCCTTCCCGTGCCTCTGCCGCAACAGGTTTCGTTCCCTGGTGACCTGGCGGCGCTGATGCCCGCCGGTTTGCTGCCAGGAACCAAGGCGGCCGCGGCGCCCGCGGCCACCGCCGCCGCGGCTCCGGCCGCCGCCGCAGCACCCGCCGTCATACCGAGCGCGGGCCTTGCGCCGGTGCTGATGCCGCTGTCCGCCCTGCCGTGACGGTGGCGGCCTGCGCGCATCGACAACCACAACCACGAACTGGGGCAACCATGTCATCGATCAGGGCGACGTTTACCGGCGCCGCAGCGGCGGTCGGTTCGTCGGCCGCACTGTTGTTCGGCGGGTTGATGCCGGTGGCCAGCGCCGACCCGGCGCCACCGCTACCGATCGATGGGTTGCAGGCGCCGGGCCTGTCGGCGGTGCAAAGCATCGGCCCCGCCATCCAGCGGGCCGCCGCCGATCCGACCAATGCCGCCTCGACGCTGATGGCCGCCGCCGCGGTGTTCGCCGGCGACTCAGCGGTCCCGCCGGATTCGAAGAACGTGGCGACGGCGGTGAACCAGTTCGTCGCGCATGTTCCCGCGCCCGGCGCGCTGCCCGGTGCTGAGGCGCATCTGCCCGCGGGCGTCGATCCGGCACACGCCGTTGGACCGGTACCGGACGCAACACCCGTGGCCGCTCCGGCTCCGGAAGCGGTGCCAGCACCCGCCCCCGCACCCGCCCCCGCGCCCGATGCGGCAGCGGCTCCTGCTCCAGATGCCGCACCGGCGTTCGGTCCTGATGATCCGCCGACGCAGGATTTCATGTACCCATCCATCAGCAACGGGTGCTTGAAGGATGGCGGGACCGTCCTCGCGACCGCGATCTCGGTTGCGGGTCCGGCGAAGATCCCTGCACCAGGGCCGGCGGCCGGCCAGACGGCTTACGTGTTCACCGCGGTAGGCACGCCCGCTCCCGCAGCCGATCAGAAGCTGCCGCTGAACGTCACCTGGGTCAACCTGACCACTGGCAAGTCGGGCAGCGCAACGCTGAAGCCGCGGCCCGACATCAACCCCGACGGACCGACGACGCTGACGGCCATCGTCGACACCGGCTCGGGCAGCATCATCTCGACGATCTTCGGTCAGGTCAGCACGACCGAGAAGCAGTGCCAGTTCATGCCGACGATCGGCTCGACCGTCGTCCCCTAATAGGCCATGAAGAGGATGGCGTCGCGGTCGTAATCGCGACCGGGATGCGCCTCTGACAGGTGGGCCTTGGCCTTCTCGACGAGCTCGTCCTCATCCTTGGCGGCGATCGCCTCGCCGCATGGGCAGTTCAGGTGTGTCTTCATATCTTCACAATCCCACACGCGCGCCAGACAAGATGTCCCCATGGAGCTATACGACGTCATGCGCACGACGGGTGCTGTCCGCCGGTTCACCGATGACCCACTGCCCGACGAGGTGCTCGAAAGCATCCTCGACAACGCTCGGTTCGCGCCGAGTGGCGGCAACCGCCAAGGCGTACGGGTGATAGTGGTCAGGGACCGCCAGACCCGGGAAGCGATCGTCGACTTGTGCTTCACGGGTGCGCGGCGTTACATCGCGCAAACCAAAAATGGCGAAGGGCCGTGGAATCCCGTGCAGCCCATGCAGGTTTCCGCGGAGGAAGTCGCCGCCACCGAGGTACCGCCGTATCTGGGAGCGCCCGTGTTGGGCGCAGGCGCGGTGCTCGTGGTCTGCGTGGACCTCAACGTCGTCGCGGCGTTCGACCAGTACCTCGGCCGCATCGGCGTCATTCCTGGCGCCTCGGTGTACCCGTTCGTCTGGAACATCCTGCTCGCCGCTCGCAACGAGGGCTACGGCGGCGTGCTAACCACGATGGCGGTGGCCGAGGAGCCTCGCGTCAAGGAGCTGCTCGGCATACCGGACGACTTTGCGATCGCCGCCGTCGTGCCGATCGGCAAGCCGGTGAAGCAGGTGAGCAAGCTCACGCGCAGGCCCGTCGCGGAGCTCGCCACCCGCGAACGGTTCGACGGCGAGCCGTTCGGCGCCTAGCGGCCACTCGAATTCGCCGCGTTCGACCAGCATGTTGACGTTGGATAACAGTTCGGCCGTTAGCCAGACTCAATGGGCCGTGTCTCTTCCCCAGCCGATGGGTGACATGAGACCTTGGGATCGTGACCTGCACGCTGGGCTATGCCACAGCCAGCACCGTCGAGCAGAACCTTGAGGAACAGCTCGCGGCGCTGAATGCTGCCGGGGTCGACCCGCGGCGGGTGTTCACCGACAAGTTGTCCGACTCCGCCGAGCGGGTGCGCGCGGGTCTGCACGCGATGGTGAGCTACGCCCGTTCGGGCGACACCGTCATCGTCGTCGCGCTCGACAGGCTCGGCCGCTCGGCCGCGGAAGTGACACGAACCATCGCCGACCTCACCGACCGCGGGATCAGGCTGCGGACACTCAAGGAAGGCCTTGACACCGGCACGTCGACCGGACGCGTCGTCGCCGGCATCATCACCTCACTGGCCCAGCTCGACCTCGAGCACGAGCACCAAAGAAGCTAACCGCCGCCGAAAGTCAGGCCTTAGCGGCCTTCGCTGCCGCCTTCGCCTGCTTCTTGTAGGACCGAACCTTCTCCAGCGACCCCGCGTCCTTCACGTCGGCCACCGACATGAACGCCCCTGCCTTGCCGTAGTCGCCGGCCGCCTCGCGCCAACCTTTCGGCGTTACGCCGTACTGCTTGCCCAGCAGCGCAAGGAAGATCTTCGCCTTCTGTTCGCCGAACCCCGGAAGGGCCTTGAGCCGCCTCAGCACCTCCGCCCCGTCGGGGTCGCCCGCGGTCCACAACGCCGCCGCATCACCGTCGTATCGGTCGACGACGAGCTGCGAGAGAGTCTGGATCCGCTTGGCCATCGACCCCGGAAAGCGGTGTACTGCAGGAGTTTTCGAACACAACGCGACGAACTTGTCCGGGTCGTAGTCGGCGATCTCGCGGGCGGCGACACCACCCATCCGGTCGGCGATCTTCTTCGGCCCGGCGAACGCCGCCTCCATGGGGTACTGCTGGTCCAGCAGCATGCCGACCAGCAGCGCGAACGGATTGGACTCCAGTAGCGCGTCGGCCGCCGGATCTTGGACTAGCTGCAGTTTCGCCACCTGGCCAGTCTAGATCGCGGGTCGGCGCGCACTGAGCGGTGCGCATTGCCCGGCTCGCCGGGTTGGAATAAGGGTCCAGGCCTGCTCGCTATTCTTCAACGTGCCCGAAACCTCGACGAAGACGCGCCTAGCGTTCGGTCTAGTCGCGTATGCCTTCGCGGCCATCATGGTCGGCACCACGCTGCCGACGCCGATGTACGCCCTCTACGCCCAGCAGATGCATTTTGCGGTGCTGACCACCACGGTGATCTATGCGACGTATGCGGGCGGCGTGCTGTTCGCGCTGTTGGCATTCGGGCGGTGGTCCGACGCAATCGGCCGACGGCCCGTGCTGCTGGCCGGCGTGGTGTTCGCGCTGGCGAGCGCGGCCGTGTTCCTCGCCGCCGACTCGGTATCGCTGTTGTTGGTCGGGCGCGTCTTGTCGGGACTGTCCGCGGGCATCTTCACCGGCACCGCTACCGCGGCCGTCATCGAGGCGGCGCCGGAAAAGTGGCACACCAGGGCCGCCGCGGTCGCGACGGTCGCCAACATCGGCGGGCTGGGCATCGGGCCACTGCTGGCCGGTTTGCTGGTCGAATACGCGCCGGCGCCACTACACCTCAGTTTCGTCGTGCACATCGTGCTGGCGCTGCTGGCCGGTGCGGCGGTGCTGATCGTCCCAGAAACCTCGGCGCGCACCGGCAGCATCGGTGTGCAGCGGCTGTCGGTGCCCGTCGAGGTCCGCACGGTGTTCATCATTGCGGGCCTTGCCGCGTTCGCGGGCTTCGCAGTGACGGGCCTGTTCACTGCGGTGGCGCCGTCGTTTCTGGCCAATGTCGTCGGGATCGACAATCACGCGGTCGCCGGGCTGATCGCCTGCTCGATATTCGCGTCGTCGGCGCTCGCGCAGGTGGCTGGCGCCAAGATGAACCCGCAACGGGCCGTCGCGATCGGGTGCGCGATCCTCGTGGCGGGCATGGTGATTCTCGCTGTGGCGCTGCAGCTTTCGTCGTTGGCCGGGCTCATCGCCGCCACGGTGGTGTCGGGCATCGGACAGGGGATCAGCTTTAGCCGCGGTCTGGCCGCGGTCGCCGAACGCACGCCCGCCGACCGCCGAGCCGAGGTCAGCTCCACCTACTTCGTCGTCGCCTATGTGGCGATCTCATTGCCGGTGGTCGGCGAGGGCCTAGCGGCCCGGCAGTGGGGTTTGCAAACGGCCGGTGTGACTTTCGCGGTCGCCGTCGCGATCCTGTCGACCATCTGCCTGGTAGCGATTCTGGTGCAGGAAGCGCGCCAGTCCCGCAGCGCGGTCGCCGTGTGATAGCTAGGACAAGAATCTGCTGACGTACGGCGCAAAGCGCGCGTGCAGCTCGTCCTCGTTGAGTCCGAACATCTCGCACGACGTCACCACCCGGCCGAGTCGGCCACGCTGGTGGCCGGCCAGATAGTTGGCCATCGCGGTACGCGCGTCCTCGGTCATTGGCTCACCGATCAGGCCGTAAACCTGTTCGGCGACACCGAATTCGTCGGCCATGAAGTCGTCGAAGCGCACGTCGATCGAGCGCTCGGGTGCGACGGCGCCGCGATCACGGGTTAGCGCGGCGAGCATCAATTCGAGTCGGTCGATCCATGCGGCGGCGATCTCCTCCACCGGCACCGGGGACCGGTGCATGCGCGCGGAGTACGTGAGCATCGCGACCATCGAGAGGGCCACCGGCACCGGGTCGCGATGGGTACACACGACGGCCGCGCCGGGGAACACCCGGTCGAGCACCGGGAGCTGCTCGAGGTGCTGAGGGGACTTGAGCAGCCACCGCGTGCCGCCGCGAAGGAACTGCAGCGCCTTGAGCTGGGTCGCCAGGTACTCGTAGGTCGATGTCTGGTCGTGCGCCAGGTAGTAGTCGCGCCACCGCGGCACGTGCGCGAGGGTCTCCATGAACATCGTGGAGACATCATTGGCCAGTAGCTGGATCTCCTCATGGACGTGCTCGGTCGTCATCTCATGCATGAGCGCGAAGTGCGGCATGAGGGTGTTCATCACGGTGACCGCTACGTCCATGCGGGCCGCGCGGGGGTCGGGCTCGACTCCCACCTCCGCGGGGAGGGGGAACGGTTCGAAGCTCTCCCAGTACGGCAGCGTGCGGAAGGTTCCATGAGACGACAGCCGACCATCAGATGATGCCGCACCGAGCAGATTGTGCAGATGCGTGGTGCCCGTGCGCGGCAGTCCCGCGATGACCACCGGTGGCAGCAGTTCGATGTCGTGGATCTCGGGGTGGCGCGTCAACAGGTCGGTGAGCAGCAGGCGGTTCTTGAGCCACTGCGACAGCTGGCCGAAGAAGTTCACGATGCCCGGCCGGTGCATGCCGTCGATGTCGTGCAGCGCCGCGAGGAAAACGTCGAGTCGTTCCCGGTAGTCGTCGGGCCCGAAGTCGCCGAGGCCCGTATCCGCAATCGCTCTCGCGTGCAGCGCATCCGAATCGAGCGGGCAGTCGGCCGCCAGCGCGGCCATCATGTCGCGGATCTGCTCGGCCTCCTGGCTGAACCGGGGCTCGGCGAGGTCGTCAAGATAGACAAGATCTGCTGTGGCGTCGGTCACAGCGACTTATGTTACTCTGAGTTTCGTAATGAGGACAGACATTGGCCGACCTCGCGATCCACGCATCGATAGCGCGGTGCTCCGCTCGACGGTCGACCTGCTCGGCGAGATGGGCTACGCCGAACTCTCGGTCGATGCGATCGCCCGGCGGGCAGGCACCAGCAAGCCCGCGATCTACCGGCGCTGGCCGAGCAAGGCGCACCTGGTGCACGAGGCGGTCTTCCCGCTCAGCGATGCCACCGACCTTCCCGACACCGGATCGCTTGCCGGTGATGTGCGCGAGATGGTGCGCCGCACGGTGACGGTGCTGACCACCCCCGCCGCGCGGACGGCGCTGCCCGGCCTGATCGGTGAGCTGGCCGCGGACCTGACCCTGCACGCCGCGCTCCTCGAGCGATTCGGCGACATCCTGGCCCGCGGACTCTCCGAGCGGCTGGCCGATGCCGCGGCCCGCGGTGACGTTCGACCGGACGTCGCCGCGGCCGACCTGGCGGAGGCCCTCGGCGGCATTACCTTCCTCGCGCTGCTCACCCGCGGCGCGGTACTCGACGACGCCTGGGTCGAGCGCACGGCCACCTTGATCCTGAAAGGAATTGGTGCATGACCGATTACAAACACGAATCCACCGTCGCCTGGCACGAGCTGCTCGACACCCTCGGCTCCCTTGACAGCTCGTTCCTCGAGGGCGATCGGGCGGTCACCGACGACCGGCATATCGCCGACGGCTACCGCATGCTCGCGACGACGCTGGGCGTTGCCCTGGACACCTACCTGTTCGCCGAGCCAAGCCGGCCGATGTTCGTTGAGGTCAATACGCCGTTCCGACGGGACCGGCGATGGGGCGGCGACAACACCGACGCCTACTACCACATGTGCCCGGTGGATCCGAAGCGCCGCTATCGCATCAGCGGCAATAGGGGTGACAGCGTGTACTTCTCGGTGACCGCGTACAACGAACCGTCGCCAGGCACATGGTCCGACCGGATCGTGGCGATCGTGCGCGACGACGATCTCGACATCGACGAAGCGGGCAACTTCTCGTTCGAGCTGGCGCCGACGCCCGACGCGGCGGTGCTGATGACCCGTGACTACCAGGCCGATCCGCTCACCGGCCGACCCGTCAGCTGGCGCATCGAGGCGCTCGACGAGCCCGAGCCAGTGCGGCACGGGGACTCCGAGACCGCGGCCGCCCTGCGGGCCAGCGCCGCATGGCTGCGCACCATGTTCGCGATCGTGCCGCTGGCCGTCGGCGCGCGCGTCGACGACGCGCACACACTCGGACACGAGATCTCCCAAGCCGCAAACCAATTCGCCGACCCATACCAAGTGCCGGACGCCAATTTCGGCTGGTCCGCCCGCGATGCCTGCTATGCGTACGGCAGTTTCGTACTGGACGACGACGAGGCGCTGGTGATCACGCACCGGCCGCCCAAATGCAGGTTCTGGAACCTGGTGGTGTGGAACCAGTTCATGGCCACCCACAACGTCAACGACGCCCGCAGCTCGGTCAACGGCCACAGCGCCGTGCTGAACGCCGACGGTTCCGTCACGGTCGTCATCTCCCGTGGGATCACAGCGCACCCGAATTCCCTGACCACGCTAGACTATCCGCGCGGCAATCTCGCGTTCAGGTGGTTCCTCGCCGACCAGGTTCCTGCCCGGCCCGACGTGCAGTTGGTGAAGGTGTCCGACGCGCCCACCACTGTGGACTGATCCCACCGCCCGAAATTGAGTGCTTTTACCTAGGCGGTCCTGGCTTACCGTTGCGGCATGACAGTTGCCGCACTGTTTCCCAGCCCGGCCGAGGTCGAGGCGAGCACGCCGGCGACCCGCGATCGGGCCATCGACGTCATCCGTATCGTGTCGCTGGTCGCCGTCGTGGTCGGACACACCATCATCGCCACCAGCACACTGCGCGACGGCGCATTCATCTGGCGCAACCTGCTCACCGCGTCGCCGGTGTTCCAGGCGTTGACCTGGGTGTTCCAGATCATGCCGCTGTTCTTCTTCGCAGGCGTCGCGGCATGCTGGTTGTGGTGATGCTCGTGGTCAACGTCGCGCTGGTGGTGCTCGGACCCTACGAGCTGAGCCTGGTCGGCATCGAGACTCAGCAGCTGAAGAACATGACACCGCCGTCGCTGCTACTCGCGGGGCACGCAATCATGATGTGAGCGTTCGCTATTGCCGCTGCTGGCACATCCCGCCACTGCTGGCCATGCATCTGGTTTTCGACTACCTCGACCATCCGCCGTTCGACCCGAGCTCGCCCGGGTTTGTGGTGCTCTCGGTGATACAGCTGATGATCATGGGCACGTTGGTCGCGGTGGTGTTCGTGACGCTGCGGCCGCTGGAGAACAACCCGCTGCCACTGTGGGATGGCGGCGCGGTCTCGCGGCCGGGCGGCCGCAGCGCGACGGTGGGTGTGCTGCTGTGCGTCGCAGGCGCCGCGACGCTGACGTCGGTCGGCTGGGGCCTCAAGGACCAGGGGCTCTACTGCGTCGCGGTGATGCTGATCACGCTGTTCGCAGCGCGCCGGCTGGCCAGCGACCGTCAGCGGGTCTGCGCCGCGAGCCTGCCTGCGAGGATGATGTAGGTCGCGGCAAAGCTGCGCCGCATCCACGCGACGATGCGTGGCCGGGAGATCACCTCGCGCCGTACAGCCGCGGCGAACACGCCGTAGACGCTGAAAACCACCAGCGTCACCGCCATGAAGATCGCGCTCAGCCACACCATCAACAGCACCGCACCGTCACGGTCGGGCGCGACGAACTGCGGCAGGAACGCGAAGAAGAAGATGGTGAGCTTCGGGTTCAGCGTGTTGACAAGAACGCCCGAGCCGATCACCCGCCACGGTGACACCTTAGCCGGACCGGTCTGCACCTCGAATACCGATTTATCGCGAAATGTCTTCCACGCCAGGTAAAGCAGGTATGCGACACCCAGCAACTTGATGACGGAGAACGCCACCGCGCTGGCGTGCATGATGGCCGCCAGTCCCGTCACTGCGGCGACCATGTGCGGCACGATCCCGAGCGTGCAGGCGAAGGCTGCCACCAGGCTGGCCCGCCAGCCACGCGAAATCCCCGCGGCGACGGTGTACAGCACGCCTGCGCCCGGCGTCGCCACCACGATCAGCGTCGTCAGCAGGAATTCGGGTGTCACGGTCTAACCGCTCTTGCGGCGGAACTCCCGGCGATGTTCGACCGGCCCGTGCGCCCTTGGTTGCTTGGCTCCGCGGTCTTTGGGGTCGGAACTGCCAGCTGCCTTGGCCTTCTTCCGCTCCAGTGCTTCCAGAAACTTCCGTTTGGTGTCGTCCTCCGGTGCATTTGCCGTTTCCCGGGTCGGTTCGCCGCTGCCCTCCGATGCCATGACCGCAGCGTAGCGCGGCCCCCCGGTTGCCGTCGCGTGCTTTTACCGCATGCCCGGCGGCATGCCGTACACGTGCGCGATCGGAAGTGTCAGCAAGACCCGCCGATCGTCGACCATGGCGCGCCGATAGTCGTCCCAGTCGGGGTGCTCACCGGCGATATTGCGATACAACGCAATCAGCGCCTCGACGGTGTCGTCGTCCATAGCCGCGGCCGGCGGGGTCAGGGTCGCGTCGCCGTCGGCGACGGCGTATGCCCAGCCGTCGTCGGAGCTGACATGAATTGATGCCCGCGGATCACGACGCAGGTTGCGGGTCTTGGCCCGTGGCTCGGTGATCGAGACCTGGATGGTGAGGTTGCGCTTGTCAAAGTAGTAGGACACGTTCGACAACTGCGGCCTGCCGTCGCTCTTGATCGTCGCGAGCACGCCCAGCGAGTTCCCGCTCAGCACGGCCAACAGCTTGTCGTCGAATACTTGGCGTCCCATATCCGCAGCCTACGTCTCTAGGTTCGACTCCAGGTTCGACTCGATGACCGCGAACGGCACAGACAAGGCGGCCCCCTTGCCGATGCGTGACTTGGCAAACAGACGCAGGAGTTTTCGGCCCGTATCGGCATCTACGATGAACGGCATGACCCGGTACGCAGCATTCCTGCGCGGCGTCAACGTCGGCGGCGTCAACCTCAAGATGGCCGAGGTGGCCAAGGCGTTCGAAGAGGCCGGATTCACAAACGTGCGAACAATTTTGGCCAGCGGCAACGTGCTACTGGAGAGCCGCTCCGGCGTGGACGCGGTCAGGACGAAGGCCGAAAAGGCGTTGCGTGACGCGTTCGGTTATGACGCCTGGGTGCTGACCTACGACAGAGAAGCCGTTGCTGCGATATCCAAAGCATTCCCGTTCGAGCGCGAGGTCGACGGCCACCATTCCTACGTCACGTTCGTCACCGACGAGGAGGTGCTCGACGAACTCGCCGCCCTCGGCGCCAAGGCCGGGCCCGACGAGAAGATCAAACGCGGTAAGGGTGTCATCTACTGGCAGGTGCCCAAGACCGGCACGCTGGACACCACGATCGGCAAGACGATGGGCAAGAAGCGCTACAAGTCCTCGACGACCACCCGCAATTTGCGCACTGTCGACAAGGTTCTGCGATGAGCTCCACTCCGACGGCCAAGGCCGATGGCACGGTGTTGACCGGCGTATCCGAGACCGCGTTGCTGACCTTGCAGGTACGGGCGAACGAGGCACGCAGGCCGGATTCGATCATCGATGACCCGATGGCGATCCAGCTGGCCGATTCCATCGACTACGACTTCGCGAAGTTCGGCTTTTCCCGCCGTCAGGACATGGCGGTGCGGGCCGTCGCATACGACAGGAACACCCGCCGCTATCTCGTCGACCATCCAAGGGCAACCGTTGTCGCACTCGCAGAGGGGTTGCAGACCAGCTTCTACCGCCTCGACGCCGCACGCGTCGGTGACCAATTCCAATGGCTCACAGTCGATCTCCCGCCGATGATCGAACTGCGCCGCAAACTGCTGCCTGCCTCGGATCGGGTGCGGATGTGCGCCCAGTCGGCGCTCGACTTCAGCTGGATGGACCAGGTCGAGACCGAGCACGGTGTGTTCATCACCGCCGAGGGGCTGCTGATGTACCTGCAGCCCGACGATGCACAGCGGCTGATCGCGGAGTGCGCCAAACGCTTTCCCAGCGGGCAGATGATGTTCGACCTGCCGCCGGCCTGGTTCGCGTCCTTGGCCCGCCGCGGCATGCGCACCTCGCTGCGCTACCGGATCCCAGCCATGCCGTTCACCCTGTCGGTTTCGCAGGCGGCAAACCTGGTGACCACGGTGGCGGGCATCCGTGCCGTGCACGATCTGCCGATGCCCGCCGGCCGCGGCAACATGCTCAACGCCCTGATCTGGACGGCACAACGGCTCCCGCTGCTGGATCCGGTCCGGCCGATGCTGACGCTGCTCGAGTTCGGTTAGTCAGCGGCGCTAGGTCACGCGGTCAGCTCAACGGCCCGTGGGTTTTCGGCAACAACCTGCCGCGCGGACGAGAAGTGCAAATTGGGGTCGTCGACAGCGCCCTCGCGCAGCTGCTCGACGTCGTAGTAGTAGTCCATCGATACTCGCCACGGCTCCCCCGAGCCCTGCTTCGGGATCCGGTCAAGGGCACGCTGGACGTATCCTGCGGCGAAGTCCAACATGGGCCGGGTCTGGATACCGCTGTCGCCGATCTCCGGACGCGCGATGTCGTGGCCTCCCGTGTCCATGTGGCGCAACAGGCGGCAGAAGTGCTCGCACAGCAATCCGACCTTCAGCGTCCAGGACGAGTTCGTATACCCGAATGCGAACGCGAAGTTGGGCACGCCCGACAGCATCATGCCCTTGTAGGCGACGGTGTCACCGGCGTGTACAGGCACGCCGTCCACGGTCATGGACATACCGGCGAGCAGCTGGACGTTCAAACCTGTTGCGGTGACGATGATGTCGGCCTCCAGCTGCGTACCGGACTCCAGCTGGATGCCAGTCTCGGTGAAGGTAGCGATGCGATCGGTGGCGACGGAGGCGGCGCCGCTGCTGCTGATCGCCTTGAACAGGTCGGCATCGGGCACCGCGCACAGCCTCTGATCCCACGGGTTGTAGGTCGGGTTGAAGTGCTCGTCGACCGGATACCCCGTCGGCAACTCCTTGGCGTTGAGGTGACGGATCAACCGTCGCGCCGCACCCGGGCACTTCTGACTGAACCGGTACACCGCATGCTGCTTGAAGATGTTCTTGCGGCGGGCCAGCGCGTACCCGCGGCTGGAGCCGAACACCTTCTGCGCCACGTTGGCGAAAGTGTCCTTCGAAGGCACCCGGTAATACGTAGGTCGGTGAGCGCTGCAGCATGGTCACGTGCGTGGCGGTGCCGGCCATCGCCGGCACGAGGGTGACGGCTGTCGCCCCGCTACCGATGACGACGACTTTCTTTCCGGTGTAGTCGAGGTCCTGTGGCCAGTGCTGTGGGTGCACAATCTGACCGCGGAATCGGTCGCGACCCGGGAATTCCGGGGTGTAGCCCTGGTCGTAGCGGTAGTACCCGCCAGCGCAGAAGATCCAGTTCGCGCTGACCTGCACCAGTTCCTCGGTGCCCTTCGTGGTGCCGAAGCGCTCGACATCGACCGTCCAGCGCGCGTCATCACTCGACCACGCCGCGCCCAAAACCTTGTGGTGGAACCGAATTTTGGCGTCAATGCCGTTCTCCGCGACGGTTTCGCGCAGGTAGGCCAGAATCTTGTCCGCCGACGCGATGGCATCCTCGTCGCGCCAGGGTTTGAACTCGTAGCCGAACGTATGCAGATCGGAGTCCGAACGAATCCCGGGATATCGGAACAGATCCCACGTGCCACCGGTTGCGCCGCGTGCCTCAAGGATGGCGTACGACCGGCCGGGGTGTTCCTTTTGCAGGTAGTAGGCGGCACCGATGCCGGAGATGCCGGCTCCGACGATCAAGACGTCGACACGCTCGACGTGGCTAGGGGTGGCGGGATGGACCATGACGGTGACTCCTGACGGCTAATGCGATGCGCAAATCGTCTCCTCTCGGCACGACTCATCCAAGAACAAATCGTCTCACTTTTGACGACTCTTGGTGCATTTTGCACCATCGGTTTATCGTGGTCCGATGACCTGGAGACGCCCGCCAACGCGGGTCAGGAATCTGATTCGCCAGGCTGCGCAGATCATCGTCAGCGCACCCCAGGAGTGGCTCGACGAACTCGACAGCGCCGTCCTCGGAGCCAGCCCAACGATCGCGGCGGACCCGGAACTCGCGGCGGCCGTGAGCCGCAGCAACCAGGCCAACCTGTTTTTCTGGGCCACAGCCAACGTGCGCGACCCCGGGGCACTCGTGCCTCCGAACACCGGACTCGAACCGATGAGCGTCGCACGGGAATTGGTCCGCAGGGGACTCGACGCGTATTCGCTTGACGCATACCGCGTCGGCGAAGGAGTGGCCTGGCGGCGGCTGATGGACATCGCATTCGAACTGACCTCCGACCCGGCGGAGTTGCACGAATTCCTCAACGTGTGCTCACTGTCGATCAGCGCGTTCGTCGACACCACTCTGTTGGCCATCGCGGTCCAGATCGACCTCGAGCGCGACGAACTCACCCGCGGCACGCAGGCCGAACGTCGCGAGACCGTCGCACTGATTCTCGACGGCGCGCCCATCACCCGACAGCGCGCCGAGAATCGGCTCGGGTACGCGTTGACCGGACTCCACACTGCCGCGGTGATATGGAGCGACGACCCAAAAGGCCACCTGGCCCGGCTCGACGTGGCAGCCGAGGCCTTCGGGCAGGCCGCCGGCGGAGCGCGGCCGCTGATCGTGCTGGCCAGTACGGCGACCCGATGGGTCTGGGTTCCTGGCACCGTTGACACCGACGCATTGCTGCCGTCGGTCAGCGGGACGCCAGATGTCCGCATCGCGATCGGACCGACAGCCAGCGGTGTCGACGGATTTCGACGCAGCCACTTCGACGCGATCACCACTCAGCAGCTGATGGCGCGGCTGCGTTCACAACAGCAGATCGCGCTGTTCACCGACGTCCAACTCGTCGCGCTAACCACTGCAGACACCGACCGCGCCGCCGAGTTCGTCAAACACACGCTTGGCGGACTCGAGTCCGCCGACACGGAGTTACAGGAAACAGTAGCGACATTCATTGACGAACAGTGCAACGCCTCCCGCGCCGCGGCGCGCCTGTACACGCATCGCAACACGCTGCTGCGCCGGCTCGCCCGCGCCGACGAACTCCTGCCCCGGCCGCTCGCCGAGTCCAGTGTCAACGTGGCTGTCGCGCTGGACGTCCTGCACTGGCGCGGCGACCGCGTGCATTGACATGTTCGTCAGTCAGCCGAACGCCGCCTCGACGTATCGCATCGCCTCGGCCTTGTCGATCCCCAGCGCGCGGGCCGCCGACACAAACGTATGCGCCGCCGTCGCCATCGCGGTGTCGGCTGGATCGATCCGCGCGACGAAAGTGCCGAAGCGGCCGCGGGTTTCGAGCATGCCCGCCGACTCCAGCTCCCGATACGCACGCGCCACCGTATTCACCGCCAGGCTCATCTGCCCCGCCAGTTCGCGGACCGTCGGCAACCGGGCGCCCGGCGACAGCGTGCCGTCCCGGATCCCGTCGATGATCTGCGTCCTGAGCTGGTCGAAAAGCGGCTTGGCAGCGTGTGGGTCGACGCGTACCCAATCCCCCAACTCGGCCACGTGCTCAGTATCGCGCAAACCCGCTAGTTTGGTGATGTGCAAGTGACGGTGCTCAGCGGAGCTGGCATTTCCGCCGAGAGCGGCGTTCCGACGTTCCGTGACGCCGAAACGGGCCTGTGGGCAAAGGTCGACCCGTACGAAATCTCCAGTGCGGAGGGTTGGCGGGAACACCCTGACAAGGTGTGGGCCTGGTACCTGTGGCGGCATTACATGATGGGCTCGGTGCAGCCCAACAACGGCCACCTCGCCGTCGCGGCCTGGCAGGACCACGCCGACGTGCACGTCGTCACCCAGAACGTCGACAATCTGCATGAGCGCGCTGGTAGCAAGCGCGTCTACCATCTGCACGGCAGCTTGTTCGAATTCCGTTGCGACCGTTGCCAACGTGAGTATCGCGACGAGCTCCCCGCGATGCCCCAACCCGTCGCGTCGGTCGACCCGCCGCGGTGTCTCTGCGGCGGGTTGATCCGGCCCAATGTGGTGTGGTTCGGCGAACCGCTGCCCGATGCGGCGTGGCAGCGTTCGCTCGACGCGGTGACCACCTCCGACGTGGTGATCGTGGTTGGCACCTCGTCGATCGTCTACCCCGCGGCCGGGCTGCCCGAGTTGGCGCTGGCCAGCGGTACCTCCGTCATCGAGGTTAACCCGGAACGCACGCCGCTCTCCGACGCCGCCACGGTGTCGCTGCGCGAGACCGCCGCGGGTGCCCTGCCCGGACTGCTACAGAGGCTGCCCGCACTGCTCGGCTAGGAGCGCAGCTAGGCCGGTTTGACCGCTCGGCCGATCACCACCTCGGAGACCGGCATCGGTACCCAGGCCGGGAACTCCAGGTCGTGCCTCGCGGTCTGGGGCCGAAAGCCCGCATCGGCGATCGCGCGCTCGGTGTCGCGGTGCGTATGACAGTTGCCGAACAGCCTGGGCCACACCGTCGCGTCGGCCAGCCGCTGCAGCCGTCCGCGAGCGCCAGCGCTGGCGATGTGCTCCAGATAACGAAGCTCGCCGCCGGGTCGCAGTATCGAAAAGATTTGTTGCAGCACTGCTTCGGGTTGGTCGACCGAGCACAACACCAGCGAACAGACCACCGCATCGAACGGTTCGCCGGCATCCAAGGACTCGATCGTGGTGTCACAGACCGTAACCGGCACCGGCGCGGACAACGCCGCCTTGCGCGCGATCGGGGTCAGCCGCCGCTCGGGTTCGAGCGCGACCACTTCCTTGACTGAGTCGGGGTATAGCGCGAAGTTCGTTCCGGTGCCGGCTCCGACTTCCAGAACACGACCCGAGACGGCAGCCAGAACCTCGCGACGCCAGGCCCGCACGGATTCGGGCTCACGCGCCGACATGAATGTCCAGAACCGCGCGAAGAACGGGTTATCCACGGTGCTATTGCTCATCGAGCATTCCCTTCAACATGGCGATCCCCTCCCGCGGCGGCACATCGGGCCCGATGGAGCCCGACACGACGTGGCCGATGCACACCGCTCTCATTACCCGGTCGGCGAATGCCTCGGTGTCTCCCCATGGCAGATACGGTCGCGAGATTAGCAGCGCCGCGATCCCGTGGGTCACCGTCCACAATTCCAGCGCCAGGGTGGTGGCATCGCCCTGCGGGTAGATGCCTTCGGTGATCAGCGCCTCGACCGAGGTGCGCATGTGCACGAACGCTGAGGTGTTCAGCGCCATGTCCACGTTGCTGCCGGGCCCGCCCTCACCCATCATCGCGATCCGGTACAGCTCAGGCGTTTTCACCGCGAAGCGAACGTAGGCCAGGCCCTGCGCGCGCAGCACGTCGATCGTCGACGGCTGATCGGCCGCGAGTTGCCACATCTCCTCGTCGAGCTTCTCGAAGTACCGCGCGCACACCGCGTCCAGCAGCGCGTCCTTGTCGGCGAAGTGCAGATAGATCGATGGCGGCGTCACCCCGACGCGCTGCGCCACCAACCGGATGGACACCGATTTGGCGTGACCGGTGTCGAGCAGCAGTTCGGTGGTCGCGTCGAGGATCTCCTCGCGCAACTGCTCGCCTGAACCGCGCGGCGCGCGGCGACGGCGCAAGTGCTCGGCCACCACGCTAACCAGTGTCCGCCACCGGGACCCGTTCGCGTCTACCCGCGTCGGAATTGTCCTCGTCACCTGACTCGCTGATGCCGATGCGCTCGTGCAGGCGGGCCAACGGCTTGGGCGCCCACCAGTTCCACCGGCCGAGCACATGCATGAACGCGGGCACCAGCAGCATGCGGACCAGGGTCGCGTCGACCAGCACCGCGAGCGTCAGGCCGAGGCCGAACATCCGCATGAACGCCACCTGCGCGGCGATCAACGCGGCGAACGAGATCGACATCAGCAGCGCGGCCGCGGTCACCACGCGGCCGGTGCGTGCCAGGCCGAGCGCGACGCTCTCGTCGTTGTCGGCCCTCGTCTTAGCGCGGCCCTCCGTCGCGGGCCCAGCGGCTCCGGCCGTTAGCCAGTACTCGCGGATGCGCGAGACAAGGAAGACCTCGTAGTCCATCGAAAGCCCGAACGCGACGCAGAACAACAGCACGGGCATGTTGGCCACCAGCGTTCCTGTCGGTGTGGTGCCCAGCGCGCCGAGATGGCCGTCCTGGAAGATCCACACCAGCGCGCCGAATGCGGCAGTCAGCGATAAGACGTTGAGCACCAACGCCTTCAGCGGCAACACCACGCTGCCGGTGAGCAGGAACATCAGCACGAACGTAATTGCGGCGATGATCCCGAGGACCGTCGGCAGTCGCGAAGTGATCGACTGGGAACTATCGCGGTTGATCTGCGCGACGCCGGTCAGCGCCACCTGCTGGCCTGCCGGTGGGCTGACCGCGCGCAGTCGGTCGAGCTGGGTTTCGGACGCGTCGGTGAACAGCGGTGCGGTACTGCCAACGGTGAGGAACGCGCCGCCGTCCTTGAGGCCGGTGGCCGCCGACGGCGGTCCTGCGGGTCTGCCGCCGACGAACGTGCCGCCCGACGACGACACCGACGACACCTCGGGCACCTGCGACAGCGCCGACGCATAGCGGTCGAGTTCGGTGGGCGTGATCCCCGTGGTGTCCGGTATGACGACGATGACGTTGCGCGCAGAGTCGACGGCGAAGTCGCTGCGCAGCTCGTCACCGACCTGGCGCGCCGACAAGGACTGCGGCAGCACCCGATCGTCGGGGAACCCCCACTTGATGCCAAGGAACGGCGCCCCAAGGACCAGCAGCAGCGCGATGATCGCGACGCCGACCGGAATCGCCCGGCGCATAACGAATTTCGTGGAGCGGTACCAGAAGTTCTGCTCGATCGGCGTGCGCACCGGGTCGGGCCTGCTGAAGACCCAGCGAGCCAGCCGACGCGCGTCCAGCGAGTCCAGCCGGTCGCCAAGCAGCGCGATCGCCGCGGGCGCCACCACGATCGCGGCGACGGCCGCGAACGCCACCACCGCGAGGCCCGCATAGGCGAACGACTTCAGGAAGTACATCGGGAACAACACCATCGCGACCATCGACAGCGCGACGGTCATCGCCGAGAACAAAACGGTGCGGCCCGCGGTCGCCATGGTGCGGCGCAGCGCGCGGTCGCGGTCGGCACCGTCGGCGAGCTCGTCGCGGTATCTGCTGATGATCAGCAGCGTGTAGTCGATGGCCAGGGCCAGACCCATCGCGACGGTCAGGTTCATCGCGAAGATCGACACGTCGGTGACCAAGGTGATGGCCCGCAGCACGGCCATCGACCCGAGGATCGCGAACCCGCCGACGGCCAGCGGCAGCGCCGCGGCCATCAGGCCGCCGAACACCCAGACCAGCACAACGAAGCTCAGCGGGATCGCGATCGATTCCATTGTCAACAGGTCTTTTTCGCTCTGACCGTTGATCTGCACGTACGTCATCGCCTCGCCGCCTGCGCGTACGGTGACGCCGTCGCGGTCATGAACGAGTTGGTCGGTCAGCGTCTTGGCGTGCTTCTGCGCGCCGCTCTCGCCGCCGGTGATCCCTGCGACGATCAGCCCGGTCTTGCCGTCCTTGCTGATCAGCGCTGGCACGGCGGGCGGCGGCGCGGTCCACGCCGAGGTCACCTGCGCTATGTACGGCGACGCCTGCAGCCGCCCCGCGATGTCCTTACCGACCGAGCTTGCCGCCGGGCTCTGCGCACCCTGGGCCGCGTTGTTGTCGGTCACACTGATCAACAACTGCATGTCGCCCTGGCCGAACTTGTCGACCAGCTGCTTGGTCGCCTTTGCCGACTCCGACGTCGGGTCCTGGAACCCCCCGGCGGACAGGCTCTTTGCGACCGGAATCCCGAAGATGCCGCAGGCCAGCATGACAAGCGCGGCGACCGCAATGATTCGTCGTGGCGCGGCAATGGCCAGCGGTGCGATTCGTTGCAGCACGTCGCGTCCTTCCCGCCGATCACTTTTTCGGATATCGCGGCTAACTTATCTGCGATAACTTAGGATTGTCAACGCGTCTCTGGCCTACGGTAGTTACGGCGCAACACCGGGTGCTGTTCACCAGCGGCGCGTTTAGAGCTTCTCCACAGCCGCCTGGCCTGCGGCAGTTCGCCGCGTCCCTGGTGACCGCGGGCGGCATGGGGCTACTCGCGGGTAGCTCGTGAACCTACCCGGCGGTAAGAATTGCCACCATTTTCCGAATCGTGACTCAAAGATTCCTTAATGGTGACGGTTACTGTCCAGTACATGTGGATCGACGACACCAGTGCTGATGTCATCAAGGTTGACTTCGAGGCGCTCTACCACGGCGATGTCCTGGTGGAGGGTGACACCTCGGAGCAGCTCGACGACGAGCACACCCTGCCAACCGCTGTCTGAGTAGGCGCGCGCCGCACGGCGCGCGTTCACCCACGACATTTTGCCTGCACGGGCCCTTCGTCGATATCCCGTTTCTAAGCCACGTTCTCTCTCGTATCGGGTTCGACCATGTCGCCCAGCCTGCCGGTGATCAGCTCCTCGGCCTCCTCCACGATGCGCGATACCAGTTCGCCGACCGTCGGGATGTCGTTGATCAGGCCCATTGCGGTGCCGACGCTCCAGATACCCGCGTCCACGTCACCGTTCTCGAACACCTTGACCCCGCGCGCGCCTGCGACCAGGTTCTTGACGTCGGGGAACTCGCCACCTCGGTTGAGGATCTCGACCACCTCACGCGACACCGTGTTGCTGGCCACCCGCGCGGTGTTGCGCAGCGGACGGAAGATCAGCTCGGTGTCGAGCTCGCTGCCCGCCACGATCGCTTCCTTGACGTTCTGATGGATGCACGACTCGGCGGTGCACATGAAGCGGCTGCCCATGTTGATGCCGTCGGCGCCCAGTGCCAGCGCGGCCACCAGGCCACGCGCGTCGGCGAACCCGCCGGAGGCGATCATCGGGATGTCGATCTTGGCCGCGGCCGCCGGGATCAGCACCAGGCCGGGGATGTCGTCCTCGCCGGGATGCCCGGCGCATTCGAACCCGTCGATGCTGATGCCGTCCACACCAAGGCTCTGCGCCTTGACGGCATGGCGCACCGAGGTGCACTTGTGCAGCACCTTGATCCCGTTGTCGTGAAACATCGGCAGGTGCGGCGCGGGATTGGAGCCGGCCGTCTCCACGATCTTGATGCCGGCGTCGACGATCACCTTGCGGTACTCGTCATACGGCGGTGGGTTGATCGTCGGCAGAATCGTCAGATTGACGCCGAACGGCTTGTCGGTCAGCTCGCGGGTCTTGGCGATCTCCTTCGCGAGATCCGCCGGCGTCGGCTGCGTCAGCGCGGTCAAAAAACCCAACGCGCCAGAGTTCGCCACGGCGGCAACCAGTTCCGCGCGACCGACCCACTGCATGCCGCCCTGTACGACGGGGTGATCGACCCCGAACGCCTCGGTGAACTTCGTCGTGAGCGTCATCCGTGCTCGTTGGTCATCGGGGTTGTCTCCTCTTCGCGCAAGCGGCTCATCGGTGTTGTCTCCTCTTCGCGCAAGCGCTCATCGGGGTTGTCTCCTCTTCGCGCAAGCGCTCATCGGGGTGCCATCCGAATCGCGCCGTCGAGGCGGATCACCTCACCGTTGAGCATCGGGTTTTCCACGATGTGCATGGCCAGCGCACCGTACTCGTCGGGCTTGCCCAGCCGCGAGGGGTGCGGCACCTGCTGGCCCAGCGACTCCTTGGCCGGCTCGGGCAGCCCCGCCAGCAGCGGCGTGTCGAACAGGCCAGGGGCGATGGTGACGACCCGGATCAGGTCCCGCGACAGGTCGCGGGCGATGGGCAGCGTCATGCCAACGACCCCGCCCTTTGATGCGGAGTAGGCGGCCTGACCGATCTGCCCGTCGAAGGCCGCGACCGACGCGGTGTTGACGATGACGCCCCGCTCCCCGCTGATCGGCTCGGTCTTGGCGATCCGCTCGGCGCCCAACCGGATCACGTTGAATGTGCCGATCAGGTTGATCTCGACGACCTTGCGGAACAGGTCGAGCGGGAAGGGCCCGTCCTTGCCAAGCGTTTTGATCGCGTTGCCGGTTCCCGCACAGTTCACCACGATGCGAATCGGGCCGAGCGACTCGGCGGTGTCGAGCGCGGCGGTCACGGCGGCTTCGTCGGTGACGTCGGTCTCGGCGAACACCGCGCGCTCACCCAGTTCGGCGACCGCCTCCTTGCCGCGGATGTCCAGAACAACCACCTGGGCGCCCGCATCCAGCAGGCGCTTCGTGGTGGCAAGGCCCAACCCGGAGGCACCACCGGTCACGACGGCGACAGCGTCTCTGATCTCCACTGATTGCGTTCCTTTCTCTATACCCAGTCGCGTAGGACGGCTTCGGGGTCGGCGCCGGGCACTCCCGGCGGTTTCGGCGTCGATGGCGCGGTGCGCGAAAACCGCGGCGCGGGCATCGGCTGCAGGTAGTCGCCGTCGCGGTAGAACGTGCCCCGCTCGGTGACGTGCGGTTCGGTCTCGACCTCGCCGAACGACAGCACCGGCGTCACACACGCGTCGCTCTCGGCGAACACCTTGGCCCAGTGATCGCGGTCCTGCGACGCGAAGACCTCGGCCAGGCGCGCGCGCAGCTCCTGCCAGCGGCCGACGTCGTTCTGGTCGGGCAGATCGGCGCCGTCCAAGCCGAGGCCCTTGAGCATCTCAGCGTAGAACTGCGGCTCGATCGCCCCGACCGCGACGTAGCGGCCGTCGGCGCACGTGTACGTGTCGTAGTACGGGGCACCGCCGTCAAGCATGTTGACGCCGCGTTCGTCGGACCACATGCCGCTGGCCCGCATCTGCCAGACCATCTGGATCAGAACGCTCGAGCCGTCGATCATCGCGGCGTCGACCACCTGGCCCTTACCCGAGGTCTGCCGCTCCCATAGCGCCGACAGGACGCCGACGATCAGGAAGAGCGAGCCGCCGCCGAAGTCGCCGGTCAGATTCAGCGGTGGGACGGGCCGCTCGCCCGCGCGCCCAATGGAGTGCAGCACACCGTTGAGTGAGATGTAGTTGATGTCGTGGCCGGCCTGCAACCGTCGCGGCCCGGTCTGCCCCCACCCGGTCATGCGCGCGTAGATCAGCCGTTCGTTGACCTTCGCACAGTCATCCGGACCAAGACCCAACCGCTCGGTGACGCCCGGCCGAAGTCCCTCGATGAGCACGTCGGCCTTGGCGATCAGCGCAAGCACCAGGTCGCGACCCTCGTCGGTCTTCAGATTCGCTGCCACTGAGCGGCGATTGCGCTGGGTGGCATCGCGGCTGGCCTTCGGCGTTCCCCCGAGCGGACCCGGCCGCTCGACGCGGACGACGTCGGCGCCGAGGTCGCCGAGAATCATCGCGGCGTGAGGTCCGGGGCCGATGCTGGCCAGTTCGACGACGCGCAATCCGTGCAGTGGTCCCGCCATTGCCTACCCTCTCTAGTTGACCGCGACATAGCTTACTTGTATAACCAAGTCGAACCGGCTGCGGGCCATCTGCCCGCCGAACTTAGGCTGCAGAAATGACAACCACCGACTGCTACACCGGCATCGACGATCTCACAGTGACACTGACCGACGGCGTGCTGTCGGTGACGATGAACCGTCCGGACAGCCTGAATTCGCTGACGGCGGCGATGCTCAATGGGATCGCCGACGCGCTGCAGCAGGCCGCGGGCGACCCGCGGGTCAGGGTGGTGCGGCTCGGCGGTGCCGGACGCGGCTTCTCGTCGGGCGCCGGGATCAGCGAGCAGGACCACGCCAGTCCCGGTGCGAGCGGCACGCCTGCCGATGTCCTCGACGCGGCCAATCGCGCGGTCCTGTCGATCGTGAACCTGCCGCAGCCGGTGGTCGCGGCCGTGCAGGGCCCTGCGGCCGGGGTCGGGGCCTCTTTGGCGTTGGCGTGTGATGTCGTATTGGCCTCGGAGAAGGCATTTTTCATGCTGGCGTTCACGAAGATCGGGCTGATGCCCGATGGTGGCGCTTCGGCGTTGATCGCCGCGGCGGTCGGCCGCATCCGCGCGATGCGGATGGTGCTGCTGGCCGAGCGGATCCCTGCGGTGGAGGCGCGCGAATGGGGCCTGGTGACGGCGGTGTATCCGGCCGATCAGTTCGACGCCGAGGTGGACAAGGTGGTGGCCACGTTGGTGTCCGGACCGGTGGTGGCGCTGCGCAAGACCAAGAACGCGATCAACGAAGCGACGCTGACGGGGTTGGAGGCAACGCTGGAGCATGAGAAGCAGGGCCAGCTGGTGCTGATCGAGTCGAACGACTTCCGCGAGGGCACCAAGGCCTTCCAGCAGCGCAGACCCGCGAAGTTCACCGACTCCTAGAACCGGGCATGTGCCTCGCCTGAAACGTGATATCGCAGGCGATATCACGTTCCGAACAGTCCCAATTGTCGGACGGCGTCGCGAAGATCGGCGTCGTGGACAGCTACACCTACCGAGCTGAATGGTCGCCGGAGGCCGGGAAATACGTCGGCACATGCATCGAGTTTCCTTCGCGGAACTCGCATGCACGGGGCGATCGAAGACCTTGGGTGGTTGAGAAGCTGGCCGACCGCAAGACGATCCCATCTCTTTACGACCCGTTCTAGGCCGACGAGCCGGCGAACCCGTTGCGCTAGACGCCGAACACCGGCGGCAGCGCAAGCACCATGACCAGTCCCCAGAAGAAGTGGGTCAGCGTCGGTGCCAGCACGCCACCGGTGGCGCGGCGTTCGAACGCGCACACCGCGCCCACAATCATCGCGGCGAAACCCAGCATCGGGTTTCCGGTGGTGGCCGACGTGACGATCACATAGATGACCGTTGACACCACGGCCGGGTAGGCCTTCCCCAGCGCGGTGTAGAGCGCGCCGCGGAAGAACAGCTCCTCCGCGATCCCGTTGATCACGGTTATTAACACCACCAGCGCCAGCGGACCGTGGTTGGCGAAATCGAGGACACGGACCACGAATTCGCGCAGGCCGGGAATTTCGCGCGCGATTTGGCCGCCCGCCAGAAACACGCCGCCGACCGCCAAACCGACCACGGTCCCGGTGATCACCGGACGCTGGTTGCGGCCGCGGAACCGCACACTGCCGAGATGCAGCGGGCCGGAGGCGAAGGCACCGAGCGCCCACACCGCCGCAAGCGCAAGCATGAGCCAGTAGAACGACTCGTCACCTGGCCGACGGGTCAACGAATACCCAAGCAGCGCACCGCCGATCACGAGCACCACCGTGACGACGATCCGCCGCCGCCGTTTCACCGCTGGCGGTTCGTGGTAGGGCACCGCAACCGTGCTGACGATGTCGCGCAGCTCGTCGAGATAACGCACGCGCGTCGCCGTCGGCTCTGTCATGCCGGGCTCGCCTTCGACGCCAAGTTGATCATCGTGTCGAGTCCGGTTCGAAGTGCGGCCGCGACGGGCCCCGGCACCAGCCCGAGCAGGCCGAGCGCCGGCCGCGCGATCGAAGGGATGACGGCCCGCGCCAGCTGTTGGATTCGCACCATGTCCCCACCGGCCCAGTGCGGATCGGTATCGGCCAGGTGGTGCGGATCGGCCAGCGCGTTGACCGGTCGCGGCCGATCACTCGACAACGCACGGGATATCGCGGCGTCGATGCCCACCAGCCCGCCGGGTGGGTCGGACACCAGATCGCGCAGCCCTGCCTCGGAGGCCATCATCGGATGGTCAAGGGACTGCACCAGATCGGCGGCAAGGCCGCCAGGGACCGGCAGCACCGCCGCCGTCATCCACGACACCACACTGGTATCCACCCCGTTGACGGGCAGCTCCGCACGCCACTTACCCGATATCCTGGCGTAGGCGCGCAGCAGGTCGCCGTACGACGTGGTGTCCGGACCGACGATGTCATACGCGCCCGCAGGAACGCCGCCGATGTCGGCAGCCGCGCCGAGGTAGTACAGGACGTCGCGGATCGAGATCGGGTCGATCGGATTCGCCGACCACGCAGGCATGGGCATCAACCAGAACCGGTCGCCGACATAGCGCAGCATCTCGAACGACGTCGACCCCGAGCCAATGATCATCGCCGCACCCAGCCACACCACGTCCGGACCGCCGTCGATGCTCAAACAATCGGCGACCTCGGCGCGACTGATCAGGTGTTCGGAGAGTTCGTCGTCGTCGGGCACGAACCCGCCCAGATACACGATCCGCCGCACCCCGGCGTCCTTGGCCGCGTTGGCGACCGTGGCGGCGGCGCGGTTGTCGGCGTCGCGGAAGTCCGGTTGGCCGATGCCGTGCACCAGGTAGTAGACGACGTCGATAGGACCGGCGTCGGCGAACGCCTTCTTGGCCGAGGCTTCGTCGTGCGCGTCCAGTGCGACTCCGGTGACCTGATCATGCCAGCCGAACTCGGCCAGCCGGTGGGGGTTTCGAGTAGTGGCGACGATGTCGTAGCCCGCGTCGAGCAGCGCACTGACGAGCCGCGAGCCGACATAGCCGGTGGCGCCGGTAACCAGGATTCGCACGGTACCCACCGTACGGAGGTACCCGAACCCATCAGATCGAAATCGAGTTTATCGGCGCCTGCCACCCGCGAACATCGCTGCCAACGCCGCATCGACGGCCTGTTCAGCAGGCCATGCGGTGAGAGGCCTTGTGCTGGTAAGAAATTGGTAGCACAGGGGCGAAGGACACCTGCCGGACCGCGGGCTAGCCGATGGCGCCGCGGTGCAGCTCGATGAGCCGCTGACACACCTGCGCGTTGTTTCGGTTGTTGGCGATCTCGGCATCGCTGAGCTCACGGCGGACACTGCCCGGCACGCCGGTCACCAGGGACCGTGGCGGCACCGCGACGCCCTGTGGCACCAACGCGCCCGCCGCGACCAGAGAGCCCGCGCCGATCGTGGCGCCGTTGAGGATGACGGCCCCCATGCCGATCAGTGCATCGTCCTCGACGACACAGCCGTGCAGCACTGCGTTCTCGCCGACGCTGACCCCGGCGCCGATGCTGACCGGGAATGCTGACCGGGAATTGGGAGTCGACGTGGATGGTGACCCCGTGCTGGATATTCGTGCCGAATCCGATCTCGATCGGCTCTGCCTCGGCGCGCAGCGTGGCTCCGTACCAGACGCTGGCCCTGGCGGCGAGCGTGACCTGGCCGATCACACTCGCGTTTGGCGCCACCCAGCTTTCGGCGTGAGCAAGGGCGAATGACCGCGAACGGGCAGGATCAGCGGATGAAGCATGCGCGTCATGGTATTGACGCCCGCTACCTCCCGTTCATCCGCCGTCCGATTCTCGGCCGTCCTGCAACGTCCGCCGCAGCGCCTGCAACGCATAGTGCTGCCTCGACTTCACGGTGCCTTCGGCGATCTTGAGGTCCTCCGCGATACGCGCCAGCGTCCAGCCCAGGTAATACGACCGCCAGAGAACGCCGCGGTGCTCGGCGGACAATTGAGCCAGCGCCTGCCTGACCATCAGCCGGTCGATGGTGGCAGTTGCGTCCTGCAGATCGAACGGCTCGTCGATATCGGCACCCTCCAACATCGCTACTTCGTTGCGGAACCGAGCACTGCGGCGGTCGTCAATGATGATGTTGCGCGCGACGGTGAATAGCCAAGCCTGTGGCGATCGGTTGCCATCCTCGTTGATTTCGGGGTGCAGCCATGCGCGCATAAGCGTTTCCTGCACCACGTCGTGTGCTTGGTGCGGGTCCCGAGTCAACCGCTGGGCGTAGCGCCACAACGCGGCCGAGTGCGCGTCGTAGAGCCCGCGCAACATAGCACTGCCCGGATCCTGCGTCATTTGGCAAGTGATCTGGAAGGACAGCCGTCACCTCTTCAACAGTCGCCCTCGACGAGGGTCGTGTCGTTGCCGCTGCCACCCGTCAGGACTTCCCGCTACCCGGTATTCGGCGGGCAATGCATATCACTGCACTCTTGCGTTTATCTGCAATCGCTCGTACCGTGCGTAGGCATGGCGACGCAGGTGTTGGCGGCGGTGAGCACGGAACCGGCCGACGGGGGTTGCGGCTACCTCGGGGACTTGTCGGAATGGCCGTGCGGCAACGCCACAGTAGGCTCGCAGCCGTGAACAGGATGGACCGCCGCAAGCAGGAGGTCCGCGACCGGATTCTTGGTGCGGCTTTCGACCTGTTCCTGGTTCGGGGGGTGTCCGCGACGACGATCGAGGACATTTGCGAGCGCGCCGACGTCGCAAACCGAACGTTCTTCAACCACTTCCCCACCCGGCACGACATGATGCGGGCGCTCGCCGAGCGCCGCCTGCTCAACATGCATGACGTTGTGTTTGATCGCGCCGATGAACCGATCCCCGCCCGGCTGATCGGGGTCTTTGACGACATCGCGGCGGCCCTTAGCAGTTCGAGTGACACCTACCGCGAGGTGATCGCCGAGATGCTGGCCGCCGCGGGGTATGGCATTCAACGGGGTTTCGCCCTGCACGACACGTTCCTCGAACTCGTCAAGGAAGGCGTGGCGCGCGGCGAGGTGACTGTCCGCCACGATGCCCAAACGCTCGCCGATATCATCGTCGGCGCACTGACGGGCGGCATCGTGAATTGGACTGTGGACAAGACATATTCGCTTGAAACCGGCCTTCACGAACTGGCTGTCGCGCTCGCCGATCTGTTGGGCAGTGACTCGAATGGCTGACGTCGTATACCTGCGGTCCTACGACGATCGCACCCGCATCGATGACGAGATTGGGCGCCGGGTGCTGGATGCGACGGTCGATCTGGCGCGGGAAGTGCCGTATTCGATCATCACCATGCGGTCGATCGCCAAGCGCGCGGGCGTTTCTCATGGCGAGATCTGCGCGTACTTCCGGTCGAAGGACGCGATCGTCGCCGAGATCTATCTCGAACGGTTGCGTGCCGCGCCGTTGATCGTCGACGTCGAGCAATCCGCGCGGGCCAGGATCGCCGCCCAGTTCTCACAGTTGGTCATGCTGCTGGCCGACGAGCCGGGAGTCGCGGCGGCCTGCTCGAGCGCGCTGATCTGTGACGAGCCGTCCGTGCGCGCGATCCGGCAGCGAATCCACGCGGAGCTGCAGCGGCGCGTGCGCGCAGCGCTGCGGTCGGGCGCATGGCCCGAGGTGGCCGAGACACTGGAGTTCGGCCTACTCGGCGCGCTGGTGCACGCCAGCTGTGGCGCCGACACGTTCCGCCAAACGGCCGAGGATCTGGCGAGCGTGGTGGCCGTCGTGCTGCGGGAGGGCTAGCGCAGGACACTGGCACGTTTTTAACGAATGGTGTCATTCATGCCACTGGTCGCGCCCCTGCGGATCCGCGACAGTGATTCGGTGACGCTCACCGCCGCACGGAAAAGCACGCCAACGGGTCGCATTCACTTGGCCTGGGTGGTGGCCGCCGTCAGCTTCATCGCGATCCTCGGCGCTGCGGGTTTTCGCTCGGTGCCTGGCGTCATGATGAACCCGCTTCACCACGAGTTCGGCTGGTCACACGGGGTGGTCGGGCTGGCGATGTCGGTCAACATGACGTTGTTCGGGCTGACGGCACCGTTCGCAGCGGCCTTGATGGACCGGTTCGGTGTGCGACCGGTGCTGTCGGCGGCGCTGCTGCTGATCGCGTCGGGGTCGGCGCTGAGTGTGACGATGACCGCAAGCTGGCAGCTGGTGCTGCTGTGGGGCGTGCTGGTCGGCGTTGGCACCGGCTCGATCTCGATGGGCTTCGTCGCCATCGTCGCGGCGCGCTGGTTCGAGGCCCGGCGCGGCCTGGTCACCGGCGTGCTGACCGCGGCGAGCGCGACCGGGCAGCTGATCTTCCTGCCCATCGTCGCCGAGGTGACCACCCGGCACGGCTGGCGCTTGGCGTCGTTGATCGTCGCCGCGGCGGCCCTCGGCGTGGTGCCGCTGGTGGTGGCGTTCATGCGGAACTACCCGCAGGACAAGGGCTTAACGCCATACGGTGCGACGGCTGCGGCCGAGCCCGCTGTCGTGCCTGCCTCGAGTTTTGCCGCCGCTTTCGACGGGTTGCGGATCGGTGCACGGGTGCCTGCCTTCTGGCTGCTGGCAGCGAGCTTCGCGATCTGCGGGATGACGACGAACGGGTTGATCGGCACGCATTTCATTCCTGCCGCCAACGACCACGGCATGCCCACCACGGTGGCGGCGGGGCTGCTCGCCACCATCGGCATCCTCGACGTCGCGGGCACGGTGTTCTCCGGCTGGCTCACCGACCGCATCGATCCCCGGCTGCTGTTGGTGGTCTACTACGCCGGCCGCGGGCTCTCGCTGCTGCTGTTGCCGTTGCTGCTTTCGCCGCACGCCGAACCGGGCACGTGGGTATTCGTCATCTTCTACGGCCTTGACTGGGTGGCCACCGTGCCGCCGACGATAGTTTTATGCCGCAACTACTTCGGCACGCGCTCCCCCGTCGTGTTTGGTTGGGTGTTCGCGTCCCACCAGCTCGGCGCGGCGATCGCCGCCGCGGGCGCTGGCCGGCTGCGCGATATGCAGGGCAACTATGACACGGCGTTCTACCTGGCGGCCTGTCTGTGTTTCGTCGCCGTGGTTCTCTGCGCAAACGTGCGGAAAGTGCAGGTCAGCGGCCTGTAACGGAATTAGGGTCTCGATGCGACTTTGCTGTTGGGTGATCGCTGCCCTTAACATGCGATGCGACCTAACGAAGCTGAGGAGCCGAAAGTGAAGACTCGTGCCAGCAAGGCCATAGGCGCCGCCGTGGGGGTTGTCGCGATCGTTGCATCGCTGCCACTCGCCATCAACGCTTATGCCGACCCACCGCCGGATACGACGCCGGTGACCCCGATCCCTGATCCACAGGGGCCGGGGTGTGACGCGTTCAAGACGGAGCTGCCCAACTGGAAGAATTTCAACACCCAGCCGATCGGCACCGTGCTCGCCGGCATCCCTGACATCTCCACGTTCAACTCGTTGATCTCCGGGCAGGCCAACCCGGCGGTCAACATCGTCTCGGTGCTCAACAACGGCCCGTACGTGGTGTTCGCGCCGACGAACGACGCGTTCGCGGCGATGGAACCCGGCCGGCTTGACGCCATCAAGGCCGACCCGGCGGCGTTGGCGAAGCTCGACTACTACCACGTCTTCCTCGGCCTGCTTGGCCCAGACGATCTGAAGGGCCAGCGGCCAACGCAGCAGGGCGCCGAGATCAAGGTGACGGGCAAGGGCGGCGACATCAAGGTCAACGACACCGCCAAGCTCGTCTGCGGCGGAATCCAGGCCAGCGATGCGCGGATCTACATGATCGACACGGTTCTGGATCCAGCGCAGGCTCCCGAGCCGATCACCCCGACGGGCACCAGCTCCACGACAGCGACGACCACCACGACGGCGGAGGCACCCCCGCCGCCGCCTGCGGACCAGCACGTGCCCTCTCCGGCGGCCGGCTAGAACCCACGCCGGCTGAGCCGGCTAGAGCCCGCGCCGGCTGAGCCGGCTAGAGCCCGAGGTCGCGGCCGATGATCTCTTTCATGATCTCGGTCGTGCCGCCGAAGATCGTCTGGATCCGGACGTCGACGTAGTCACGCGCGACCTTGTACTCGTTCATGTAGCCGTACCCGCCGTGCAGCTGAACGCAGTTGTCGACGACGCGCTTGCCGAGCTCGGTGCACCACCACTTGGCCTTCGACGCCTGCACCGCGGTCAGCTCCTTGTCGACGGCCGCCCGCAGGCAGCGGTCGATGTAGGACTCGGCGATCTCGAGCTCGGTGTCCATCTCGGCCATCAGGAACCGGTTGTGCTGGAAGGTGCCGATCGGCTGCCCGAACGCCTTGCGGTCCTTGACGTACTGCAGTGTCTCGTTAAACGTGGCCCTGGCGCCCGCGATGGCGGCGATCGCGATGGACAACCGCTCGGACGGCAGGTTGTGCATCAGGTGGTAGAAGCCGCGCCCCTGGAGACCGAGGATGTTGGTGGCGGGCACGCGCACGTTCTCGAAGTGCAGCTCGGCGGTGTCGGCGGCGTGCAGGCCCATCTTGTCGAGCTTGCGCCCTCGGGTGAACCCCTCCATGCCGCGCTCGACGACCAGTAGCGAGAAGCCCTTGTGCCCCGCCTCGGGGTCGGTACGGGCGACGACGATCACCAGGTCGCTGTTGATACCCGCAGAGATGAATGTCTTTGAGCCGTTGAGAATCCAGTCGTCACCGTCGCGCACCGCCGACGCCTTGATGCCTGCCAGGTCGCTACCGGCACCGGGCTCGGTCATCGCGATCGCGCCGATGAGCTCACCGGTGATGTAGCCAGGCAGCCACCGCTGCTTCTGCTCGTCGGTCGCCAGCGACGCGAAGTACGGGCCGACGATGTCGTTCTGCAGACTCACGCCAGGTGTCGCGGGACCGAACTTGGAGAACTCTTCGACGATCACGGCGTTGAAGCGGAAGTCGTCGACGCCTCCACCGCCGTACTCCTCTGGCATGTTGAAGCCGATGAGCCCGTATTTGCCTGCGGCCACGTACGATTCGCGGTCGACGAGGCGCTCGCTCTCCCACTTCTCGGTGTATGGCGCGCACTCTTTTTCGAGAAACTGACGCGCAGTCTCCCGCAGCTGCTCGTGCTCGGGTTCGAATACCAGTCTCTTCAATGTGTCTTCTCCTACTTGGCTTTCCAGACCGGCTGCCGCTTCTCGGCGAACGCCAGCGGTCCTTCCCTTGCGTCCTCAGACCTGATCAGCGCGGTGATCTCGCGCACGGTGCGAGACCAGCCGACCTCGTCGTCGGTGATGACGCCGTCGTCGACGCCGTTGGCCACCCGCTTGCTGGCCCATACCGCCAGCGGCGCGTTCGCGGTGATCCGCTCGGCGAGCGCCAGCGCGGCGTCCACCGCGGTGCCGTCGGGGACAACCTGGTTGATCAGGCCCCACTTCAGCGCGTCCGCAGAGCTCATCGGCTCGCCGGTGAACAGCAGCTCCATCGCGACCTTGCGCGGCAGGTGATCGACGATGCGGAACACGCCGCCTGCGGCGGCGATGAGCCCGCGCTTGACCTCGGGGAGCCCGAACTTCGCGCGGTCCTCGGCCACCACAAGGTCGCTGGCGAGCGCGAGCTCGGTGCCCCCGCCCAGCGCGGTGCCATTGACCGCGGCGATGGTCGGCTTGTCGATGTAGTGGTGTACGTAGCCCGCGAAACCCCATTCACCGTGGTCGGGGTGGAACAGATTCTCCCGCCGCGAGATGGCCTTCAGATCAGCTCCCGCGCAGAAGGACTCACCGGCGCCGGTGATAACCACCGCGCGCACCTCCTGGTCGTCCTGGGCCTCATGCAGCGCGTCGCCCACCGCGGTGCTCACCGCGCTGTTGACCGCGTTGCGCGCCTCCGGACGGTTCAGCGTGATGAGCAGGACGTTGCCCCGCCGCTCGGTGAGAGCGGCGGCGCTCGTCACGGTGTCGGTCACAGCAGCTCCAGGATGGTGGCGTTGGCCTGACCTCCACCCTCGCACATGGTCTGCAGGCCGTAGCGAATTCCCTTGTCCCGCATGTGGTAGAGCATCGTGGTCATGATCCGGGCCCCGGATCCGCCAAGCGGGTGGCCGAGCGCGATTGCGCCGCCGTTCGGGTTGAGCTTCTTCTCGTCGGCGCCGATGTCGGCCAGCCACGCCAGCGGCACCGGCGCGAACGCCTCGTTGACCTCGAACACGCCGATGTCCTCGAGCCGTAGGCCCGAGCGCTTCAGCGCCTTCTGGGTAGCCGGGATCGGCGCGGTCAGCATGATCACCGGATCGGCGCCCGCCAGCGTCGCGGTGTGCACCTTCGCGATCGGCTTAAGCCCCAACGACTTCGCCTTCTCGGCCGACATGAAGAGCAGCGCGGCCGAGCCGTCGGAGATCTGGCTGGAGTTGCCTGCGTGGATCACGCCGTCGTCCTTGAACGCCGGCTTGAGCTGAGCCATCTTCTCGATGGTGGTGCCGCGGCGGATGCCTTCATCCTTGAGCACCGGGTTGCCGTCCTGGTCCTTGATCGCCACGATCTGGTCATCGAATGCACCGGAATCCTGCGCAGCGGCGGCCTTCTCGTGCGACGCCAGCGAGAACTCGTCGACCGCGGTGCGGTCGAAGCCCCACTGCTCGGCGATCATCTCCGCGCCGATGCCCTGGTTCGGCGTCTGGGTGTAGCGGGTGCGGAAGGCCTCCGGGTACGGGTGGCCACCGTTGGCCAGCGAGGCGCCCATGGGTGTGCGCGACATCGACTCGACACCGCCCGCGACAACCACGTCGTAGTGCCCTGCCACCACGCCGGCCGCGGCGAAGTGCACCGACTGCTGGCTCGACCCGCACTGCCGGTCGACTGTGACGCCGGGGACGCTCTCGGGCCAGCCCGCAGCAAGTACTGCGGTACGGGCGACGTCGAGGGCCTGCTCGCCTGCCTGTATGACACATCCCCAGATGACGTCGTCGACGATCTCCGGGTCGATGCCTGCGCGCTCGGCCAGGCCGTTGAGCACCTGTGCGGACAGTTCGCCGGGGTGCACTCCCGACAGCCCGCCGTTGCGCTTGCCGACCGGCGACCGCACGGCCTCGACGATGACGGCTTCAGCCATGGCACTACTCCTTTGAGAGGTGGATTCTGTCCCTGCGCGGGTTCACCCTCGAACGTAAACGAACAAGGTTTACTAGGTCAACCTACTGGTTGGTAGGCTGACGCCCCCGTCCGGCGTCGTGATCGGCGCCGCCGACCCGTCCGTACAGATTGCTGGGTTGCACACCTGGTCAAACGGCAGGTGAATCAGTCGTCCGCCGGGGCGTTGTGACCAAGAGCACACGGCTGGCGACGTCACGGGCTAGCGGTCGCCGCCGACCACGTCACGCGCACCGGCACCGTGTCATCCCACGGCTGGCGCGTCACCATGTCCGCGACTTTTACATAGCCGCTTTCGAATTCGCCAGTGGCGGCGTCGACGAGCCGGTACTCCTGCCGCTGCTTGTGGATCGGCTGGGCGTCGATCAACACGATGCGCACCTCGCCCGGCTCAAAGTGGCACCGCTCCTGCAATGCCTCGATCAGCCGCTCGTTGTGCATGTGGCCATCGCCGAAGTTCCAGCCGATAGCCGTCGAACAGATCCGCTCGCCGTCGGTCAGGACGTAGTCGTCCTCGTTCTGCCCTGCCATTGCCCGGTGGGCAAGGGTGAACATCGCGCGGCCGTGACTGTTGAAGGCGCGGAACGCATATCCCATGTAGAGGTACATCTGCGCGGTCTCCTGGCTGCCGTAATACCGCTCCATCTGAGCCTGCGGCATGCTCGCGATCGACACAACGCCGTTCGCGATCTTGCGGTCTGCCGACGGCTTGATGCACCACAACCCGGTGTCCCAGTTGCCGGCGTAGTACCGCATGCCAGGCAGGAACGACACCTTGCGCGGGAACAGGTTTCCGAGCACCACGGTGCCCGCGACGACGAGGAAGAGCACGATCGGCAGCGGGCTCTGCAGATCGCTGAGCCCCAATTTGGCGTGGCCGACGAACAGCGCAAGCACGCTGAACATCATGAACACGTTCCACTCCAGCGGCACCCCCATCGGTATCGACGACAGGATGCCGAAGTGGAAGCAGATCATCACGAATGCCGCGATCGCCGTCGGCCAGCCGCCGTGGGAGAAGAACAACACCAGCGGGACGAGCCCCTCGATCGCGGTGCTGAAGTGCGCGAGCGTCCGTGACAGCCGCCCTGGCCGCAGGTCGTCGGGGAAGTGCTCGAAGAACCTGCGCTTGATGAACCGCGGCCGGAACACCGGGTTGTTGCTCATCATCGTCGAGATGACGAACGGGAAGTGCCTGTTGAGCTTCGACGTCGCCGCGCCGAGCCAGATCACCAGGCAGACGAGCTTGGCGGCGATGATCATGTCCACCCCGGCGAACAGGAACGCCACGGTGAACGACGCGTACACCTCGCCGCGGGCGGCCAGGAAGATCACCTTGTCGCGCAGGCTGAGCACCGCGAGCAGACCAAGGATCGTCCAGATCTGCCAGAGCGGGAGCACGCCAACGGTCGTGCCCAACGCCGGTATCGGCCCGGTGCCGTCGGAGAACAACGCGACCACAAGCATCACGAGCAGCGCCGCATACAGCGCCGCATCGAACGGCGTGCGTGCCGTGCCCTTGGTCAGCGGTATCCGGTTGGGCCACGGCGGAAGCCGAATCGTCTTGGGCCGCAACCAGTACAGGATCGACCCCATCGGCGGGAAGAACCGGTTGTTCAGCGGGCCGAATCCGCATCCGAGCCCGACAACCTCGAACAGCATGGTGTAGAGCACGACTTTCTCGAACACGATCGGCTCGGCGTACACCGACGCCACGTTGGTGAAGCCGTCGATGCCCTTGGTGGCCAGTGCGAACAGCCAACCACCAAGGATGTACAGCAGAATCTTGACGACGTAGAAGAGGTGCAGCACCACGGGCGTCCCGAATCCCACCTCGGCCCAGTGCCTGGCCATCGGAACGATCTTCTCGGCGCGGGTGCCCTTACTCCACTCTTCGTAGTCGATGACGGGTGCGTCCTGCTTCAAGAACCCCATGACGCATGAGACTAGAACGTGTTCTAGCCGAGTGGAATCGGTTTGCGCATGTAACGGCACGGCGCAAAATCGCGTGGATTCTCGCCATGGCGTTACATTCGGCGATTTAGGAGGCGTCGGCCTTCGCCGGTGGCCGCCAGAAGATCACCAGCTGGCCGATGCCGCCTGCGAGCCCCAGCCCGGCCGAGATGAGCAGACCCCACCAGCCGTGCAGGAAGTCGTAGAAGCTCGTCGCGTGGAACAGCGCGTAGTCAAGGCTGAACTTGCCAGGCCCGATCGTGGCCACCGCGACCGCCGACACGGCCAGTATCAGGTTGTACTCCCAGCCCTCCTTGACGATGAAGAAGCCGTTGGGCCGGTGCACGGTCCAGGCCGCAACCAGCATCAGCGAGACGAAGCCCGCCGCGGGAATCGGCGTCAACAGGCCGGCCGCCAAGCCGAGCCCGGCCGACATCTCGGTGGTGGCGGCGACCCTGGCGTGGAACATGCCCGGCTTCATGCCCATGCTGTCGAACCAGCCCGCGGTGCCCTTCAGGCCACCTTTCCCGAAGAATTTGTTGTAACCGTGTGCGGCCATGGTCAGACCCAGCACCACCCGAAGAATCAGCAGTCCGGTGTCGATGGCCGTGTGGTACGCAGTCATGCAACAAAATCTAGGCCATGTGTTAAACGGCCGCCCAGCCCCCGTCCACGCTCAGAACGGCGCCGTGAATGTTGGCGGCGTCGTCGCTGGCAAGGAACACCACCGCGGCGGCGACCTCGGCCGGTGTGCTCATCCGCCGCGACGGGATGCGGGCCAGCACCGGAGCGACGTGATCAGCGAACTGCGCCTGGCGTTCGGTCGCGATCGGTCCCGGCGCGACGGCGTTGACCCGCACACCGAACCGCCCGTACTCGGCGGCCCACGATTGGGTGAACGAGTGAACCGCCGCTTTGTTGGCGCTGTAGATCGCGGAACCGTCGCCGCCACGCAGCCCGGTGATCGACCCGATGTTGACGATCGCGCCCCGGCCCCGCTGCACCATCGCCGGCGCCAGCGCTCCGGTCAGCAGGAACGGCGCGAACACGTTGACCGCGAACGCGTCACGCAGCAGTTGTTCGGAAATGTCGGCGCTCGGCGTCGGCATGAGCAGCATCGCGGCGTTGTTGACCAGGATGTCGATCCGCCCTCCCGCGGCGGCGGTGGCCTGCTCGGCCAGTCGGCGCACCTCGTGTTCGCCCGCGCCGAGGTCGGCGACGACGAACTCGCAGGTGCCGCCTGCGGACCGGATGTCGGCGACGACGGCGTCGCCACGGGCCTTGTCGCGGCCGCTGACGATGACGACGGCGCCCTGCGCGGCCAGTGCGGAGGCGATGGCGACCCCGAGGCCGCCCGTTGAACCGGTTACCAGTGCTGTGCGGCCGGCAAGCCGCGTGGTGTTTGGACTCATGGGTCCACTGGTACACTGTCGAAAATGGACCTGCAAGTCCAGACGTTGACGGCGAAGGGCCAAGCGACACGGCAGCGCATCATCGAGGGCGCCGCCACAGAGATCCGCGAACGCGGTGTCGCCGTTGCCACGCTCGACGACATTCGGGCGCGCACCAAGACCTCCAAAAGCCAGCTGTTTCACTATTTCCCGGACGGTAAGGAGCAGCTGCTGCTGGCGGTCGCCGAGCGCGAGGCCCAGATGGTCCTCGACGACCAGCAGCCATATCTGGGTGCGTTGACGTCGTGGGCGGCGTGGCAGCGGTGGCGCGATGCCGTCGTCGACCGGTACCGGCGCCAGGGCCAGCACTGCCCGCTCGCCGTGCTGATGTCCGAGATCGGCCGCAGCACACCCGGCGCTCAGGCCGTCACCTCGGCGCTCATGCGCAAGTGGCACGATGAGATCGCGGCCGGGGTGCGGCACATGCAGACACAGGGCAAGGTGGCCGCCAGGCTCGATGCGGATCGGATCGCCGCCGCGCTGCTCGCCGGGATCCAGGGCGGCGTCGGCGTCATGCTCGCCACCGGCGACCTCGGTTATCTCGAAGCGGCGCTCGACGTCGGGATCGAGTCGTTGCGCACCCCGGATTAACGCCCGCGGGTTGTGGCCTACGCGACGCCCGCGGTCATGTGCCGCTTGCCCCACTGGCACATCGCCTCGGTCACCGGCCGCAGCGACTCACCGTACTCGGTCAGCGAATACTCGACGCGCGGCGGAACTTCCGGGAACACCTCGCGTTGGACGACGCCGTCGGTCGCCAGCTCCCGCAGTTGACGGGTCAGCACGCGGTCACTGATACCGGTCGTCTTGCGCCGCAACTCGGCGAAACGGTGCGGTCCGGTGTGCATCATGTGGAAGATCAGTACGGCCTTCCACTTGCCACCGATGACCGCGAGGGTGGCCTCCACCGGACATCCGAACTGGTCGTCCACACCAACCTCCCGGTCCGTAACTCACCTCAAAGTGCGTTCTTATCGGTGACCGCCCTCGGCCGTAGCGTAGTCCCCATGAAGATTGCAATCATCGGAGCGGGCAACGTCGGGCGCGCTCTCGGCGGACGATGGCGCACCGACCACGACATCACCTACGGCGTCCGCTCCCCCGACGACGCCAAGTACGCCGACCTCGACGCGCCAACCGCGACCAACGCGGCAACCGTTCAAGGCACCGACGTCGTCGTGTTGTGCACGCCGTGGCAGGGCACCGAGCAAGCCGTCAAGGCGTGCGGCGACCTCGCGGGCAAGGTGCTCATCGACTGCACCAACCCGCTCACCCCCGACGTCACCGCGCTGGAGATCGGGCACACCACCTCCGGCGCCGAGCAGGTCGCGGCGTGGGCCCCTGGCGCGCAGGTGTGCAAGGCCATGAATCAGATCGGCGCGCCGAGTATGGACCATCCCCGATTGCCAAGCGCACCGGTCATGTTCGTCTGCGGCGACGACGAGGCGGCCAAGCAGGTCACGACCGACCTGGTGACGCAGCTGGGCTTCGAGGTCGTTGACGCAGGCGACCTCACGCTGGCCCGGCTGCTTGAGCCGTATGCGTTGATCTGGATCCACCTCGCGCTGCGGCGCGGGTTCGGCACCAATTGGGGCTTCGGGCTCCTTCGGGGAAAGGACTGACGGTGGCCATCGAATACATCCGGTACCGAATCGACGATGGCCGGCGCGAACAGTTCGTCGACGCGTACCGCAACGCGGCGAAGGCGCTGGACGACAGCCCGTACTGCCTGGGTTATGAGCTCTCGCAGTGCGAGGAGGAACCGGAGCGATTCGTGCTGCGCATCCACTGGACCTCGACAGACGATCACCTTGGCAAATTTCGCCCCAGCGAGCAGTTCCGGCGGTTCTTTCCACCGATCAGGCCGTATGTCGACGATATTGAGGAGATGCAGCACTACCAACCCCTCGAGGCGCTGACCCGGACCAACTGACAGCGCCGCCGCCGGCTACTCGGCGGATCGGAACGCGCTTTCGAGCCGCTCGACGTAGGCGTCGACATCACCGATCGCCGACTCGGCGGCGTGCACGCTGATCGCGATGGTGTCGCCGATGCCGTGCACGCCGTGCGTCAGGCCCATCATCGGCGACAGGCCGGGGTAGCCGGCAGTCAGCACGACGGGCAACTCACCGAAGCGCAAATCGGCCGCTCCGCGGTTGACGCTGGAGACGACGGTGTTTCCGATGACGGTCGGTGACCGCAGCGTCGGGTCGAACTGCCCGACGCCCCAGCGCAATAGCGCCGCAGGCACCGCGGCGAACGCCCGGTCTGACGCAAGCATCGCCGGATGTCCCGCCCTGCGACGCCGCTGGGCCAGGTCCTCGACGATCCGGTCGGCGCGCTCACCGAAGTCCAACTCCGGATACAGTTTAACGCCGACGTTGCCGAAATGGTTGTACGCCTGGCGGACACCGGCTTTCGCCATCGGCACCTCGGCGCCCAGTGTCGACGGGTCGTCACCGAGCTCACGCAGGTGGCCTGACAATGCGGTGGACACCGCGGCCAGCACACCGGCGGTCACGGTCGGGCCGCGCAGCCGGGACCGATTCCGCAGCACCGTGCGGACGCTGCAGGCACCGTCGGGCCGCGCGTTGCTGTGCAGCGCCGGGCACGAATCCGCCTGCGGGGGAACCAGTCCCGCCTCGGTGTCGCGGACCAGCTGTTGATGCGCACGGGCCGCGCGGACGCTTTTCCACGGAAGCGTCGCACCGCGGAACGGCGGTGGCGCCTGCACCGGTGGCACCTGCTCCGCGCGGCCGAACAGCCATCCGGCGAGCGCCGACGACCGGATGCCGTCTCCCAGCGCATGGGTGGCCTGCAGCACCGCCACCGTGCCGACACCGGCACCAGGCGGCCCGTCGACGGGTGTGAACACGTGCAGCCGCCAGGTCATCCGGCGAGCGTCCAATTGGTGTTCGGCCAACCTCGCGACCGCCGCCAGACATCCCGCCCAGCTGCTGTCGGTGAGGTCGTGCAGGACGACCTGATCGGGACGCACCTCGCCCGCGATCCACGACGGGTAGGTGAACGGGCCCCGATCCCGCACCCGTAGCCGCAACTCGGGGCAACCGCTGACCCGTGCCAGGACAGAGGCCAGCGCCTGCTCGAGATCGGAGGCCACACCGGCGAAGCCGTACAGCAGAAACTGATCGTTGGGGATCTTGGCGGACATCCAATACATTTGCGCATCGACCGCCGAGAGCCGACGCACCGTCATCGTCTCAGGCTATTGTCTGCCCCATGCTTCCGCCTACAAGTGGCGACGGCGTCGCCGTCGTCACCGGTGCGTCGTCGGGAATCGGCGAAGAGATCGCCAGGGAATTCGCCCGCCGCGGTTACCGATTGGTGCTCGTGGCCCGCCGAGCCGATCGCCTGCAGGTCTTGGCGGAAGAACTGAACGGGCGGGCACACGTGCTGCCGGCTGATCTCTCGAACCGCGACGAGCGCGCGGCCCTGCCCGACCAGGTGGCTGCGCTCGGTGTCTTACCCGACGTCCTTGTCAACAACGCAGGGCTGTCCACTTTGGGCCCTGTCGCCGAATCGAATCCAGAGGCCGAACTCAACCTGATCGAGGTCGACGTCGCCGCGGTGGTCGATCTCTGCAGCCGGTTCGTCCCTGGCATGGTCAAGCGCGGACGGGGTGCGGTGCTCAACGTCGCATCGGTCGGCGCGTTCGGCCCAGTGCCCGGCCAGGCGTCATACGGAGCGGCAAAGGCATTCGTGCTGTCCTACACCCAGGCGATGCGGGAGGAGCTGCGCGGCACGGGCGTCACCGCCGCCACACTGTGCCCCGGGCCGGTGTACACCGGCTTCCTCGAGGCCCACGGTGTCCCAGACGAAGAGAGCGAGAAAGCGCTGCCGAAGTTCCTGTGGGAGGAGGCTGACGCCGTGGCCAGGGCCGCGGTCGACGGACTCGCGTCCGGTAAAGGTGTCATCGTTCCCGGTGCGCCCAACCGGATCGCGTCGGTGTTCTACCACCATTTGCCGCGACGGCTCCTGCTGCCGCTGATCGCGCGCAACCATCCCGGTCTGAAGAAGGCGTAGCGAGGCGACATGGCACTAACGGAATTGCCAACCTCTGAGCGACAATCGGGCTGTTGGTGGGCAAAGCGGCCAGTCCGTAACTCCCGCTGTCGAGTATGGAAATACGGATCACGAGGCTAGATCGCCTCCTCCACGAAGTCGACGATGTGACGCGCGACGACGTCGGCCTGATCGAGCTGCAGGAAATGCCCGCCATTCTTAACGAGCGCAATCTCGCTGTCGTCGGGCAACACCCGCTCAATCCACGGCGTGTAATCCTCGGAACAGCCATCGCCCGTGCCGTGCAGAAACAGCGTCGGCAACCGCGGCGCGGACAGCCAATGCTGGTGGAGTTCGGCGTACTGGGCCGGTGGCCGGCCGCCACGCAAGGCCGCGCGGTAGTACCCGAGCGCGGCGCGCCACCGCTCCGGTGCGCCGATCGCGGCGTCGACGTAGCGCAGGTCTTCGTCTGCGCGGTATCCGGGCGACCAGTCCCGCCACAACTTCGGGACTACCCATGACGCGGAACGGTCTGGTAGCCATGGCAATTGGAAATACATGATGTACCAGCTGTGAAGCAGCTGACGCGGCAGTTTCGCCGCCAGTTTCCCGGATTGCGGCACATGACCGAGCGGCCGGAATGCCGCAGACAGCGGTACCGACATGATCACGGCCTTGGTGAATGGGCTGTCGGGCATCGCGGCAAGGCCTGCTCCGGCGATGGCGCCCCAGTCGTGACCGATGAACACGTCGCGTCCCGTCGGGCCCGCCGCCTCCAGTACCCGCAGCGCGTCGTCCATCAGCGCGCCGACGTGGTAGCTGCCATCCGACGGGACCGACGTCGGCGCATAGCCGCGCAGGAACGGCGCAACCACGCGCCACCCCGCGTCCACCAGCTGTGGCGCAAGCTTGCGCCAAGTGTAGGCGGTGTCGGGGAAACCATGCAGGCACAACGCTATTGGCGCGTCAGCGGAGCCACAGGTCAGCGCACGCAGCTGTACGGTCGGCGCCGTGACGTCGAACAGCTGTGGCTCGGCCACGCTACACCGGGTCGAATTGGGAGATCAGCCAGCGATCGCCGATCTTGTCCATAGTGACCCGCACGGCGGATGCGGTGTCGGTCGGCGCGTCCTTTCCGACCACCACGGTCTGGTTGACGAATACCATGACCACGGCGTGGTTCGGCTTAGCGGACACCGTGGCAGCGGCAGGAACCGTTGCCACCGCCGAGATCTGCTTCTGCCTGGCACCAGGGATCACGACATCGTTGGTCAGCGACGTGTACGAGTTGCGGAACTCGCCGGTCAGCCGATCGCGGGCGGCGGTGAGCTGTTGTTCGACGGTGTCGGGCTTGTACGACAACAGTGCGACGGTGCTTTCCTTGGCGGCCTGCACCGAGGTGTCGCGAGCGCGCTCTGAGTCGCGCACCGAATTGTCCATCCACTTCAGGTATCCCGCGCCCATCGCCAGCAGCAGCGCGACTGCGGGAAGGACGCCGAACGCGAACACCCGCGCCCACTGGATGCGCCGGTTGGGCTTCTCCGGTTCTGCGGCCTGGAATGCCTCATCGGCGCTTTCGGTTGGCTCGTCGGCCTTTTCGACCTCGTCGGCCTTGTCGACCTCGTCGGCTTTGTCGACGTCATCGGTCTTGTCGACGTCATCGGTTTTGTCGGCCAATTCCTCGGTCGCCGTCTTCTCGGCCTGCCCGGTATCGGTGTCGGCTGAGGTCTCTTCCTTCACGCTTTCCTCTTCGCTGTGCTTGCTCACGGGACGAACTCCACGTTGTTCACCTTCGCCTCGTCGCCGACCTTCTGTACTGAGATCCGCATCCGCCAGGAGCGCGGCTGCTGGTCGGGTGCACCCGCGTTCGAGGTCTTGACCGTCACCGCGACCAACACTTGTGCCCCGTTGTCGGTGATGGAGTTTGGCTCCAACCCCGCCTCCGCGATGCTGCCGACCGACTTGGAGTGCGCCTGCTTAACGACTTCGATGAACGGCTGCGAACGCTTCTGGAAGTCGTCATAGAAGGTTCCGGTCGCGGAGTCCAGAATGCGCTGCACGTTCGCGTCGGCCTGCTGCCAGTCGATCGTGGTCAGGTTCAGCGCGCCCTGCCTGCCGACCTGGAGGAAGAGCTTGCGTTGTTGATCGGCCTGATGCGACTGGTAGGTGCGGAACCCCAGCCAGCCGGTCAGACCGGCGAGCGCCACCACCACGACCAGTCCGGCGAGCGTCGCCAACCGCAGGTGCGACATCCGCGGCTTGGCGGGCGCGGTTTCCTCGTCGGGGGCTTCCTCGTCGGCTTCCTCGTCGTAGTCGGCGCTGTCCTCGTCACCGTCCGCCGCCTTTTCGGTCTCGGCGACCTCGGCGGTCTCGCTACCGCCAGAATCCGGTTCGGCGGCGCTCGACGTCTCCTCGGTGGCCGTCGACTTGCTCAGTTCCCCTTCGGGGGAGGCAGCATCGTCTGCCATGTTTGCTCCTCTGTGGCACTTCGGGCTTGGTTGGCTTGTGTGTGCACGCTCGTCGGGTCCAAAGTACGTGCCTAGAGCCGGGCCATAATCAGCGGCTGCGGCTTGTCGCGCCGCCATATCCGGCTCAGGAGCTTGCTGGGCGGATAGTAATCCCGCTTCACAAACCCAGCTGACCTGGTCGGACAGCATCCCATCTGGAATTGGTGAGCATTTGCCCAGAGGGCGGCTGGTGGTTGCCTGTCGAAGTAGGCCCATTGGCTTTGCGACACGGACGAGATCCCAGCACATCCCTCGGCGTCGCCAACATACCCCTAACATATTTCGACCAAAGCGATAAACAGTTTACTGTTTGAGTGCGTCAGACGCCAATGCGTCAGACACCAAAAGGAGGCCGGACGGGCGTGCGGATCATCGTCACGGGCGGAAACAGCGGGGTGGGTAGGGCGACGGCGACGGCGCTGGCCTCCTCGGGCCACGATGTGGTGATCGCGTGCCGAACACTGAGCAAGGCACATCAAGCCGCCGCATCGATGAGCGGCAACATCGAGGTGGCCGAATTGGACCTCGCTGACCTGGCCAGCGTCCGCAAGTTCGCCGAGTCGGTGGACTACGTCGATGTCCTGGTCAACAACGCAGGCATTCTCGGTCTGCCGCTGACCCGGACCGCCGACGGTTTCGAGGCCCACATGGGCACCAATCACCTCGGCCATTTCGCCCTGACATGCCTGCTCGGTGACCGGATCCGCGACCGGATCGTCGTCGTGGCCAGCAGCAACTACGCGCTCGCCCGCATTCACTTCGATGACCTGAACTGGCACCGGCGCCGCTACCACCCGTGGTCTGCGTACGGCGAGTCCAAGCTGGCGAACATGCTCTTCGTGCAGGAGCTGGCCCGGCGCGGTCGGGCCGCGTACGCGTCCGATCCCGGGATGACGGCGACCGACATCACCCGCGACGGTTCCGGTCTGTTGCAGTGGGCAGGCCGCGCGCTGTCGCCTCGCATCGCCCAGAGCCCGGCCGATGGTGCACGGTCGAGCATTCAAGCGGTCACCACCGGGCTTCCCAGTGGGACCTACATAGCGCCCCGTGGGCCGCTGCACCAGTGGGGTAAACCGAAACCGACAAAGCTCGTCGCCATAGCGCGCGATCCGGAAAGCGCTCGCAGACTTTGGGACGTATCCGCGGAACTGACCGGCTGTAACTGGCAGGAGACCTAGCTCATGACGACCGATTCCGCATATCGCAGACCCCAGACCCGGTTGGTGCCCAGCCCGACACCCGAGTCGACGGCCTTCTGGACGGGCGGGCGCAACGGGGAGTTGCTGATCAATCGCTGTCACGGTTGCGGACACTTTTTTCATCCACCGGGCCCGGCGTGCTGGCGCTGCAGAAGCACCGACGTCGCACCGGAGCCGGTGTCCGGCAGGGCCACCGTTGCCGCATACACCGTCAATCGGCAGCCGTGGATACCCGGGCTCGACCCTCCCTACATCGTTGCGATGGTGGAGCTCGCCGACGAGCCCGACGTTCGGCTCATCACCAATGTCGTCGATGTGTCGGCCGATGACATCCACGTCGGCTTGCCGGTCGAGGTCTTCTTCGAAGACTGGACGGCGATGTCGGGTGAAGAGGAGAGCCGGGTGTGGCTTCCTTTGTTCCGTCCAGTGGCGGCGTAACAGGACAATCCGGCACGTATCGCTGATAGTGTGACAGTCGACTGTCATAATTGGAATTCGTCGACGAGGATGCACACATGACCAGCCAAGCCCTGCCCGTTCCGCTGCGCTCCGCCGACGACGTGACGCCCGAGGTGTTGACGTCGTTGCTTCGCCGCCACGACCCGGGCGCGACCGTCACCGGTGTCACGGTGCGCCGCACCTGGCAGGGCACCACCTCGCACCTGCACCTCGATGTCGACTATGCCGACCCTGACACCGCACTGCCGCGGCGGCTCTTCGTCAAGACTCAGTTGAGCACGGTGCACGACCTGCCGGAGGAATTCGATGTCTCGCTGTCCGAAGGTGGCGGCGGGACGGTGCTGTACGACGACGAGACGAGGTTCTACCGCGACCTCCGCGCGGACCTCGACGTTGAGACCATGACGACCTATTTCGCCGACCATCTGGACGGTCCTGCGCAGTTTCTCATCCTCGGTGAGGACATCACGCTGCGCGGAGCGGAGGTTCCCGATGCGGTGGAGGGCCTTTCGGTCGAGCAGGTCGATGAGTTGTTGACAACGTTGGGCCGGGTGCACTCCGCGTACTGGGGCAGCCCGCGACTGGATGACGGCGGCGACCTGTCCTGGCTCCAGCATCCGGTCACGGGCGGGTTCGCAGAGTTCCTGCGTGCCAACGGCTTCGCGATCATCCGCACGCTCGTCGAGGCGCCTTACAAGACGGCATTACTCGATGCCACCGGCACCGACATGGACGGGATCGAAGCGTCATTCTGGAGCCTGCAGGAGCGGGTGTCGCGCGAACCGATCACCGTGTTGCACGGCGATCCACATCCGCGCAACACCTACATGCTGCCCGACGGCCGCATGGGTGTCCTTGACTGGCAATTGATTCGGCGCGGTTCGTGGTCGCACGACGTCGGCTACGCGCTGATCGCTGCACTACCCCCCGACGATCGCCGCGACCATGAACGTGAACTCCTTGACGACTACCGCGGCCGACTGCTCGACACCGGTGTCGCGTCGGCGCCCGACCGCGAGCAGATGTGGACCGCATACCGGCAGAGCCCGGCATGGGGATTCTGCATGTGGGCCATCGCGCCGGAGCAGATGTATTCGGTCGAGGTCGTGAGCGCCGTCATGGGACGGTTTGCCGAGGCCTATTCGGACCTCGGCACCGACACGCTGTTGCGCTAAGCCACGGCCGCTGTTTAGCTGTCGCGCAGTCCGTTTGACATGAAGCGGGACAACTCGTCGACGATCTCCTCGGAACCGGGTACGTCGTCATCGGTGCGGTAGGTGCTCCGCAGGAAGGTGGCCGCCACACCGACGAACAACATCATCAGACGTAGCTGCAATGCCGGCGACGAGTGTCGCAGCCCTTCACTCGTGAGATAGGCATCGACGGGCGCGATCATGGGCGCCAACGTCTCACTGATGCGTTCACGCAGCCGCTCGAGTTCCCCTTCGGTGGAGCCTCCGGCGAACAGGTGCACCATCGCACGAGCAATGGATTGATTCGTCGACATGAATTCGTAGAAGCCGGCGGTGAACCGCCCGACCAGCTGGTCGGCACTCATGGTTCGCAGGTTCGGGTGGTCGAGCCACCCTTGGTGCATCTCGTCGACGGCGTCCAGCAGTGGGGTGACGACGGCGTCGAAGAACAGCTTCTCCTTGCTGTCGAAGTAGCGAAAGATCAGATCGTGCGATACCCCGGCGCGCGAGGCGATCTCGCGCGTCGTGGCACCGTATCCCTGTTCGGCGAAGACCTCCCTGGCAGCCTCGTGAATCAATCCCGGGGCACTGCCACGCCGGACCCGCTTGCCCTCGCGTGCCGTCATCACAGCCACAGATACATGCCGGCCAGCACGCACCACAGCACGACGCAGTAACACTCGAACATTCCGCGTAGCAGCAGCGGCGCCTGCCTAAGCTCCATGAAGTCGAGGCCGACGTAGCGGACCTTGAACACGGCGACCCCCAGGACGACGACGGCGATGGCCGAGCCGGTCCCATGCTCGGAGCCCACCGCCCACGACACGATGGTGGCGACGATGAGAACGACCCACACCACCGTGGATCGCGCACGAAATAGCGAAAGCGTCATGGTCAACTCACCAGGTAGAGGAGCGGGAACAAGACGATCCAGAGCAGGTCAACGAGGTGCCAGAAACATGCGCCGCCCTCGACGAAGGCCATCCTGTTGACACTGAGGTCAGGTTTGCCCGCCTGAGTCAAAAGCAGGACCAGGACGACGATTCCGATGAATACGTGGAACAGGTGCAGGCCGGTGAGGATGAAGTAGTACAGGTAGAAGGCGTTCTGGTTGGGAGTGTGGCCCTCGTTGACCTTGGCGGTGTATTCGACGACCTTGAGGCCGACGAACGCCAGCCCGCACGCAAGCGCGCCGACCAGAAGCCATCGGGCCGCCAGACGTTGTGAAGGGCGGATGGCGCGGATCGCCGTGACGACGAACAGCGAACTCGTCAGCAGGATCAACGTATTCGCAAGGCCGATACCGATACTCAGTGTCTGGCGTGACTCGTCGAACAGCACGGGCGCCAGCGACCGCTGGTACATGAACGTCGCGAAAAACACGCCGAACACGAGCATGTCGCCGAACAGGAGGATCCACACTCCCGGCTCGCCGGGAACGTGGCGATCGCCCGAGTTGCCCTGCGGTGCCCGGCCCGGTTTGGCGGCCAGCCGGGCGGCCGCCTGACTCACGCCGCCGGTTCCCACACGCGCTCGGCGGCATTCGCTTCGCGTTCGGCGGCCTCGACATCGACCGCCTTGACGAGCATCACCGTCGTCACAATCATCCAGATCGTGAACACCGTCAGCGGAATCCAGAAGGCGAACAGCCCGTTCCACGCCAGGGGGCCGGTCTTGAACAGATAGATCGCACATCCAGGCACTCCGAGGATCGCGTACCAGATGTTGAAGTAGCCGAACCAGCGCGGGAAGCTCGGCACCTCTCGCTTGTCGATGAAGACACAGAAAGCGAGGATGACCACCTGCGTGATGAGCGGGCCGACCAGTCCGACGAAGATGAACCAGAACATGTCGTTGAGCGCCTGTGTCACGTCGGGGTTGCGCTCGGGGCGGTACGCGGCGGCGACGGCGAACAGTGCGCACAGTGAGAACCCGAACGGGAATGTCACGCTCAACATCACCTGGGTGAGCGACATGACACCCCAGTAGCCCTCGATCCGTCGAACTTGGCGGGACAGCAGCGCGAAGAACGGCGCGAAAAGCCATGCGAACAGGATCATCAGGGCAAGTCCGATGCGGATGCGCCAGTCTTTGTCGACGTAGATCTGCGCGGTCTGCTGGGCGCTGTCGCTGGGGTTCATCGGCGGGATGAGGCCGGCGATGAACCAGAACATCACCAGAAACCCGCCCACCATCGCCAGCCCGAGCCACGCGGCCGCCTTTTCGATCTTGACGTGCATGCGAACTCCCCTGGCTTGGCCGTGAGCGGGTGAGACGACGGTCACAGTAACCACTCCCGACCGCGTTAGTCAACCATTGATTGACTAAAGAACAATCAGGCGATGTTCATGCCTGCGTCGACCATCAGCGTGCTGCCGGTGTAGTACCGCCCGCTGTCGTTGGCGGCGAGGAACAACACCGTCTCGCTGACATCTCCCGGTTCGATGAGCTGAACCGGCAGGGAGTTCTTGAAGGCACTGGCCAGGTGCGCGTGCTTCTCGATCACTTCGAACAACGCAGGGTTGTCGACGATCATCGTTGTCGCCACCCCGGTAGGCGCAATCGCGTTGACGCGAATGTTGTTGGGTGCCAACCGTTGCGCGTAGGCGCGGACCAGGCCGGTGACGCCGATCTTGGCGGCGGCGTAGGCATCGGATCCGCCGGTGCCGTCGGTGAGCGCCCGCAGGCCGGCCATCGAGCTGGTCACGATGATCGCCCCGCCGTGACCCGCCTCGATCATGTGGTCGGTGGCGATCTGCATGGTGTTCCAGACTCCGGTGAGCATCACGCCGATCCCGAGTTCCCACGCCGCCTCCGGGTCGGGTTCGTCGACACGGTTCAGCAGGATGCCCGCATTGGCGACGACGGTATCGATGTGCCCGAACTCGGCGACACCGTCGGCGAACGCGGCGGCCAATGCCTTGCGATCACGGACGTCGGCGTGGCGCCCGACCATCCGCCTGCCGGTCTTCTCGACCAGGTTCACCGTCTCGTCTAGGTCCTCGGGCGTGGCCAGGGAATAGAGCACGCCGTCGAGCTGGCGGCAGATGTCCACGCCGACGATGTCGGCGCCCTCCTCGGCCAATCGGACCGCGTGCGACCGCCCTTGTCCCCGCGCCGCTCCGGTGATGAAGGCGACGCGGCCGTCCATTCTGCCCATGTGCGACTCCTAAGCCGGATACTTGATGACGAATTCGGGGATCCGGTAACCGCTTTCGCCCAGGTCGACGATGCGGAGTTCCACGCGCTGGCCGATGCGAACATCCGCGGGGTCGGCGTCGATGACGGCGCTGATCCGCAGCCCCGGCTGCTCGGCCAGTTCGACCAGGGCAATGACGAACGGCGGCATCCGCCCCGGCACCAACGCCTGCCGCACAACGATGTAGCTGTAGATCGCTCCCTCGCCGCTGACCTCCTCGAAATGCACGGGGCCGCCGGTGAACCGGCTGCGCTCGAGCGGCGGGTGTATCCACCTGCCGGTGTCGTCGCAGCGGCTCAGCATCAATTTGCCGTTCTTCAATCCTTCCCAGTACGGCGCCGTGTCGGGATCGGGGACCGGAACTGGAGGCAGCAGTACCGAGTTGGTCATGGCTTCTCCCTGCTGTATACGTTGGCGCCGCCGTAAGGACCCGCACCCGCGGTGACGAGTGCCAGTTGCGCGTCATCGACCTGGCGGACCCCCGCCGCGTGGCGCAGTTGCAGCGCCGCCTCGTAGTGATGGTTCAGCCCGTGGATGTACCCCTCGGACAGCAGGCCGCCATGTGGATTGACCACCACGTCGCCGCCGTACGTGGCACGCCCCGTCGAGAAGAACTTCCCCACTTCGCCCTTCTCGCAGAAGCCGAACCCCTCCATGGTCGCCATCACGGTGTACGTGAAGCAGTCGTACATGCACGCCACGTCCATATCGGCCGGTGTCAGCCCGGTGTTCTCCCAGATCTTCGGACCGGCGGTGCGCGAGAACATCTCGGTCGGGTCGTCCCACTCGGTCCATCCGGAACCGCCCTGGGAGTTCGACGATCCGACCAACCACGTCGGCGGCTGCTTGCAGTCGCGGGCCATGTCCTCCCCGGTGATCAGGATGGCCACCGCACCGTCCACCTCCGACGTGCAGTCCAGCACCCGGAACGGCTCATTGATCCAGCGCGCCGCCAGGTACTCATCCATGCTCAGCGCCTCACGGCGCAGGGCGTGCTCGTTCGGCGCCGCGTGGGCTCGCTGCGTGATGGCGATCTGACCCAGGTCTTCACATGTTGAGCCGTACTCGTGCTGATGCCGACGCGCCCACATGGCGATCCACTGTGGGGGAACCAAGAACCCCGACGCGGCGTCGAATTGGTCGTGGTTCCCAACCTGCATCGGTCCCTCGACGTGGCCGAAGCGGTGCCCGGAGCGGCCGTTGAGGGACCGGTACACCAGCACCGCCCTGCACATGCCCGCCTCGATGACGGCGGCCGCCGTGGCGATCTGATCGGCAACGAGGTTTCCGCCGCCGTACATGGCGTTGGCCCAAGCCAATTCGTCGATCCCCAGCGCCCATCCGACGTTGATGGGCTGCTCGGAGTCGTTAGCCATGTAGGTGCAGATGCCATCGATGTCGGCGGAGGTGAGTCCGGCGTCGGCGATCGCGTCCCTGCACGCGGCCACCGCCATGCCGCGAGTGGTCCGGCCGGAGTTCCGCGAGTACGTCGTGCGGCCGATTCCCACTACGGCACAGGTCATTCCGACTCTCCGATCTACTTCGCCGCCGGCTCTCGGGGCAGTCCGAGAATCCGTTCGGCGATGAGATTCCTGAGGACCTCCGACGTCCCTCCCGCGATGGTCAGGCACCGGCTGAACAGGTAGTCGTGCACCACGCCACCTTCGCCCCCGGTCAGCACCGAGGAACCGGCGACGGTCAGCGCGAGTTCCGCGACACGTTGAGCGTGCTCGGCCCCGAACAGTTTTGCGATGTTTCCCTCGATACCCGGCCCGGCGTCGAACACCGCGCGGGCCGCCTGTCGAAGGTTCAGCGCCGCAAGCGCATACGCCTCGATGAGCAGTGCGCCGACCTCGCGTGCCAGACCGCCGTCGCCTGCGCGGTATCGAGCCAGCAGACCGATCAGCTCGTCGGCCGGTAGCGTCACCGACCCACCACCGATCGACACGCGTTCATTGCCGAACGTCGCCATCGCGACGGTCCAGCCGGAGTTCACGGCACCGACGACGTCGTGGTCGGCCACGAAGACCTCGTTGAAGAACACCTCGTTGAACAGCGTTTCGCCGGTAATCTCCGTCAGTGGACGGACCTCGACACCGGGGTCGGCGAGATCGATGATCATCGCGGTGATCCCCTTGTGTTTGGGCGCGTTGGGATCCGTGCGAACGGTGGCCAGGCCGCGCTGGCAGTTCATGGCGTCGCTGGTCCATACCTTTTGCCCGGTCACCAACCAGCCGTCATCGACCCTGGCGGCCTTGGTGGCCACCGCGGCAGCATCCGATCCAGCGCCCGGTTCGCTGAACAACTGGCACCAGCGCAGTTCCCCCTCGAGGCTGGGCCACATCAAGCGCTCGATCTGCTCCTCGCTGCCGTGCTGCAGCAGCGTGGGCAACACCCAGGTACCCAACCCGAGGCTGGGCTTGTCGAGGCCGTCGAGCACCTCTTCGATGATCAGCTGCTCGACGGAGTCGGCGGCCCGACCATACGGCTCGGGCCAGTGCGGTTGAAGGTATCCGCTTCTGGCCCAAACCTTCTGTTGCTCGCCATCGTCGGTGCGGGCGAGGCCGGCGCGGAACTCCGCTGCGGCCCCGCGGTACTGCTCGGCCTCGGGCGGCAGGTCCACCGAGTGACGGCGGCGCAGTCCGGTGCTCTGCAGTTCGATGACCGCGTCACGCAACGCGGGCGCGCCGCCGACGAACGCGAGCAACACGGTTGCCCGCCTGATGTAGAGGTGGGCGTCGTGTTCCCAGGTGTAACCGATGCCGCCGTGGATCTGCACGTTCTGCAGCGCCGCACGTCGATACGCCGGCAACACATGCCCGGCTGCCATAGCGGCGGCCAGGTCGGCCTCCGCCCCAGCGGCGCGTGCCGCGTCCCAGGCAACCGCAACCGCCAGTTCGGAGTCGACGAGCATGTTCGCGCAGTGATGTTTGACCGCCTGGAACGAGCCGATCGGCCGACCGAACTGTTCGCGCGTCGCCGCATAGGCCGTCGACATCTCGGTGCACGCGGCCAGGCCACCGACCGCTTCCGCGGTCGCGAGCAGGCGCATGATCCTTGCAGCCGACGGCGCCGCGCCGGGAAGGGTGTCGGCGACCGGGGCTGCGCTCAGGCTCAGGACGGTCACCGGCCGCATGAGCTGATCCTGGGAGTCGGTGACTCGGGTGGTAAGGCCGTCGCCGGGTTCGACCACCAGCAGGTCGTCCCCCACCGGAAGCAGAAACAGGTCGGCTTCCGGCTCGGCTAGCGTGGCGACCGCTTCGGCAGTAACGGCCGAATCCGTCTGTACCGCATCGCTGGTGGCGCCGATACCCGCCACGACGTCGCCCGACGTTAGACGCGGCAGCCACCGCTTGCGCTGCTCGTCGGTGCCGACCTCGGCGATCACCGCCGCGACGGCCACCGTTGGTAGGAACGGGCCGCCGATCGCCGCGCGACCGAGCTGCTCCAGCACGATCGTGAGCTCCGCCAGGCCGTAGCCCTGGCCGCCGAAGGCCTCCTCGACGTGCAGCCCGAGCCAGCCGGTAGACACAATCTCTTTCCAGAGGCCGTCCTCGGCCCACCAACGGCCGCCGGCCTCGCGGTCGAGCAGAATCCGGCGGGCACCCGCGGTGCCGGAGCGTCCGACCACCATCGCCTTGGCGACGTCGGCGAGTGCGCGGTGGTCTTCGGTTATCGCCAACGGCATTGGTAGCGCTCCGTTCTCGTCAAGCTCGTCACCAGGGGTTGCCGAATTGTTCGCGGTACGTCACCGTGGGGGCAGGACGACGACGGGACGGCGACAGCTTCCTGGCCGACCTGCCGAGGTATACCGCGGCCATGGGCAACAACGTGTCGGGCAGCTGCAGTTTCTCGCGGACCCGGTCGACCCCGAAGGTGGTGAGCCCGGTCGTCAAGCAGGAGGCGTAACCAAGGTCGGCCGCGGCGAGCAGTAGATTCTGCACCGCGGGATAGATCGAGGACGGTGCGTAGATCTCCGGCACCCGTTCGGTGTCGGCGCAGACCACGACTACCACCGGCGCCGCAGCGAATCCCCCTCGGTTGAAACCGTATTCGAGGTCGGCCACCAGCACCTTGTCATCGAGGCTCTGCCGCACGAAATCACCGCCGCCAGCGTTCCATGTCTCGGTCCACCAGTCGGCCAGCTGCGCCCGTGCCTCCTCGTTGCGCACCACGACGAACGACCACGGCTGGGTGTTCTCGGCGCTCGGGGCGTGGACCGCGGCCTCGAGCATGCGCTCGAGGTCGCCGTCCAAAACCTTGCCGTCAGGGTCGAATCGCCGACAGGCACGCTGGGCGTGCATGACGGCCAGCAGTTCGCCCACTATGACCCCGCCACCACACGGTCGCCGCGGGGAGTCCATCCCGTCAACGAGATCGTGCTCAGATCCAGCCATTCGCCCAACGACAGCGTGCCCGCCATGACGCGCTTGAGGAATTCGGCCATCACTACGTCGGGGTCGTTGTCCAGCTCGTAGATGACCATGTAGCGGTGTGTCGGCGGCGGCAACTGTGCGGGCAGGTCCTGATCGTCGGGGACGTTCACCTCCGCGATGTCGTAGCGCTGTGCCGCGACCACCCCGGGTACGTCGAGGACCTCGGGCACATGCTGCGCGTCGTACCACGTGTTGAACGCCTCGTCCTCGCCCTCGATCGGGTTGGTCAACACAACGAAGATGTCTTGGGCCATGGGAGACACACCTTTCACGTCGGCCGGTGCTACCAGTGACACTATGACAGTTGACTGTCACAGTCAACGCCGCGTACGAGGAGATTGACGTGTGGCAGTTCACTGCCATAGTCTTTCGCACCAGGTCCCGGCCGAACCCGGAAGGCACATAATGAGATTCGCTGTATACCTGCCCAACTGCATGCACGTCGCAGCGATCACCCAACCGTGGGAGCAGGGCCTGACCGGTCAGGACATCGCGCTTACCGCCCAGACCGCCGAACGCCTCGGATATGCAATGGTGTTCCTGCCGGAGCACTACCTGACGCCGACCAGCCACCTCGAGCTGTCCGGCAACCACTACTTCGACGCCACCACGGCACAGGCGTTCCTCGCCGGCGCGACCTCGACGATCACCATCGGTTCGATGGTGACGATCCTGCCCCTGCACAATCCGGTCATCGCGGCCAAATCCATCGCAACACTGGACTGGCTCAGCGGCGGCCGCGCTCAGGTCACGGTCGGCGTGGGTTGGCTCAAGGAGGAGTACGACGCGATCGGCGTGCCCTTCTCCAAACGCGGCCGCATCGCCGACGAGTCACTGGCCGCGATGTTCGAGCTGTGGCACAGCGACACACCGAGTTTCGACGGCGAGTTCGTGAAATTCGACGACATCGCCTTCGGCCCCAAGCCGATTCACAAACCGCATCCCGTCATCTGGATGGGCGGCGACGCCGACGCCGTTCTTCGACGTGCCGCGCGATTCGGTGACGGCTGGGCGCCTTGGCTGACCAAGCCCAACGAGCTGCCTGCGAAGATGGACTATCTCCGGTCGGCGCCCGGGTTCGATGGCCGCCCGTTCTCGGTGTTCTATAGCCTCGCCATGCTGTCGATCGGCCAGGAGCATGCGATCGTCGACGACCCACGCGCACAATTCGGCCAGAGCGCACAGCGGGTGATCGACAACTGCAGCATGCTGGCCGAGTGCGGCGTCACCGACACCTGGGTCAACCCGCCACCGCTCGATAACTTCAACGCCTACTTAGACCACATGGCCTGGGTCGCCGAAGAGGTGATCCCGAAAGTGCGGTAGCTCGCTCCCCTATCGCGGCTTGAAGGTCAGCGGGACCGACTCGAGTCCCATCGTTCCCGCGGGCCAGGGCATCTGCGGTGCCTTGCCGTCTGCCAAGGTGTAGTCGGGGATGCGCGTGTGCCACTCCTCGAGAATGAGCCGCAGCTCCAGGCGCGCGAGATGCGAGCCCAGGCACCTGTGCGGGCCACGCCCGAACGCGAAATGCACCGCCTTGCTGTCCAAATGGACGTTGTCGGCGTCCTGGTAGCGCCGCGGGTCGCGATCGGCGCTGCCATAGGCGAGCATGACCGTTGAATCCTTCGGCACCACCCTGCCCGCGACTTCGACCTCCTCGGTGGTGACCCGCGGGGCGAACGGGACTGGGCCGTCGACACGCAGCATGTCATCGATGAAAACCGGAATCAGGCCGTAGTCGTTGCTGATGCGGTGACGCAGATCGGCATCGCCTGCGAGTTTCGCCAGCGAGAATCCCACCGCAGAGGTGACGGTATCGAGACCGGCGAGCACGAACATGAAACACAGCCCGAGGATCTCGTTGTCGGACATTCCGCCGTCCTCGCTGTTTTGCATCAGCTGAGTGAGCATGTCGCCGCCCGTGGTGTTGGCGCGCCGCTCGGCTATGTGTTCGGTCAGATAGGTGAACAGTTCCAATGCGTGGGCGAGAACCTCTGGCGTCGCTTCAGCGCTACTCGGGTCGGTGAACTCCAGGATCGAGTCCTTCCACTGCACCAGCTTGTCGCGGTCGGCCATCGGCAGCCCGAACAGCGTCAAAAAGACCTGGGAGGGAAACGGTGTGGCAAGTTCCGGAACCACGTCGCATTCACCCTTGGCCACGATCGCGTCGATCAGTTCGCCGGCCTGCCTGCGCAACTCCGGCTCTCGCTCGGCCATCTTCTTGGGGCTGAAGAACGGATCAAGCATGCGACGGAACCGGGTGTGTTCGGGCGGATCGATGGCAATCGGAACGAGCGGAACCGGGCTGCCCAGTCGGTCGAAGGCCCGCGCGGAGGAGAAGATTTCGGGCTTCTTCGCCGCGAACTCGACCGCCGAGGCACTGGTCAAGACGATCTCCTCGCCGGAGGTCACCGCCTCGCCCGCCTCGCGCAGCTCCCGCCAGGCGCGTGAACGATCCGTCCCAAAGGGCAGGTCATTGATGTTCGCGGTGCCGTTCAAGGCGATTTCGGTCATGTTCGGGAAATCCCTTTCCTGCCGCAGGCGATTGCGGTCTCAAACTATGACAGTAGACTGTCACAACTGACGAGTATCGTCCGCGCGGCAACGGGTGTCAACGACGGACTACACATTCGGGGTGGTTGTATTGTCTTCATCGACGATGCGGCCGAGGAGGATGACCGATGGCGCGGGGCGATCGTTCGCCGCGGAGCGAACATGCGAACAAGATGCGGACCGCGCTGCTGGAGGCCGCCCTGAATCTGTTCAGCGCCAACGGGTATGAGCAGACAACGACAGACGAGATCGCTGACGCCGCCGGTGTGTCGCCGCGGACGTTCTTCCGCTACTTCCCCACCAAGGAATCGGTTCTGTTCTCCGGCGAGTACGGCTTCGTCAACGCGTTCAGCGGCGTCTTCCTTGCCCAGGACGACGCGCTGTCGGACTACGAAGCCATGGCTGACTCCTTCGCGTTACTGGCGCCGGGCCTGAAACGCATCCGCAAGCGGATCGCGCAGTATCACGAAGCGGTCGACTCGTCCTTTGTTCTGCAGGGCCGTGAGCGTCAGAACCACCGGGCCAATGCGGACACCGTGGCGAAGGTGATCGCCGAGCGGCGCCGACTGGCGGCGCCGGATGATGAGTGCCGGCTGCTGGCGTCGATCGGAATGCTGCTGGTCGAGCGCGCCATCATCCGATGGCTGTCGGCCCCCAATCGTGCGCTCGACGATCTGATTCGGCAGGAGTTCGCCGCGCTGCCTTCGGTGTTGAAGTAGCAGGCCTACGCCTACGGGTCTTCGAAGCGGGTGCCGTCCGGGCAGGGCCGGGGCGTGCCAGGTCCGCAGAATTGTGTGCGCAGGTAGGTCGGATAAGTCTGAGTCGGTCCGGCGTAGATGCCTGCCAGGTTGATCGGAATGTCGTAGACCCCGATCGCCACCACATGCAGGAAACCCGTGACAGCCAGCACCCGCAGCAGAGCCTTCGTTTTCGTCCCCGCCCGGCGCAGCGTTTCGATGCCGGTCTCGACTCGGATCTGTCCCTTCTTGTTCCGGAAGAACATCAGCGCACCGCTGGAACTCAACACCAATGACCACAGCACCGGCCCGTACAACGGCAACTGCACCGTCCGCCCGACCCACAACGTCAGCTCTGGAATCGACGCCGGATAGCCGAGCAGCCCGCTGTGCAGCGCAACGACCTCGAGGGGGAACTCGACGACGAACACGGCGAGCCAGCCGCTGCAGAAGGTGCGGACTGGTCCCAGCGTCGGCCAACGGTGGCGGGCCTTCCCCATCGCCCACCGCGCCAGCGACCCCATGGCCAGCGGCATCCAGATGTAGATCATGCCGATCATCAGCACCGGCTCGGCCATCAGACGTCCGTCCGGGCTCAGCCAGCCCGGGATGTTCTCGGTCCAGTTCCCGAAGTTGACCAGTCCGGCGTTGTAGAAGAGCACGGGTTGGAACCAGTTGATCAGCGGATCGTGCCACCACGCGATCGCCGAGCCGATGACGATCGCCGCCTCGACGCACAGTCGGCGCTCGCGCAGGCTCTTTCGGATCACGTAGACGATCGCAACGACAGCCAGGACGGGACAGGCGATTTGGAAGGCGGTCATCGCGAGGCGGGTGACGCCGGGTATCGGGTCGGGTCCCGGGTCGACCGGCGTGGCGTTACCCGAGAGTATCCACGACAGATAGACGTAGGTGGCGAAGGCTACGCAGACCGTTCCAACGCCCGACCAAAAGAGAACCGGCCGAAGGGTTTTGATGTCCGCGGGGACGGGTGAATACGGTCCCGCTCCGTCGACGCGGTCGGTGCTCTTGAGGTCTGTCACGACGACGCGCCCTTTGGCGTTCTCACGATCTCCAAAGATGGCAGTTCACTGTCAGACTGTCAACGGATCGGCGATGTCTGACGGCAATGTCTAATTATGTCTGGCGGTGAAATGGCACCAATATCCCTGGTAGAACCCGATGCAGCACGTTAGGAGCCTCGGATCAACAATCCAGGGTGTTGTCTATATCTGACGGTAGTGGCAAACTTCCAGGAGTAACCGCGGTCACAGTTCGCACGCCCGCGCACGGAGTAGGAATCGAGGACGGGATTGACCACCGAGGCACTTCCCAAGGTTTGCACCGACGACCTGCCGATGCCGGAGGCCCGCGACGACGCTTGGCACCAGATGGACGAGCACCCCGTCGTCGAAGTGGAGGACGGCTACGCGGCCACGCATCGAGATGTGGTGGAACTCATCCTCAAGAACCCATCGGTGTTCTCGTCGAAGCGGGCGTTCGACGTGCTCGCCAGTCCAGTCCCGTTGGTGCCCATCGCGTTCGACCCTCCCGAGCAGGCTCACTACCGTCGCATCCTGCAGCCGTTCTTCAGTCCCCGCGTGATCAAGCCCCTCGAGCCCGATCTGCGCAGGCAGGTCGTCGAGCTGATCGAGCCGATCGCGCAGCGCGGAGAATGCGACTTCATCGCCGAGGTCGCCGCCGTGTTCCCGATCCAGGTGTTTCTCACGTTGTTCGGACTGCCGCTCGACATGCGCGACCAGTTCATCGAGTGGAAGAACGCAGTCCTTGGCCTCAGCGCCGCGTCGGGCCAGACATCGGTTGACGAAGCGGCACAAGAAGGCATGCAGAAGGCGCTCGAACTCTTCATGTACCTCACCGACCTCATCCAGAAGCGCCGCGGTGTCCCCGGAGACGACGTGCTCAGTCAGGTGCTCAACATCGAACCACCCGATGCCCTTTCTGATGAAGAGGTCATCGGCCTGTGCTTCCTTTTCATACTTGCCGGTCTGGACACGGTGATGGATGCCCTTGGATTCGGGATGCAGCGCCTTGCCGAGAACCCAGAGAGACGCCGGGAAATCGTGACCGACCCGTCGCTCATTCCCGCCGCGATGGAGGAGTTGCTCCGACTGGATCCCCCTGCGCCGTTCATCCCCCGGGTGAACACCGAGGAGGTGACGGTAGCCGGGCACACGCTGCCGGAAGGCAGCCGGATCACCAGCTACCTGGCCGTGGCGAATCGTGACGAGCGGCTGTTCTCCGACCCCTACGCGATCGACTTCCACCGCACCGAGAATCGGCACATCAGCTTTGGCATGGGCGTACATCGTTGCCTCGGCTCACACCTCGCGCGGCTGGAAATGCAGGTGCTCTACGAGGAATGGCACAGGCTCATCCCGAATTATCACATCACGCCGGGCACCGCGCCCCGGGTGCACTGGCCACGGGGAACGGTCGGCCTTGACACCCTGCGCTTGACGATCGAGGCCGACGATCCCGCATGAAAGCAACGATCGATTCCGCCAAATGCATGGGCCACGGCCTGTGTTACTCGTTGGCGCCCAACGTCTTCGCGGACGACGACCAGGGATACGGCCACGTGATCGGGGAAGGTATCGGGGAAGGTGAGGTGCCGCCCGCGCAGGCCGAGGAGGCACGCACCGGCGCCGCGAACTGCCCCGAGAGCGCGATATCCGTGACGGAATGACTTCCGTGACACCTCGTCGGCTGGTCGTCTGTGCGAGCCACAGTCCCGGCAAGGAGCGCGACGTCGAGCAGGTGTTCGGCCGAAAGTTCCGGACGGCCTTGGCGCAGGCCGCGGATGAGGTAGGCAGCTTCGACCCCGACATCGTGATCGTGTTCGGCGGTGACCACCGTCGCGCATTCACCACTGTGGTGCCGACATTCGGGGTGGCACTGTCGGCGTCGATCATCGCGGAAGGCCGCCGTCCCGCCGGAGACATCGCTGTCCCGTCGACGTTGGCTCGTGGACTGTGCGAACACTTGCTTACGGAGGGATTCGACGTCGCGGTGTGTCGCGACATCGGACTGGACCATGCTTTCGCACAGCCGATTCGGGATCTGTTGGGCGAGTTGGACGCCAAGCCGGTCATTCCGGTAGCGGTGAACTGTGCGACAGCGCCACTGCCGACCGGTCGGCGAGTCGCCGATTTCGGCGCCGCGGTGGCGCGGTTCCTCGACGCGGTGGATCAGCGCGTGTTGCTGATCGGCACTGGCGGACTATCCCATTCGCCGCCGAGCCTGGAAGTCGACGCCTACGAACTCAGCGACGACGAACGCGCGCGAATCATCGCCGCGGGGATGGCGGACGCGCGCAACAAGATACGGCCGGAGTGGGATGCCGAAGTGTTGCGGGCGATGTCAACCTGGGACGCCGCGGCGCTCACCCGCCTCGTTGACTCAGCGCACGTGCAAGCCGGCGCAGGCGCGAACGAGATCCGGACCTGGGTCGCCGCCGGCGCCGCAGGCGGCGGGAGGCCCGTTACTCCACTCGTCTACGAGCCGGTGCCCGAATGGATCACGGGAATGGCGGTCGCTACGTCGGGTGACCGAAGAACCCGCGCTTGACGCAGGTGACCAACAGATCGACGACGCCGTCGTCGTCGATGGGCTCGGGCACATCGAGCGCGGCCTGCGGCACCCGCGTCACCAGGGCGCGCACGATCAGCGCGGCCACGACCGGATCGAACGGGTAAGGCCAAGACCGATTCATCAACATCCTGGCCGCGCCGACATCCATCAGCACCTGACCGTTCTCCCCGAGCGCGACGACGGTCGGATTGTCCGTGGTGCCCTCCGCCCATGCGTCGATGCAGCCCGAATAGCGGTCGTAGAACTCGACATAGGTGGCCAACCATTGCCGCAGTGTGGGCTCGTCATCGAGTGGGTCCAGGTGGGTGATCCGCTCCGCGAACGCCCTTCCGGCTTCGTAGATTTCGGCGCCGACGGCGGTGAGCAGGTCCTGCTTGTCGGTGAAGTATTTGTAGAACGTCCCCCGCGCGACGTTGGCCGCCTCGACGATGTCATCCACACTGGTGCTGCGATAACCGCGTGCCCGAAACTGGCCGGCGCCCGCGTCGGCCAGGGCCGTGACCGTGTTGACCGCCCGCTTGCTCAGCTTGGCGGTGCGGTCACTGATCGAAAGGCCGTCGATGTCCGGCTCCGGCGGTATCACTATCGCGTCGACATCTGCGACCGGATCAGTGCTCGCCTGCAGACGCAACGAGGTCAGCACCGACGGCGGTGTGTCGGGGAAGAGCGCAAGCTGCAGGAACACCGACAACGTGTCCACCGCGGTCTTGGCGCTGCGCCCGTAGGCGCGATCGGTGTGAACGAACAGGTTGATGCGGTGCACCAGTGCCGTCATCGTCATCGCCGCGACCTCGGGATCGAGGCCGCTCAGCCCCGATGCTGCGAGACGCTCGGCGACACGGTGGTTGTAACTGCGCACGAAGGACTCGATCTGCGGGCGCACTTTGGTGTCCGATGTCGCGATCGCCGTCCACTGAACGAACATCGTGGAGTACTTCTCGAATACCCAACTCCACTCGCCCAGCCACCAATTCAGGTTGTCGAAGCCGACCTCGTCGGGGCCCAGCGGACCGATCCGGCGCGCCACCCGGAACAGCGCGCTACCGCACTCGTTGAGCAGTTCCAGGAAGATCTCGTCCTTGCCGTGGAAGTACTGATAGAGCGCGGCGCGCGAAACGCCTGCGGCCTTCGCGATGGCATCGACCGACGTGTCGAAGTAGCCGACACGGCCGAACAGCTCGAGCGACACCTCGGTGATCCGGGTTCGCGTGCTGGCGCCGCGGGCACCAACCTCAGGGCTGGAGGGGCCGTAGCTGGCGCGGCGGACGATGGACGCTTCGGACATGGTGCAACCAGCCTATGGCCGACTGGCACGGCCCGCGCCGTACGCTGCCGCGTTTCGCGGGATGACGAAATCGGCCGAGCCGGTGACAGCCACACCGCCCGTCTGCCTGGTGGCCGCCAGGTCCACGGTCACCCGGTCGGCATCCCCGTCGGCGACGATCGCAGCGACGGTACCGGAGCAGGTCAGCACGTCGTTGGGCCAAACCTGCTCGCGGAAACGTACCGCGAAACGGCGAATGGTGTCTGCGCCGAGCCAGTCGGTGGCGAATGTCGCCAGCAGCGAGGCGGTCAGCATCCCCTGGCCGAACACCGACGGGTAGCCGCCCGAGCGCGCCAGCTCGTCGTCGTAATGCATCGGGTTGAGATCCCCCGACGCGCCGGCATAGCGGACGAACATCTGGCGGGTCAAGGGGCCGAATTGACGGGGCGTGGGCTGGACGCCGAGCTGAACCTCGGCGGGCGCGGTCTGGGTCCCATACTCTTCGCCGGGGCTCATCGGCGCGGCGCCGTCTCGATGAAGGTGGCCTTGGCCTCGGCGACCAGGGTCCCGTCGGAGGTCCGATACTCGGTGAGTACCGTCGCGAACCGCATGGTCCCACCACGCTCGCCTGGCTTGGAGAAGCGCTCGACGATCCGCTCGTGCGCGGTCAGGATGTCGCCGGATCTGGGCGGCGCGGTGTGAAACACGTACTCCTGTTCGCCGTGCAACAACCGCTTGCGGTCGAACCCGACGCTTACCCGAGAACCGGGCGGCGCCCATCGGGCCGCGGTCGTCAGGAAGGTCGGCGGGATCATCGCGTCGGGTCCGCGGTAGGCGGGGTTGTCGGAACCCATGGCGTCGGCGAACTCGGCGATCTTCCCGCGCTCGACGACGACCTCCCACGGCTGCCCCGATACCGGGCGCTCGGTCGCCTCCTGCGATGAACTCATAGTGACCAATACTGTCAGAAAAAGAGCCAGCGCGAAACCAGATATCCGATTTCTGCACGTATGAGCCCTTGTCCAAAGATGACATTGCTGCCAGAATCAGCCGGTATGTTGGAGTTCGCAGCGAGCTACGTCGCCGGGAAGTGGGCGCCGGACACCGGCGCAGAAGGCCGGCTCGAGGTGCGGTCCCCGGCGAGCGGGGACCTGCTGGGAACGGTGGGTAGCGCCGGCAGAGCCGAGGTGGATGCCGCCGTCGCAGCCGCTCGTGCGGCGTTGGTCTCCCCGCCGTGGCGCGATGCCTCTGCGGCCGACAGGGCGGCGGCACTTGGCCGGCTGGCCGCGGCGCTGACCGCCCGCAAGGGCGTGCTCGCCGACCTGACCACCGCCGAGATCGGCTCGCCGCGATCCTGGAGCACGTTCGGCCAGGTGCTCACGGCCGTCGGCGTGCTTCGGGCCTATGCGTCGATCACGCCCGACTATCCGTTCGAATCCACCCGCCCGTCGCTCGCCGGCGGCACGGTGGACGTTCGGCAGCTGCCGGTCGGTGTGGTCGGCGCGATCATCCCGTGGAACACCCCGCTGTTCATCGCCGCGCTCAAGCTCGGGCCTGCGCTGGCCGCCGGATGCACCGTCGTGCTCAAGCCCGCACCGGACGCACCGCTGAGCATCGGTGTGCTGACCGAGGCGATAGAGGAGGCCGGGCTTCCCGACGGCGTCGTGAACGTCGTCAACGGCGGGGCGGCCACCGGGCAGGCGCTGACGTCGCATCCCGGTGTCGACAAAGTCAGCTTCACCGGGTCCACCACTGTGGGGGCGCAGATCGCCGCGGCGTGCGGGTCGCGAATCCGCCGATGCAGCACCGAACTCGGCGGGAAGTCCGCCGCCGTCGTGTTACCCGACGCGCCGCTCGAATCGACGGTGCCCGGGCTCGTCGCCGGGGTGATGGGGAACAACGGCCAATTGTGCGCCGCACTTACCCGAATTCTGTTGCCCCGCAGCCGATACGACGAGTTCGCCGACGCGCTGACCGCGGCGGTGGCCGACCTGGTGGTCGGCGACCCTGCCGACCGATCCACCGACATCGGCCCCGTCATCAACGAGGCCGCGCGCGACAGGATCGAGGGGTTTTTGCAACGGGCGCGGGCCGACGGCGCCACCATCCTCACCGGCGGAACACGCCCCAAGGGGTCCGGATGGTTCGTCACTCCCACGGTGGTCGCGGCCACCAACGACATGGAGATCGCCCGTGAGGAGGTGTTCGGTCCGGTCGCGGTGGTGATCGGGTATGACGATTCGGTCGGTGACGCGGCGTCGGAGGCGGTGGCCATTGCCAACGATTCGCGCTACGGGCTGGTCGGTGCGGTGTGGTCGGCCGGCGACGATCGAGCCGCGGCCGTTGCGTCACAACTGCAGGCCGGGTCGGTGGCGATCAATTCGACTGCCGTGCTGGACTTCGGTAGCCCGTTCGGCGGTTTCAAGATGTCGGGCATCGGCCGCGAAGGCGGCCCAGAGGGCATCGCCGGTTTCGTCGAGTATCAGGTCATCGTTCGTCAGTCCAGAAAGGACAATTGATGCAGACGCAGGCGGCGGTGCTCTGGGAGCGCAACAGCCCGTGGTCGGTCGAGACCATCGACCTGGACCCGCCGAAGGCGCAAGAGGTCCTTGTGGAGTTGCACGCGTCCGGCATGTGTCACTCCGACGACCACCTTGTCACCGGCGACATGCCCATCAGGCTCCCGTGCATCGGCGGCCACGAGGGCGCAGGCGTGGTGACGGCGGTGGGTGACCATGTGTCCTGGCTTGTCCCGGGCGACCACGTGGTGTTCAGCTTCATCCCGTCATGCGGCCGTTGTCGGTCCTGCTCGACGGGTCATCAGAGCCTGTGCGACCTGGGCGCCAAGATCTACTCGGGCATGCAGATCTACGACGAGACCGCCCGTCATCACGCCTGCGGTCAGGACCTCGCATTGGCTTGCGGGGTGGGGTCTTTCGCGCATCACACCGTCGTGCACGAAGCAAGTTGCGTCAAGATCCCCCAGCACTACCGCCTTGACCTGGCCTGCCTGCTGGGGTGTGGGTTCGTCACCGGATGGGGATCGGCGGTGTACGCGGCGGATGTGCGCCCGGGTGACACCGTGGTGGTCGCCGGGGTCGGCGGTATCGGCGCGGCCGCCGTGCAGGGCGCCCGGCTGGCGGGTGCCCGCACCATCACCGTGATCGATCCGTCGGAGTACAAGCGCGACGAAGCCCGCAAGATGGGCGCCACCCACACCGCGGCGGACTGGGCGGAGGCCAAAGGCGTTGTCGCCGAGGCAACCTGGGACCGGGGCGCCGACCGGTTCATCTGCGCGATGGGGGTCGGCGACGGGCAGTTGATCGGGCAGGCGCTGGCCATGACGGCCAAGCGCGGACGACTGGTCGTCACCAACATCCACCCGATGCTGGAACGCGACATCAGGGCCAACCTGATGGACCTCACCCTGACCGAGAAGCAGATCGTGGGGACGTTGTACGGGTCGGGCAATCCGCGCGCCGACATCCCCAAGATCCTCGAAATGGCCAGTGCGGGCCAGGTCGATTTGGAGTCGATGGTGACCAGAACGTATCCATTGGAGAAGGTCAACGACGGCTATGCCGACATGCATGCCGGCGCGAACATCCGTGGGGTGCTGATATATCCGGCCGCCGAGGGCGGCGTCTGACGAGATCTAGTCAGACGGTCGCGTGCACGCGCTCCCAGCCGCCGCCCTTGGCTGAGCGCTGCGCGGCGTCGATCACGGCGAGGCTCAGCAGGCCGTCGTCGAACGTCGCGGCTTTGCTTTCTCCGCCGTCGAACGCGGGCAGCCAGTCCTTCAGCATCAGCGCCATCGCCCTGGCGGCGTGTCCGGCCAGTCCCTTGGGCAGATGCTCGGGGTGGGCAGGTTCGCGTTCGTTGACTGCCAGTGGACTCAGGCCGTCGTCGGCGGCCGTGCCCGCCAGGTAGTTGGCAGAACGCAGATCGCCGTCGCCGATGATGGTGCCGTCGGAGCCGAACAACTCAAGGCGGTAGTGGTCGGCGTGCGCGCCGATCACCGACACACTCAGGATGGCCGTCAGCCCGGACTCCAGCCGCATCAACAACGCCGCGGTGTCGTCGGCGGTGACGGTCAGGGTCTCGCCGTCCGGCAGCTCGCGACTCGGTTCACTGGTGCGGACTTCGGCGCACACCGACTCCGGTCGCCCGAGCAGGCTGCACAGGAAGTCCAGGTCGTGCACCAGCATCCCGGCCAGGTATCCGCCACCCTGGTCGCGGTCGTACATCCAACGCGCCTGGGGCGGGTGACTCGGATGCCAGTACGACGCGCTACGGCTCACCCTTGCGACGTACTGCTTGCCGAGAAAGCCCTCGCCGACGAGGGCGGCGACCGCCAACCAGTCTGGATTCCAACGGTTCTCGAAGCAGCAGGCGGTGGGTCGGCTGGACTTGTCCGCGGCGCGAACCATGTCGCGTGCGGCATCCAGGTCACCGGCCAACGGCTTCTCACACAGCACGGCCTTGCCTGCATCCAGCGCCGCCAACGTCATGTCGCGGTGCATCACCGTCGGTGTCGCCACGGAAATGACATCGAGATCGTCACGGGCGACGAACGACTCCCAGTCGGTGGCCGTCTCGGAGATGCCGAGCTTGCCCGCGACACGTTCCAGTCGCTCGGGCGTGCGCGCGCACAGCGCCACCGGTTCGAAGCCGTCGGCCGCGCGGAAGCCTGGGACCTGTACATGGCTTCCCCAGCCCACCCCGATGATGCCGACCCGCAGGGTCATTGCCACTCCTTCCACTGGGCAGTTCGAAGGTTCATGGCGCCCCGCCGTCCACACCGATGGTCTGCCCGGTGAGGAAGCCGCAACGCTGCGATAGTAGAAACGCGATCAGCGCGCCGACTTCGTCGGGTTGTCCCGGCCGTCCAAGGGCGGCATCGAACCCGAAGTCCTCGACCAGTGCGCGTTCCAGCGCCTCGTCGTAGGGATAGCCCTTGTTCTCGGCGACATACCCGCGGATCGCATGCAGCGCATCGGTTTCCACCGCACCCGGCGCGATGCAGTTGGCCCGGACGCCGTCCTTGCCGTGGGTGCGCGCGATGCCGCGGGTGAACGTGGACACCGCGGCCTTGAGGCTCGCATACGGCAGCCGCGGCTCGTGTGGCGAGCGCGCCGAGTACGCGGCCGTGGTGACGATCGCGCCGTTGGTCTCGGCCAGGTGCGGCAGCGCCGCCTGCACGCTACGCGTGGTGGCCAGCAGCACGTCGCGGAACGCGGCCTCCCACGCCTCGTCGTCGGAGTCGATCGGCATCATGCCCGCGGTGCCCATCGTGATCGCGATCCCGTCCAACCGGCCGAGCAGCCCGACCGCCTCGTCGACGGCGGCCACCGCCTCGCCGGGACGGCTCGCGTCGTGGGTCAGGCCGTACGCGGTCGAGGCGCCGGACTTCGACAGTGCGGCGGCGGCATCCTTGGCTCGAGCCTGATCGCGTCCGACGACGGCCACCGACGCGCCGTCTGCGGCGAGTACGTGCCCGGCGGCCAAGCCCATTCCCGCCGATCCACCGATGATCACGAAGGCCTTGTCGCGCAGTCCCAGATCCACTCATGCATCCCTTCGCGGTAATGACAGGATAGTCAGAACAGTACAACAAATCGCGGTGGTGTTGTCTCATATTCTTGTATTTCTGCTGGCTATAGGCGGTTGTACTTTAGTGACACTAATGCCAGAATTGCCAGGTGCTCATGCATACCGACGAACGTGAGTTCGCGCCGCTGATCGACCTGGGGTGGTGGCAGGAGCGCCCAGCCGAGAGACCCGACCTCTACCGGCGGCTTCGTGACGCCGGACGGCCGGTCTTCGTCCGCACCAATCGGCCCGACGCACAGAAGGTCCGCGGTTTCTGGGCGGTCGGCACTCACGCCGACGTGGTCGACATCAGCAGGCGTCCGGCCGAGTTCAGCTCAGGGCAGGGCACCCAGATCTTCGATCAGACCCCGGAGATGCGGGAGTACCGCGGCTCCATCATCGACATGGACGATCCGGAGCACATGCGGCTGCGCAAGATCGTCTCCCGCGGCTTCACCCCGCGCATGCTCTCCGAGCTTCGCGGCTTGGTCGAACAGACCACCGCCGAGATCCTCGACGAGATGCCCGTATCTGGCCAGTGCGACTTCGTCGCCGACTTCGCGACCCTGCTGCCGCTGCGCATCATCGACAACATGCTTGGCGTGCCGCGGGACCACGAACAGTTCATCCTGAGGGCGACGAACGTGGTGCTTGGTGCATCGGATCCCGAGTACGTTCCCGAACAGACCGCTGCGGGCATCGAGGCGGCCATCACCGAGGCGAGCGAGAAGCTCATCGAGCTGTTGAAGGGAATCGCCGAGGACCGCATCGCCCACCCGACCAACGACGTGATCAGCAAGCTGGTCACGTCCGACGAGGAGAACCTGACGCCGCAGGAGCTGGCGAAGTTCTTCATCCTGCTGATCGGCGCGGGCAATGAGACCACCCGCAATGCGCTGACACACGGGCTGCACGTCCTCAGCGGTCACCCCGAACAGCGCGACCGGCTCGTCGCCGACTACCAGAACCTGGCAGCGACCGCCGTGGAGGAGATCCTGCGCTACGCGAGCCCGGTGATCCACATGCGGCGCACCGTCACTCGCGACGGAGTGGCGCTCGAGTCGGGTAGCCACACCTTCAACGAGGGCGACAAGGTCGTCGTCTGGTATCCGGCGGCCAATCGCGACCCGGCGGTGTTCGCCGATCCAGAGGTGTTCGACATCGCTCGCACACCCAACAACCACGTCGCGTTCGGCGGTCCCGGTCCGCATTTCTGCCTCGGCGCACATCTGGCCCGGCTCGAACTCAACGTGGCGTTCAAGATGCTGTTCGACCGTTACCCCGATATCGCCTCGGTGGGTGAGCCGGTGATGCTGCGTTCGAATTTCGTCAACGGCGTCAAGCACCTGACGGCAAGCTACACAGCATGAGCACGATCCTGTCCCATCTGACCGGTGGCATTCAGACCATCACGCTGAACCGGCCCGAAGCCGCCAACGCGGTGCGACCCGACGACCGCGACGCCCTGATCACGCTGCTGGCGACCGCCGATGCCGACGAGAAGGTGCGCGTGATCGTGTTGCGCGCCAACGGCAAGCACTTCTGCGCGGGCGCCGACGTGGCGTCCTTGGCCGACCGGCGCGCCACGGTCGAGAAGCGGGTGATGGATCCGATGCGCCGCATCATGAACGGCGCCCAGAAACTGGTGGCCAGCGTGCTGGACTGCAACAAGCCGGTGATCGCCGCCGTGCAGGGCGCGGCGACCGGCGTGGGCGCTCACCTCGTGTACGCCTCAGATCTAGTGGTGGCCACCGAGAACGCGTATTTCGCCGAATCCTTTGTGAAGCGGGGATTGGTCGTCGACGGCGGTGGGTGCTACTTGCTGCCGCGTCGGATAGGAATGCAGAAGGCCAAGGAGATGGCTTTCTTCGGCGAACGGCTGACTGCCGCAGAGGCTTTGACGCTCGGCCTGGTGAACCGCGTCGTTCCGGCCGAGGAGCTCGATTCGGCCGTGGCGGATTTCGCCGTCCGGCTCGCGGCGGCGCCCACCACCGCGGTGGCCTTCACCAAGCGCCTGCTCAACGACTCCCCCGACACCGACCGGGCCGGCGCGTTCGTGGCCGAGGCGATGGCGCAGGAGATCCAGTCGTACGCACACGACTCCAAAGAGGGCGTGCAGGCGTTCATCGACAAACGCCCGACCGAGTTCACCGGCGGGTGATCGTGGCGCGAGCAGACATCCCGATCATCGATTCGGCCAGCGTGCCCTACTGGGACGCTGCCAGGCAGGGCCGGTTGCTGATCGCCGGGTGCGGGGCATGCGCCAAGGTGCACCACTACCCGCGACCGTTCTGCCCGCACTGCTGGAGCGATGATGTCCAACCGGTACAGGCCAGCGGCACAGGAACGCTGTACACCTACTCGACGGTGTACGCCAACGACTTACCGCCGTTTCGCGACCGGCTGCCGTACGTGGCGGCGATCGTCGAACTGGCCGAAGGTCCGAGGGTGATGACCACCATCGAAGGCGCTGGGCCCGATGGGCTGCGGGTCGGGATGGCAGTCACCGCTTCCTTTCGGCCGGTCGACGCCGACGACCCCGAAAGCCCGTATCTGACCGTCTTCACCCCGGATGAGGAGAACGAATGACCGGACTGCTCGACGGCAAGATCGCGCTCGTCACCGGTGCGGGCCACGGCATCGGACGCGGCCACGCACTCGAACTGGCCAAACACGGCGCCACCGTAATCGTCAACGATCTGGGCACCACGCTGGCAGGCGAGGGCACCGGCAAGGTTGCCGACGAGGTGGTTGCGATCATCGAAGGCGGTGGCGGCAAAGCGGTTTCGGACTTCAGCGATGTCGGTGACGAGGAGCAGGTGGACCTTGCCGTCGAACGGGCGTACTCGCAACTGGGCCGGCTCGACATCATCGTCAACAACGCAGGCATCGTCCGCGACAAGACGATCTGGAACATGACCGTCGACGACTTCGACCTCGTGATGCGGGTGCACGTGCGGGGCAGCTGGCTCACCAGCCGGGCGGTCGCGCGCAAATGGCGCGCGGAGTCCAAGCAGACAGGCGCGAAGGTCTACGGCCGGATCATCAACACCACATCAGGCGCGGGCCTGCACGGGCACTTCGGGCAGACGAACTACAGCGCGGCCAAGGCTGCGATCGTCGGTCTGACGCAGACGCTGAGCCTGGAACTCGCGTCGATCGGCGCCACCGCCAACATCATCAGCCCCGGCGGCCGGACCAGGATGTCGGCGACGATGCCCGGCGCCGCCGCGCCGATCGAACCCGACCAGCGCTCCGAGGACGAGTTCGACCCCAAGGACCCGTCGCTCAGTTCACCCGTGGTGGCCTGGCTGGCCAGCCCTGAGGCCGGCCATATCAGTGGACAGTTGATCCGCGCACTCGGTGAGGACCTTCAGTTGCTCAAGGGCTGGCACCCGGTCACGACGGTATCGAACGGCCAAAAGCGCTGGGAGGCAGGCAAGCTCGGGATGATCATGGCAACCGACGTCTTCGGCACACGCAACACCGGACTGCGACTCGGCAGTTAGGACCCCGATGGGAGACGAATGACTGAGTTCACCACTGAAGTCGTAAGGGATTTCGCGCTGGGCTGGTTGCGTCGCAATCCGGTCGATTCCAAGGGCAGGCCGACCGCGGGTTCGAACCACATGATGAACCTGTACTGGTGCTGCCTGACCAATCGGATGGCGATGGAGGCGATTGCGGAGAATCTCGGGATCTCCCTTGAGACGCTGGCGGCTCCGGACCCCGCCGAGCGCACACCCATCACCACCGCGCTGGCATACCTGGTGCAGTCCATGCGGGATTTCCCCGCCCCCGACGAGAAGACCGCCTACGAAGCCCGTGCCGGATTCCGGCTCGCCGCCACCTGCAACGTTTCGACGAGGTCGGCGGGCAGGTCCAGCAGGACGACCTGACCGACCTGGAGGGGTTGCTCGGCGAACGACCGTCGAGCTGGCCGGCGGGGGAAGAACATCTCGAGCGGTTTCTGCTCGCCGACGACGGTCGGCACGACGCCGAGTTGGTTCGGTTGTTCAACCGACTCACCCAGCGCATGCAGATGCTTCTCGGTCCCGTGGGAAGTGCGATGGCGAAGCACTATCAGACACAACCGTTCCGGCCATCCGCCTTGGCAACGGTGGGCCGCGACGCTACAACCGTCCCGTCAGAGGTCCAGCGGCCCTGAGTCCACGACCACGCCCAGCAGGCCGAGGTCCACGCCCGCATCGCCGGCCGCCTCCAGAGCGGCGGCGATGTCCTTGCGCAGAAAGGGCGTGGCCGCCTCGGTGAAGGCCTCGATCCCGCCTACGCGATGGGCCTGTGCCGCCGCGTGGCTCGCGCTGCTGCATACCTGCAGCGCGGAGAGCAGTGCGCCGGGGTCAACGCCGAGTGCTTGACCCAGTTGTATTGCCGCGGCTAGAAGCTGAGCGTTGCAGGAGAACAACAGGTTGTTGACGAGCTTGATGGCCAGCGCGCTGCCGAGTTCGCCGGTCGCCACGATGGGATCGGCATACGCGGCCAGCACCGGCGTCACCATCTGCACCGCATCGCTCGGTCCGCCGAGCAGAACTGTGAGCGTGCCTGCGTCGATGTTCTCGGCGGTGCCGCTGACCGGAGCGTCGAGGATGACCGGCGGAGGCGAATGGCTGTCCCGCAGCGCGGCCAGGGTGGACAGGGTGCCGGTGGTGTGCGAGACGAACACTGAGCCTGGTTTGGCGTTGGCGATCAAGCCGTCGGGACCGAGGCCGGCCTCTTTGAGCTGGGCGTCGGAGAACAGGCACGAGATCAGGATGTCGGTCTGCCGGGCCAGGTCGGCCACCGAATCGGCCATCGATGCGCCCTGTGACGCCACCCGGTCGCGCACCTCGGGTCGGCGGGCGTGCACCAGCACGTCGTGGCCGGCAGCGACCAGCCGCGCCACCATCGGTTCTCCGAGTTGCCCCGCACCGATGAAACCGATGACCTTGGTGACTGCGCTCAATGCGATCGGACGCCAAAGTTGATGTCACGGATGCTGGAGAACGGGGTAAATCCGTCCTTGCCCAACCAGGACGGGTCGGCCTGATGCCCGGGTTCGGGGCGAGCCCAGTCCACCCACTGTCCCCAGTCGTCGCGGCGCAGCTTCTGCTGCAGCGCCTGCGGATTGGCCGCCTCCGCCTCGGCGTACTGCTTGGCGAAGCGCTTCATCTCTGCCATCACCCACACGTCTTCCTCCGAACGCCACTTACCGCTGCCGGCGTATTCGATGAACTGATACGACGGGAAGTCGATAGGTTCACCACCGGGTTGCGGGTTGTCGGCCCGGTTGAGGACCTTGTAGGACACGCGGTCGCCGTCGATCACGTACCACAGCAGCGGGCTGTAGACCTGCGGTGCCGCTCCCATGGTTCCCTCCAGGAACGCGGTGATCTCTTCGGGTCCGGTGAAGGTCCCGTAGAAGTGGTCGAAATAGGTGGCATCGTCGGTGAACAGATTCGCCCAGGCCTGCCAGTCCTCCAGCACCGGGCCGGTCATGAAATACCGCCGGAACTCGCGCTCGACTTCCGCTCGATCTGTCATGTGCGTTCGCTCACCTCAAGCTTCCGGTGTGAATTCTGGCCTGGCGCAGGCCTTCCTGCGGATCGTCGACCTCGATGACCCAGTTGTCACACGAGCAGGTGCACCGGTAGTGCCCGTTCTCGGGCAGGATCGCCTGGCCGTCGCAGGACCCGCCGGTGTTGGCGATACTGGTGAGGAATTCGAGTGGCTTTTCGTGAAGTGCGTTGTCGTCGGACACGGTTGATCACTCCCTTCGATTAGGCGGAGGCCAGCCGGAAGATGGGCAGCATCCAGCCCTCGGCGATCGGCGAGAAGTCCACCCGCACCCGCATACCGATCGCGATATCGGCAGGCGCGACGTCGACGATGTTGGAAACGAGTCGGGCGCCGGGCGCATCGGGCAGATCAAGGACCGCGGGCAGCAGGAGAAGGTCAGGCATTCCCGGGAACCCGTGCACCACCGCGAAGCTGTAAACCGTTGCTTCCCCGGATAGTTCAACCCAATTGATTTCCGCTGACCGACAGTTCGGGCAGAACGGCGTCGGCGGCATCCGGAAGCTGCCGCAGTCGGCGCATTGCGGGGCCACCAGCCGCCGTTGTTTGGCGGCGTCCCAGAAGGGTTCGGTGGTGTGGTTCACGGCGATCCGGACGTGCTCGCCCGGAATGGTGGTCGCCAACGTCGCCGGGGGTGCGCTCATGCCCGACTCTCCCCCGTCGCTTCGCTCGCCCCAGCGCGCCCGAGGACGAGTCCGCTGACCGGGAGGCTGGCGGGGCCACCCGTGACCAACGCCAGTTCGGCGTCGGCCACCTGGTTGATCGCGGTGCCGCGCATCTGTTCGACGCCTTCCATGATGTGCGTCATCCCGATGATGTAGGCCTCCGAGAGTTGGCCGCCGTGGGTGTTGACGGGAATGGAGCCACCGTCGAAGCGGATCGCGCCGCTCTCCACGAAAGCGCCGCCATCGCCCTTTTCGCAGAACCCGTAGTCCTCGAGTTGCATCAGCACCATGGGCGTGAAGTGGTCGTAGAGCAGGGCCACGTCGATGTCGTCGGCGGTGATGCCGGCCTGTTGGTAGAGCCGCGCGGCGATCGGTTTGTTGCCCGACGACGCGAAGTACTCGTCGGGCATCCCCATCCAGGCGAACGCTCGACCCCAGTCCCGCACACCCCCGTGGGCCGCCGCGACCACCGGCACCGGCGGCCGGCGTAGATCCTTGGCCCGCTCGGCGCTGGTGGTGATGACCGCGACCGCGCCGTCGGTCTCCTGACAGAAGTCGTAGAGGCACAACGGTTCTGCGATCATCCGCGCGTTGAAGTAGTCCTGCAGCGTCAGCGGTTCCCGATGCATCGCCTTGGGGCGGTTCATCGCATTGACCCGGGTGGACATGGCGATTTCGGCGAACGCTTCGCGTCGGGTGCCGTAGAGATGCATGTGCCGCCGAGCCAGCACCGACATCAGATGGCCCGGTCCCGACAGCCCGGCGGGCTGCAGGAACGAGGTGATCGGGTCGGGGGGCACCGCTGAAAACACCGTTCCCAGGCGCTGATTGGACTGCTGCAGCGCCATCAGGGTGACCACGACGTTCGCGTCGCCCGCGACGATCGCCGCACGCGCCAGTCCGATCGCGCCTGCCGAACCACCACCGCCGGAGGTCAGCGCGGCGGTGAACCGGACTTCGGGAATCCCGAGGGTCTCCATGAAGTCCGCCGTGTCCATTTTCTCGGTGTACCCCGCGCTGGCGCCCGAGTAGTACGCGAACCCGTCGATGTCGGTGACCGCCAGCCCGGCGTCCTCACACGCCGCAAGGATGGCCTCGCAGCCGAGCTCGGTCGTGGTTTTCGGCAGCGACCCACCCCGCTTGTAATACGGCGTTGCGCCGATGCCGACGATCGCGACGTCGCGCCGCCTCGTTGAATTCGGCACTTTGCTCAGGCGGTTTCGGCCGGGACGGGCGGCACATCGGGGAACAGCTCGTAGAACGTGCCCTGTGTTATGCGCAGCCGCGTTTCGTCGCTGACCCCGTCGAACAGCCCCTTCAGCGTGTCCTGGGTGTGGCCGAATGTGCCCTCCATGTGCGGGTAGTCGCTGCCGAACATCACGTTGCGGTAGCCCATGTGCTCGAAGGCCGCCACCGCGGTCTCGTCGTGCTGGAACGACGCGTACACCTGGCTGTAGAGGATTTCCTTCGGGCTGCGAGAAAGTTTCGGGCGAACCGCCATGTGGTGCTGGCGATACCCCTCGACCATCCGGTCGCCAAGGAACGGGACCCAGGTGGCGCCGCCCTCGGAGATCAGCACCTTCAGATTGGGATGCCGATCCAGGGCCCCGGAGGCCACCATCTTCATCGCCGCGCGCTGGCCCGAGAACGTCGTCTCCGCATAGTTCAGCACCGCGCCACCCGGTCCGCGGTAGACCATGCCCGCACCGCCGGAGGCCCCGCCGACCGTCATGTCCACCGGATCGGTGCCGATGTGGAAGGCGATCACCATGCCTGCCTTCTCGGCGGCCGCCCAGAAGGGCTCCCATTCCTTGCGGTGCCAGTCGGGGGCGCTGGGATGCGGTGTGGTGGGCAGAAATACGGCCTTGAAGCCGTTCTCCGCAGCCCAGTGCAGCTCTTCGATCGCGTCCTCCACGACCAACGTCGACACCTGAGCGGTCACCACGTACCGCGGCGACACCGCGACGATGTCCTCTAGTGCCCACTCGTTGCTGGCGCGCATGCAGGCCTTGAGAAGTTCGGGCGTGCGGAAGGTCGATCCCCACATGCCCAGCGACGGGAAGATGACCTCGCCCCAGACGCCTTCCTTGTCGAGATCGCCCAGCCGGGCGCGGGCGTCGCGGATGCCCTGCGGTTTCATCGACTCCTCGATGAATGCCTCCATCGCTGAGGACGGCAGCTTGCGCCGAAAGATCTGACCGTCGACCGACACGGTTTCGTACTCACCATCGGGATCCTTCTCGGCGTGCGGCGTCAGTTCGGCGAGGTGCTTGGGCAGCCGGGACCGCCACAGATCGTCGGGCTCCAGAAAGTGGGAGTCACCCGAGTTCGTCCAGATCATGCTCATTCGTCCTCCCGTGGCTGTCCTGCTCCAACGAGCATGACAGGCCGATGTCCCGAAGTCCAGATTTTCTAATAGAACTACATTACTATTGGCCGGATGGTGAACGTCGAGACCGAGGTGCCCGCTGTCGCGCGTCGGCGCAATTCTTCTGGCGAATCGACTCGCGTGATGCTGATGGAAGTGGCCGAGCGCCTCTTCGCCACCAAAGGCATCGAAGCCGTCACGCTGAGCGAGATTCAGCAGGCGGCCGGCCAGTCGAACACGTCGGTGATCCGGTATCACTTCGGCTCCCGCGACGGCCTGATCCGGTCGCTGATCGCCTACCGCCAGCGCGGTCTTGGCACGGATCGGCAGGAGATGTTGGCCCGCATGCGCGACGAGGGCAAGGAAGCGGATCCACGCGCGGTGGTGTGGCTGCTGGTGCGGCCGCTGGCCAACAGCATCGCGGCAGGCGAGATGTTCGTGCCGTTCCTGGCCCGGCTGAGCGAGGACCCGCGGGCCCGCGTCGACTACTGGCCGGATCATCTCGAGGACGAGTGGACGCAGGAGCGGTTGGAGGAGCTCGTCGACGCCGCGCTTCAGGACCTGCCCGAACGGATCCGCCGCGGCCGCACCTTCCAGCTCTACATCGGCCTGATCAGCGTTCTGGCTGCGGCAGCCCGGTCGGGTCGCGGCATGAGCGAGGCGCAGCTGCACAACTACGTCGACACCTGGGTCGGCATGTTGACCGCGCCGGTGTCCTACGAGACCCGCGCGCTGATGTCCGAGTCGCCCAACGACTAACTGCCGCCGACGATTTCGCGTGAGCGCAGGTCGGCGATCTTGTCGTCGTCGAGCCCGATCTCGCGCAGCACCGCATCGGTGTGCTGGCCGATCGTGCAGCCCGCCTCGGCCTTGGAGCGCGATCGGGAGAACCGGCACAACGGGGCCAGCCGGCGATGCTCCTCGAAGATCGGGCTGTACGCCTGCACCGAATACCCGGCCTCGAAGTAGGGGTCGGTCTGCAGCACCAGTTCGGAGTTGCGTTCCACCACCTCGACGCATCCGACATCCTGTGCGGTCATTTCGGCTTCCCACGCCACCTTGGTCTTCGTCGCGAACACCGGAGTCAATGCCCCGGTGAGTGCGTCGTCGTGTTGCGCCCGCGATTCGGCGGTGGCGAATCGTTCGTCGGCGTGCAGGTCAACGTACGGTGCCGTGGCCTTCGCCAGTGCCGGCCACTCGTGTGGCAGCGGCGCGGCAAGGAACACGAAACCGTCGGCCGCGCGGTACATCCGGTAGAGCGCATTCAGACCGAAGAACGAGTCGTCGCCCGCCTTGATCTCCGGTCGGCCCGCGTAACCCGTGTTGTGCGGTACCAGCGCCTGCTGCACGGTGCCCAGCATCGTGGTGACCAGGTTCGGCAGCTTGATGCCGCGGCGCTGCGCGTAAAGGGCGACCATCAACGCCGAGCCGACACCGTGCGCGGCGATCCCGTCGGATTGCACGGCGGGCACCGCGCCACCCGCGTGCAGCCTCACGGCTCTGCGGTGCGTGTCGTCCAGGTCGGCGGGCGCCTGGCCGCCGTCTTGGCTGTCGATCAACGACAGGCCGGACGCCGCGCCGATGGAGGGTGCATACGCGGCGCGGTGCGAAAACGGTCCGTCGACGCCGTAGCCGGACGTGGTCACGAATGCGAGATTGGGATTGACGGCCCGCAGTGACGCCTCGTCGATCTTGGCCCGCTCGGCCGCCTTGCCGCGGAAACACTGCAGCACAACATCGGAGCGCTTGGCGAGCTCGTAGACCAGCTCGAGCCCTTCGGGCTTGGTGAAGTCGACGGCGACGCTTTCCTTGCCCTGCAACACCTTTCCCCCGCCGGCTTCGGGGAAGGCCACCAGGGTGCGGATGTTGTCGCCCTGCAGCGGTTCCACCTTGATCACGCGCGCACCGAGGTCGGCCAGCAGAGTGGCGCCGTAGGGCCCGGCGAACATGCTGCCGAACTCCAGCACGGTCAATCCCGTAAGTGGGGGCGCGTTGGGCGCCGGGTCCTGCGGGGACGACGTCGCACCCGTCGGCCCGTCGAAGCTCACCGAGCCGTTGTGCTCGCCGAGTCGCGGCGCGGGCCGCAGCGTGGTCAACGGTTTGCCGTCGGCGTGAATCAGGGTCGACGGCTGCCGCACGGGACCCAGATCGGGGTCCATCACCGTGACGGTACGTCCGTCGTGCACCGTCTGCGGGTGGTCCAGTGAGTCGTCCGGACTGCGCAACAGCTCACCGCTGAGATCCTTGTTGTCCTCCATCGCCCGCTGCCATTCGGCGAGGGTGCGGGCACGCACCCGCTCGAGCATCAAGTCCCACCACTCGGTGCGCAGCTCCGGAGTCGGCAGCATCGGGAAGCCCTGCCATTTCGGGTTGGCGATCTCGCCCATCAGGTCGAGTTCGGTCAGCCAGGCACCGATCAGCCGCGCAGACACCTGGGCGAACTGCAGCCACCGGCCGTCCTTCGTCGGTGCCACAAGCAGCGCGTAGATGAGGTACGCCTGGGGGCGCCCCTCGTCGTCGTAGGCGGCATCCATCGGCTCGTAGGCCCCCGGATAGCGCTCCAGCACCATCTCGTAGAACCAGTTGTACGGGTCCATCGAGCCCATGCCGGTGACCAGATTGGTCTCCACGATCTGGCCGCGGCCGCTGGACTCCCGCTCGAGCAGCGCGGCCAGGATGCCCTGCACCGCAGCGTGAGACGCGCCCCAGGACGCATACGGTGCGGTGATGAACGCCGGCCCAGGACGCGCTGTCAGCCCGCGCTTCTCGTGCATGACGCCGGTCTTCGCCATCACCAGCGCTTCCCACCCCTTGTAGTTGCGCCAGGGACCGGTCGACCCCCAACCGGTGATGGCGCCGACCACGAGTCGCGGATACCGCTCGGCCAGCACCTCGTGAGTGAGGCCAAGACGCTGGGCGGCGGCGGGCCGCAGCGTGTTGACCATGACATCGGCGCGGCGCAGCAGCGCGCGCAGTCGGTCGAGATCGGCGTCGTCGTGGAGATCCAGGGTGACGCTGCGCTTGCCGCGCAGTAGCGCGGGCCAACCCGCCAGTTGTCGCAGTGGGCTGCCGTCCGGCGGCTCGACCATGATGACGTCGGCGCCGCAGTCGGCGAGGAACTGCGTTGCCTGCGCACCCGGCAGCGTTGTGGACAGGTCCACGACCACCACACCGGTGAGCGGACCTTCGGATGCGGCTGACGCCATCAGTGCTCCTCGCAGAATCCGACGACTTGCGGCGCTGTGACGCGCGCCACGCCAGCTTGGCAGTCGTCAAGATTAATGTCAATCCATTAGTTCTGCTATCGCACGGCGAAGCCAGCATCGAGTGGCCATGCCGTACCGGTGATGAACTTCGCCTCGTCGGACACCAGGAAGGCGACCGCACCGGCGATGTCCTCGGGCATCAGCACCGGGATCGGCAACGCGTTCTGCATCGCCGTCACCGCGACGTCCTCGGCGGCCACCAGCGCCGCCATCGCCTCGTTCATCACCATGCCGGTGGCCACCCCGGTCGGGTGGATCGTGTTGACGCGAATCGAGTACAGCGCCAGGTGGTTCGCCCACACCTGCATCAAACCCACCAGGCCACGTTTGGCCGCGGTGTAGGCCTGGCCGCCCGCCCGGTCGGTTCCGGTGCCCTTCAGGCCCGCGCTCGAACTGGTGAGCACGATGGATCCGCCGCGGCCACCATCGATCAGTGCGGGGATGGCCGCCTCCACGGTGTTCCACACGCCGATCAGGTTGACGTCGATGATGTCCCGGAAGACCTGGCGGCGGTCGCCACCGTCGCCCAGCCGAATAATCCCGGCGTTGGCGATGACGATGTCGAGGCGGCCGAGTTCCTTGACGCCGTCGCGCACGATCTGCTCGAGAGCGTCGGCGTCGCGAACGTCGGCCTGATGCGCGATGATTCGGCGCCCCTCGTTCTCGACGAGCTTCACCGTTTCGTCGAGCTCATCCGCGGTGGCGTTCGGGTAGTCCATCGTGTCGATGTCGCGGCAGATGTCGAGCGCGATGATGTCTGCGCCCTCGGCGGCAAGCCGGACCGCGTGGGCACGACCCTGCCCGCGGGCAGCGCCCGTGATGAACGCAACGCGTCCTTCCAGATTTCCCATGAATCGCTCCTGTCTGACATCTACGGTTCTTCCACGCCGAGAATCATTGTGCCGCTTGAGCAGAACCAGCCGCCGGTTCCGCTGACGCAGGCGATCTTCGCGTCGGGCACCTGCCGCGGTCCGCACTCCCCACGCAGCTGACGCACCGCCTCGACGAGCAGGAACAGCCCGCGCTGGCCCGGGTGACATGCCGAAAGGCCGCCGCCGTCGGTGTTGGTGGGCAGTTCACCCCCCAGGCGAAGCGAGCCCTTCTCGACAAACCGGCCGCCCTCCCCCTTGGGACAGAAGCCGAGGTCCTCGAGCGTGAGCAGCAGCATGTAGGTGAACGCGTCGTACAACTCGGCCACATCGACGTCGGCGGGCCGCACCCCGGCACGCGCGAACGCCAGCGGGCCGCTCACCGCCGCGGGTCCGACCGTCATGTCGTCCCACTGCGAGGTCAACATGTGCGAGGTGGTCTCGGCCGCGCCAAGCACCCACACCGGCCGCGATCGCAGATCCCTCACCCTGTCGGCGTTGACGAGCACAACCGCCGCACCGCCGTCGCTGCGAATGCAGCAGTGCAGCTTGGTGAACGGGTCGGCGATCATCGGTCCGTTCAGGACGTCATCGATCGAGATCGGGTCCCGGTAGTACGCGTCCGGATTGTCCGCGGCGTTGAACCGCGCGCTCACCGCGACCTCGGCGAGTTGCTCGATGGTGGTGCCGTACTGGTGCATGTGCCGACGCGCCGCCATCGCGTACTTCGAGATCAGGGTGTGCCCGTAGGGCGCCTCCCACTGCAGCGGCCCGCGCGCGCCCCAATTGATGTTGGCACCGCGCAAGCCCTTCTTGAGGTCGGCTCGGGCGGTCGAGCCGTAGGTCAGTAGGACGACATCTGCGTGCTCGGCGGTGATCGCGTCGGCCGCGTGCGAGGCCATCACCTCCCATGACGCGCCGCCGACCGCGGTCGAGTCCACCCACCGGGGCCGCAGTCCCAGATACTCACCCACGTCGACTGGGGGCAGGGTGCCTTGTCCGGTCGACGCCAATCCGTCGACGTCGGCGGGCGAGAGACCGGCTTCGGCCAGCGCCCGACGGCTGGCCTGAGCCATCAGCTCATAGGGACCTTTGTCGTCGACGCGGCCGACATCCGAGAGTGCCACGCCGGCAATGGCGATCGCGCCGCTCACTGTGCGCGGTCCTGTGCCAGCAGCTCGGCCAGCACCTCGGCGGGTTCGATCAACAGGTGCCGAAACACATGCGCGCGTTTGAGGTACAGGTGCATGTCGCTTTCGAAGGTGTATCCCATTCCACCGAACACGTGGATCCCCGCGGCGGCATTGTCGACGGCCGCCGACCCGGCAACCGCCATGGCGGAAAGCAGCTGCCCCAATGCGTCGGCCCGGCCGGATTCCAGTGTGATCGCCGCGAACAACGTCTGCGCCTGCGCGGCTTGCGCCCCGATTTCCATGTTCACACAGGCGTGTTTGATGGCCTGGTGCACACCGATCGGCTTGCCGAACTGCACTCGTGTCTTTGCGTATTCGGTCGCCAGGGCCGCGGCAGCCGACGCAAGGCCGGTGAGAAACGCCGCCGACAACGCCACCGCGCGGCCCCAGATCCATTCCTCGTCGGCCGACAGCCAATGCACCGGTTCTGCGGATTGCACAGTGGCCGTTGCCATCCGAATTCCGGGATCGACCGATTCGACGGCAACGGACCGACCGAACGAGGCGATGTCTGCCAGCGCGGCGCCCCCGCGCCCCACCACGAGCGCATACCGAGCGCCGTCATGATCGAACAGGTCGAAGGTGCCCTTGATCGGGCGGACCTCTCCGTGGCCGCGCAACACCGCCAGCGTGACGAGCGCTTCCCCCGAACCGATCTGGCCGGCGAGCGCTCGATCGCCGCATTTCGCGGCGACCCGCGCGGCCAGGGTGGCTGCGAGGAACGGTCCCGGCGCGAGCCGCCTGCCCAGTTCGATGTGCAGCAGCACCTCGTCGTCGAAGGGCCGGCCCGAACCGCCGAACTCTTCCGGCAGGCCCAATGTCAGCAGACCCAGCTCGGCGCCCTGCTGCCAGATTTGTTGCGGCACCGACGATTGCGCGTCGCGGTCGGCGCGGATGCGCTCGATCGGCATCCGTTCAGCGAGGAACTGGCCTGCGGCCGAGACGAGTTCGAGCTGTTCAGGCCCTGGCAGCAGATCCACGACCGTCTCCTCTCATCGCGGCAGGCCCAACACGCGTTCGCCGATGATGTTGCGCTGGATCTCCGATGTTCCGCCGGCGATGGCCTGCGAGAAGGCGTAGTAGTAATAGCCCACCCAGCCTTCGGCGTCCCACCGCGACGACCGTCGGATTGCGGCCGGACCGACGACATCGATCGCGAGCTTGCCGATCTCCTTGGCCAGTTCGGCGTACATCAGCTTCACGATCGAGCCGCGCGGGCCAGGCGTCTCGGTCTTCATCGCCTCGCAGATGTTGGTGTAGGTCAATGCACGCAGCGACGCGACCGAGGCGCGCGCCCTGGCCAGCCGCCTGGCGATTTCATCGTCGGCGATCGCGGGCCGACGGCCGTCGGGGCCGACGTGATCACGGGCGTAATCGATCAGGTCCTCGATGGTCTTGGCCAGCCGCACCTGATGTGCGGTGAACGCGGTGCCCCGCTCGAACGACAGCGTCGCCATCGCTACCGACCAGCCCTCGCCGAGGGCGCCCACCACATTCGACATCGGAATGCGGACGTTGTCGTAGAACACCTCGCAGAACTCCGAACCGCCCTCGATGGTCTCGATCGGGCGCACCTCGATACCTGGCGCCGTCATGTCGCAGATGACCCAGGTGATTCCGGTGTGCTTGCTGCCGCTGCTGTCGGTGCGCACCAACAACTCCTGGTAGTCGGCGACGGTGGCGAAGCTCGTCCACAGCTTCTGCCCCGACACCACCAGCTCGTCGCCGTCGATCACCGCCTTGGTGCGCAGCGCGGCCAGGTCCGACCCCGCTTCGGGTTCGGAGAAGCCCTGACACCAGATGACCTCGCCCCGCAGGATTTTCGGGAGGTGAAACGACTTCTGGTCGTCGGTGGCCCGGGTGATCAGGGTCGGCCCGGCGTGCGACAGCCCGACGAAACACGCGTCGATACCGGGAAAGCCCCGCGCCGCGTATTCCTCGTACCAGATCAATTGCTGCAGCAGGGTCAGCCCCTTGCCGCCGTACTCCGTCGGCCAGGCGATGCCTGCCCAGCCACCCTCCCACTGGGAGCGCTGCCAGGCCAGGTCGTACTCACGCATGGCGGCGTCGTCGCGCGGTCGTGGTTCGGTCGGCTTGTTCTCGTCGAGCCAGGTGCGGACCCGGTCACGGAACTGCTCCTGATCCGGCGTGAAATCCAGGTCCATAGCGAGTGAGTATAAGTGACACGATAGTCAGAAATAAAGCTCCAGCCCGACGATGGATCGCACCCCGACGATCAGTGGCTCGCCATCCAGCCGCAGGGGGGATCATGCCACCCATGGCAAGATCGGCCATCGACTTCCACCAAACCGGTCGCGGGATTCCTGCGTCAGTGGTGACGAGATAGTCAGAAACACGTCGGCAAGAATCTCGGGTGATACGAAGTCCTCGATCGCGACCAAATGCCGCCGCAACCACCGAGCCCGCGAAGCCCGCGACGCTCTGCCCGGCCGCCACCGCTCGCGAGGCCGCGTACGTCGGCCCCGCACCACCACCACCAGCCGCCGGCGGCGACGACCCACCACCCTTGTGATGCAGTGGACGGGAGCTCTGGCCGATGAAACGTCACCGGAGTTAGTCGGTTCTTGGGCGAACACGCGGGATTCGGACATCGTGTCGCGGCGTCGCCGCCCGATACGATCGGTCCATGCAGCGGTGGCGCACTGTTGGGCGGAGGGGAACTCCGAAATGTGCTTGCCGGTCCGCCGACAAT
>JAOPVX010000443.1 GCA_025965975.1 Mycobacterium sp. | reverse complement strand
CCCCGTCAGTCCGTTCCGCCGGGAGTTGCGAGAATTCCGCCAGTTCCTAAGGAGTCTCGATCGCGACGAGGCGCCAGCGCCGCAACCTGCGCGCTGAGCGCGTCTTCGGTGGTCGGCCCGTCATCCTGCTAGGAAGGGTGGCGGGCCGACTGATTGCTACCGGCTTCAGCGTTGTGCGGTCACGACCGGCACGTTCTGGTTCACCACCGGCTTCTTGGGCGTTTCGTTCACGGGCGACAACAGGCCGGGGTTGATCTGTTGCGGCCGCACGCCGGCGGCGCCGCTCTTCACCGCACCGGAGACGGTGATCGTTCCACCGCTGCAGGAGACAGTCTTCCCGTCGACCAAAACAGCCTGGCCGTCGTCGATCGGGATGTCGTAACCGTCCTTGTCGGTGTAGTGGCATCCGCCGCTAGGGCCACCGGGGTTGTTGTCGGTGGCGTGGGCGGTCGCCGGGGCTATGGCGGCAAAGGCCAGCGCGCCGAGGAGCGCCGCTGCGTACTGGAAGCGGGTCAGTTTGCGGGTGGCTGATGTGTTCTTCATAGTGATCTCCTTGAGTTGTCGCGGGTCCTTGGTTGGGCTGCGTTCATCAGCTAGGAGCAACCAGGCGCTCCGGGAAGGACACTTTTCTGCTGATTGATTTCTGAACTGCCCTTCGGGCCGCCATCAGCGGGAGCAGATGGCGCGAGCCCGTGACCGCAGGGTCGGACCTGCATGGCCTTCTGCACCATTCAGAGGGTGATGCAGGGGTTTGGTGCCATCCGGGCAAGCGTCGACGGCGTTAGGCTCGAATCGCACCCTTCGGCCCGCCACCAACATCCCCACGGTGGCGGGCCGAATCGACGCCATGTTCCCGATCGATCGAGCAATATGTCGTTGGCATGCATCCAACCCCGCCACTCGTGGAGGACTCCATGTCCGATGACGCAGCTACCGACGAGTACCAGCATCCCGAGCTTTTTTCTGTCGAGAAGCTTCGTGAGCTGTTCGGCCCGGACTATAGGAGGTATTTGCGCGAAGGTGCTGAGACGTACATAGGGGATTTACCTGAAGGCGTTGACCAAGCGACGGGCGACTTGGTGTGGTTTCCTCCCGATCGGACCCTTGGCAGTCAGGCCGTGCCACCTGGCCAACAAACTGAACCATGGACCATGCCAACAAGTTCCGCGTTCTGGCGTCCCACAAGCGGGATGTCCATACGGGCATCTATCACAGTGCTGTTAGTTGTAGCCGTAGTCGCCATAATTGTCGGCGGCATGATCGCTGGAAAGGCAGCCGGCGACATGACGCAATATCTCGCGCCTATCAACTCGCTAGCACGCTTGGCTCTGGGTTACTGGTTTGGAGCCGAGAAGTAAACCCTCTATCGACCCACCACCCTCTTCACGCCAGGCATTCCCGTGTACCTCACCACGCCGATCTACCTCGAAGGCTGAGGCCCCGTCCACCCGCTCACTTCGGTGGCGCGGGCCGAACTTCACGAGCGGGAATTCCTAATGACACCAATGACACCAGTGTGTTTTGTCTAGTGCGGTGTTGACCTAAGTTGTCTAGTGCACACTAGACCGATATCTTGCCGAAGCGGGCAGACCTCATCGGCAAGATAGAGAAGGCAGCGAAGGCTGCCCAGTTCCAATTCTTGCTGGTACGCGAAGGCGCGAACCACACCATCTACGACCTCGACGGGGTGAAGATTCCCATCGCTCGACACCGGGAACTCGGACAGCGCTAGGCCGAGACCGTTTACAGGCAATGTGAGACCAAGCTGTGAAGGGGCTGGTGGCGATGAACACCTATCGAGCAATCGCGTCCCGCGACGGCAAGTACTGGCTGGTCCATATCCCCGAGCTGGGCCAGTACACCCAGGCCCGGAGCTTGGGTGAGGTCGAACCAATGGCGCGCGACCTCATCGCGCTTGTCGCCGGAATTCCCGCCGATTCCTTCCAGTTTGAATGGCATACCGAGCTGTCAGAATCAGTCCGGCATCACCTCGAACTCGCCGATAAGTACGCTGACCAGGCCGCATGGTCGCAGTCTGAGGCGGCTAATGAACGGCGCTTTGCAGCGCGTGAGATGCGAGCCGAGGGCATGACGGTCCGCGATATCGGTGCCGCGCTTGGCATCTCGCATCAACGCGCGCAACAGCTGATCTCTTCATAGAAAGAGCGCAAACGGTGCTGGGCGAGCTAGTACAGACCACGGCCGGGAAGTGGATCATCCATCCGCCGGCGCGATGCCCCAACGGCCACGAGTTCGGCCCCGGCCGGGCGCTCATGGGCTATCAGGCTTGCCTCGGTCACGGCGGCGGCCACACCACCTGGACGGGCCGGGCAATAGTGCGGATCTCGACTGCACGCGACTGACGGCGAAACGCTCGCCGCGACCGCGGCCAACCGAGAATGGGCGACTAATGGACGATCCGACTAGGCGGCGAATGATCGCGCATCTAGAGCACGAGGTAGCTCAATTCCTGGGCGCACTAGCTGAATTCACGGCGGTCGATGGACGCGGCGTGCTCGATCTCGATCCGGCTGATCCGGTGCGGATCAGGCGAACCGCATTCTTTGAGATCGTTCTCTTGCACGCGCGACTGCTCGATGACTTCCTCGGCACGGAACCGACGAAGCCCGACGACTTCTGGGCCCGCCACTTCATCGACGACTGGGAGGCCACGAGTCCTCTCGACGGCCTTCCTCCGCCGTCACCGGGCGGCCTCACGGTGCGACAGTGCATCAACAAGCAGTTGGCTCGCGATCAGACGGTGTACGGGCCGCCACTCAACACTCGCTGCAGTGCGCTTGATGGGCCAGCGACAGTGCGGATCTCGAATCAGCGCGATAAGCGCCAGTCCATCGGGCCGCACCATTCCACTCTTAGGTGGCGGCCAGACTGCTGCGGCTACTTTCGGTGTCACATGCCGCCGCGAAGGCCGCCGCCGTGGCCGCCGAGCAGAAATGGCATATTGCCGTAGGGGTAGTAAGTAACAGGGGGAGGGGCGTTGTTGATCTGAACATTGCCGGGCGACTGGCAGATATTTCCCGAGCAGGTCTGCCCATTCGCCGCGGCAGCCGTCGGTGCGGCGGCGATCGCTACCGCGGCAGCAGCCGCCAACAGCGGTGTGATGTAGGTCAGTTTGATTCGCATTGTGGTGCTCCTTTGCAGCTCCCCATTTATTGCAACGGAAACCAGCCCGCCTGGGTTCATGTCCGCAGTTGGCGATCTCGTCCGCTCCACCACTGGGGCATGGATGTTGCGGGCGCCGGAGCACTGGCGGGGCGAGCCTAGTTATTGAACGAGCACAGCTTGAGGCGCAACTACTGAAGGCCTTGGCTCTCCAACGTTTCGGCCATAGGTGTTGGCAAGACAGTCGATGTCGGCTTCGCGGTCAACGCGGCGGTTAGCGCTTCGGGTTCAATTGCGATCATCATCTCGCCGCGGTCGGTTGCCTTTTTGCAGTGGGCGCATTGGCGGCCGAGTGTGACGCGGCGTATCGGGTTGCCGTCGAATAGGTCCGCGTAGCAGGCGTGGCATAGTTTCGCGGTCATTGGTGTCACGCGTTCGGGTCTTGGATGTGATCGAAGTCGCGGTCGTCGCGGACGATTCGCCGTTTGTGGATCGCGCGTGTCATGGTCCCAACCCGCCTTGCGTTTTTTGGACGCTGCTGTCGTTCGCTCACCGGGGACCTTCCTGCACTGGTCAGTATGACATGACGGATCCGCGCTGACGAAAGGCTGTTGCGGTTTGGCGCGAGGGTGTCGCGTTGTAGCCCGAGTTCCGCTTGCCACTACATCAAATAGGGCGCGGCGGATGCGCGGGCGGCTGAGCAGAAGGCGGTCGCGAAGCGGGCCGACCAACAGCACGCCTGGGTGCTGGCTGGCGACCCGCGAGGGAAATACGGCGCCGAGGTCACCCGTCGCGACTGAAGGGCACCCAGACACCCCGGCGGAATTACGCGACGGTCGACACTCGGCCCGCCCCTTAGATCCGCGCGGTGGCGGGCCGATCTAATTCTTGTTTACCTGCGTCGATTCCGCAGATACAGCCCGCACCGACAAGGGCAAAAGGCACTATCACCAAAGCCAACGCGACCCAGCTCGACGCACCGCTCCAGTGGAAGGTATTACCTCCGGAGTTCGCGAGTATTCGGTTTGCCGCGAGGTAGCTGTCACCCCCCAGCCAGTCAGCCAGCGCGCCACGGGGCTCTGCTCACGTTCGGTTATTCGGTCAAGTCGACGACGGTCACGCCGTCTGCTCTTGCACTGCGTACTGCGTGGGCCCCGGGCCCGACCGGCACATCGGCTCCCGCAGTTGCGGCAGTAGGGACAGCAGCCCCCCAGCCGCCATCGCAACGAGCAAACCTCTGACCATGGCGCCCCGGCATCGCAGAAGGCGCCGACAAGCAGCCCCCAAACGACTGAGGCACCCTTTACCCTGAATGCACATCCCAGGCGTCGAAGATTTAGTCCTCTCCGCAACCTGAGCGTGGATGGTGCAGGCACCGTCATCCTGCTGCTTTGGGTGTACGGCTGACTGCTGCGCCCTTACCTCGTGTGATGGCTCAGTACGATCCGCGGCTTAGATGCAAATGAAGCCGCTGCCCCATCCCACTGGACCGCTGACGCAGCCGATCGGCCCGTTCCAGCCTGGGCCGCCCCAGTTGCCTCCGCCTCCCCAGTCCCCGCGGTTTCCCCAGTTTCCGCCCCAGCATCCATTGTCTCCACAGTCGCCATGCCCATGGCCGTGGCCTTCGTCTTGTGCCCACGGTGTCCCTGATGCGACGGGGGACGGTGGATTGGCGTTCGCGACGCCCGCGCCCAGTCCTAAGGCGGTGAAGCCAAGCGCGCCAGCGATGATCGCTTCGGCCAAGATTTTCATCAGCTTCATCGTGCAACCCCTTTTACGATTCCGCGTATTGCAAGCCAGCCAGTCTCGATTTTTGTCCTCTCCGCGGGCCGCCGCAACGTGCGGCATTGGTGTTGGTAGCGGGAAGCAAAGGACTTGCCTGCCCCCATGCGGCGCCCCGTCATCCCATTACGCGGGGTGGCGGGCCGACCCTCCCGAGCACCCAAGGCAGCCGACTCGGTAGAAGCAAAGATTGGATCACTTCACAGAAAATTTTGGGCGAGTGCGGTTCTGCCGTCTAGCGTGGCTTGTGTGGCTGCTGGTGTTGGCGCGTTGGTGCGCTCCACTACCGGCGCGTGGACCGTCCTGGCACCCCAGCACTGCCCAAACGGCCATCGGTTTGGTCCCGGCGAGACGCTCGTAGGGCATCAAGCCTTGCCTCGGGCACGGCGGTGGGCACACCACATGGACATGCCGCACCTGCGATGAGACGGTTTACGGGCCGCCGCTCAACACTCACTGCACGACGCTGGAAGGCCCTGCGAGCATCCGCAACGTCTAGTCAGTCGTGGCGGTTACGGCCATGCGGTTGCCTCCGCAGGCGGGCCCCGCATCTAGGCTGAAGTCCGTGGCCGACACGGACAAATCAGGGCTCTCACCACCAAAGCGCTGGACGACTTCGAAGGAAACCGGTCGGCGTCTACGGCCCCAACCAGTGGAGGTACAACTTCGTGGCGAAGTGGCCGAATGAGGTTTACCCCGATGCCCGAGGTGTAGCCCTAAGGCGCTGTATCCATCGGCCCGTCATCCTGCTTGGGTGGCGGGTCGACTGCTGAGGAGGGAGCGGCGCGGATTAGCGCCCGTGACCGCCACCACCATCGCCCGTGTGGTCGCCGCCGTTGTCGGTGCCGGCGTTGTAGCCGGGCGCAGCGATGATGCTGTCGACGTAAGAACCTTCGTCAAGGGGCGGAGCCACATCATTGACCGAGGAGTCCAGAGGGGTGACGTCCGGAGGGGCGACGTCCGTGTTGCTAACAACCGCAACGCACGCACCGTCCACGGCCACTTCACTATCCGAGCAGACAAGGTCATCGGCGACAGCGGGCGCTGCGCCGATCATGGCGGACACAGCAAAAGCTGCACCAGCCGCCGCCAAGAATGAAGCGGTTCGTGATCTTCTTGCGGGCATGACAACGCCTCATTTCTTTCGTAGGGTGACAAAGTAGCAGCTAGCAGGCATTTCCGCAGGCTCACGACCCTTTTCACGGTTTGACCGTAAAAACACTTTTTCGGTTGTCGCCGGAAAAGACTGCTGGAAGGCGAACAAGAGCGACTGGCTCGTAGTCTCTAAGACATGCGCAGGGCCTTTCACGAGAAGCTCGACGGATTGACGTCGAGCATCGCCGAGATGTGCGGCCTAGCGGGGGGCTCGATGGAACGTGCGACGCAGGCGTTGCTGCAAGCCGATCTGCATCTGGCCGAAGAAGTGATCACCGACTACGAGAGCATTGTATTGCGGGCGAAAGCAGCCGAGGAACGCGCGTTTTCCCTTCTGGCTTTGCAGGCTCCAGTGGCCGGTGATCTGCGCGCAATCGTCTCCTCGATAAGAAACGTTGCCGATGTCGATCGGATGGGCGCGTTAGCTCTGCACGTCGCCAAACTGGCCCGGCGGAGACATCCCGACAAGGCATTACCCGAAGAGGTCAACGGTTATTTCACCGAGATGGGCCGCATAGCTGTCGACATGGGTAACAGCGTCAAAGACGTTGTGCTGTCAGGAGACCCAGACCGGGCGGCACAACTCGATGACGATGACGATGACATGGACAACTTGCACCGGCATCTGTTCTCGGTACTCATGGACCGAGAGTGGGAACACAGCGCCTCAACCGCTGTCGATGTAACGCTCCTCAGCCGCTACTACGAGCGATTCGCAGACCACGCCGTTGAGATCGCCCGCCGCGTCATCTTCCAAGTCACAGGCGAATCTGCCACAACCACACCGGCGCCATAACGCCGCGCCGTCGCAATGATCCAGTCAGACGTTGCCGTCTCCGCGGCTGGCGCGGGCACGATCTACGGAGCTGCGACGGCTGGGCTCGGCTGCTAAGCGACCTGCGAGGGACGTACGGCGCCAGCTGCCGCGACCGACGGGAACCGGAGGACGGTGCAGCGCGTCTGACCAACTACTCCCCCTACGGCCGTCATCTGCTCCCCTGGTGGCGGGCCGACTGCTCTCTTGGGTAGATGCCAGCAAGAGCACAGAATTCATCCAGCAAACGTAAGGAGCGCCGGCGAATGGCACTGCCCGCGTTGTTTCTCGTGCACGGGGGCGGAATGGCCGCCGATTCGTGGGACCTGACCGTCGAGGTGATCCATCGGTTGGCGCCGGAGTTAACCGTGCTTGCCCTCGACATGCCGGGACGACGGAACAACCCTGGAGACTTGAGGGACATGACCATCGCCGACTATGTCGAGTCGCTGGTGGGCGACGTCGAGAGCGCCGGGGTGGAGGAGATCGTCATCGTTGGTCGTTCGATGGGAGGTATGACGCTGCCGGGAGTGGTCACCAAGCTGGGAGCGGCGCGGGTGCGCGAGATGATCTTCGCCGCCGCGTTCCTTCCGCCCGAAGGCACACCCATTGTGGTAGAGCCACTTTCATGGTCCAGAGCGGCGCGCGACGGCGGCAGCAAACGCCGTTCTCTGGCGTATTCGGCTGTATTCCTCGGCGTATTCTAACGCGATAGGGCTCTGACCTGCTGTTTTGCCCTCGGCGTTTGCTGAGGGCATTTTATTCGTGGATCGCATACTCAGGGTATTCGTGGATCGCATACTCAGGGAGAGCGCGTATTCAGGGAGAGACGGCACCCGCTCCGCAAGAACGGGGTTGCCGCCGACGGACCTTGCCAACCCCGGGGATGCCGCTGTGAGACTGGCCATAGTGCCCGAAGCGCTCGCCGCGACGCGGCGGTCGCACGATGACCGCGATCCACGCGCCGCCGCGTCGACGACGATGCCTCCAGGCCGCGCTGGAGGCGTCGGTCGCCGTTGCTGCGGTGAAGGCCACGCCGAAGTAGCTCTGATCGTTCGCTTCGGGTTTCATCGCTGGCCGCATCGGTTAACCAAACATCGGAGGGTCACGACTCTGGCTGTCCGCATTATTCACGGGTTCGCCCCGGTGGCTGGGGCGAACCACCGACCGGATTGGAGTTAAGGTGCAGGCAAAGCAGTGGAAGTTGGGGTCGGCGACTATCGGTGTCAGCGCCGTAGTCGCCATGGGAGCGCTTGGGATCTTCGGCGACGCCGGTTCCGCCGAGCCCGAACAAGTCGCAGGTCCGGTAGTGCCGCTGTACACCGGGCAGACGGCCACCACAACGACACCTCCGACCGCGCCGGGGACAGCCACGGCGGCCCCTGGCGTGCTCGCGACCACGCCATCGGGCTTCGCGCCGGTCTACCATCCGTAGCTTGCCGGGAATCGACGCGCAGGCGACCCGGCGCGCCCCGGTGATTTCGCGCCGCTGTCCTTTCGCCCGGTCTGTGTGATGGCACCGGTGCGCCAAGGATTCGCCGCAACAGCCGGCCGGTGTCGCCTCTACTTCGTAGTCACCGATCTCCCTGGCAGCGCGGCACCAACGAGAACACCAACGGCCTGCTGCGCCAGTACTTCCCGACAGGCTCCGACCTGAGCCTGTTCGGCGCCGAAGTACTAGAACGCGTCGCCCAACTACTCAACGGCCGCCCACGCAAAACGCTCGGCTGGGATACCCCAGCCGCTGCGTGACCTACTGACCACCCAATAACCAGGCGGTGTTGCGACGACCCCTTGAAAACGCCCACGGGTGGCGGGCCGAACGTTCTGCTGTTGCGGTCGGGACGTGGGCCGCGTCAGCGGTTCCCGTTTGGGGCCCGGGCTACCGGCGAGCGATCCGTCTGCTCACGGTCGATCGGGTGTGAGCAGACGGATCGCCTGTGCGCTCAGAAGTACGTCGTGGCCTGAGTGCTGGTGCCGTTGTCGCACGTGATGGTCACGTTCCAATTCCTGAACTGCGGAATGGCTGGAACGATCTTCAGGTCGTACGTCGAGTTGGCCGGCAGCGCGAAATTGCGGTTGTAGTTGTCCGTCGTGTACGTGCACTGCGACGAGACCCCGCTGCGGTCGGCGATATGAGCCTGCAAACCACCCAATATCGGATTCCATGAGACGGTCGGTCCTTGTTTGGGCGCCTGAGGCGGCGACACCTGCAGTGGCGCCACCGGCCGTAGCGATCAGCCAGCGCGTCCACCATCCGGTCGATCAACTGCAATTGCCCTTCCACAGCGCGAATATGCCGCCGAATATCACCTACCGGCCCTATGTCCCCCTCCGTCATGCACCGCGTCAAGCTCTTGGTGTCATTGGCCAAGATGGCCGCAACCTCGGAGCGCTCTTGCTGCAATTGGAACCGGAAGTAGTCGGCCTGCGCAGCATCGGCCACAGCCTGCACTTGCTCGGACATCGGCTCAAGCTAGCCGACCACGGCCCATTCCATCCAGGTTTCCGTGTGTAACGCCCGACGTCCCGTTCTTCCGGTGATCCCGTAGCTGAGATGCGTGCTCGGGGCATAGATCGGTGACGGCCCAGTAGACGATCATCTCGGCCTGCGCCCTCGTGAACTGATCCAGGTGATTGAGCCCTCCATCGGCCCGCCGCCGTTGCCCTCTAGGTGGCGGGCCGATACTTGCCTGGACGATCCAGGAAGCCTCCTTAGTGTGTTGGTCAAAGGGGACCGCGATGACGACACCGACTCCAAGCGGCCGCGTCGAGCGGGCGCAGTGGGTATCGGCCATTGTCTTCGTGCTGTCGATGCTGGCGGTCGGCTGTTCACCTACCGCCACTGAGGGGACGTCGCCGCGACACCCGCTTCCGCTGCAACCGGTGGGTGAGTTGACGTTGCCCGGCAACGGTTCCCGGTTCGACTATGCCAGCCTCGACAGCGGCCGCGCGCTGTTGTTCATCGCGCACCTGGGTGCCAGCGAGGTGATCGAGGTCGACATACGTGCCCAAAAGGTGGTGCGCACCATCCCGAACCTTGCGCAGGCGCATGGCGTGTTGGTGGTGCCCGAACTGCACCGGGTATATGTCACCGCGACCGGCGAGGACCACGTGGTGGTTTTGGATGAGGACACCGGCGCGGTGCTGAACTCAGCACCGACCGGCGCCTACCCCGACGGGTTGGCCTACGACCCGAAACGTAACGCCGTGTGGACGACCAACGAGAGCGGCGGCTCGGAAACGGTGATCGACGCCGGCGCGGCCGCGGTGCGTGGCACCATCGAGGTGGGCGCGGATGCCGGCAACGTGGGCTACGACCCGGCCACCGACCGAATGCTGGTGGCGGTGCAGGGCCGGGGGGACCTCGCGGTGATCGACCCTGAGGCCCTGACCATCTCGCGGCGGATCGCGTTGCCCGGCTGCAACCATCCCCACGGTCTCGCGCTGGACCCGGGCGCCGGTGCCGCTTTCGTGGGATGTGACGGCAACGCGACGCTGCTCTCGGTGGATGTTGCCGGCGGTCGGGTCACCGGCAGCAGCGCGGTCGGGGAAACCCCCGACGTGTTGGCCTTCGACCAGGGCGCGCACCGGCTGTACGTCGCCGCCGAAAGCGGCGAGGTGACCGCCCTCGACGAACAGGACGGGAGCCTGCACGTCGTCGGCTCGGGTCATCTGGCCGACGGCGCGCATGTGGTTGCTGTGGACCAGGCAACCCATCACAGCTACTACCCCGTCCCGTCCGGCGCCGGCGGACGCCCGGCGTTGCTCGAACGCGCACCGATCAGCTGACACCGCAGGGCTTCCGCACGCGAGGATCGGGCCCAGTTCCGCTGGTTGCCGATGTGAATAGTGGTATATTATCTGCGTATGAATGCAGATAGTGGTAGCTGTCGGCGTCGATTGCCCGAGGATCAGGTGAATCTGGTAGCCGAGGTGTTCCGGATGCTCGCTGACGCCACCCGCGTGCAGGTGCTCTGGGCGCTTGTCGGTGAGGAGATGTCGGTCAACGACCTCGCCGTCCATTGCGGTAAACCGGCACCGTCAGTGTCGCAGCACTTGGCGAAGCTGCGGATGGCGCGGTTGGTCCGCACCCGCCGCGACGGCACCACCATCTACTACACACTCGAAAACGACCACGTCGCGCAACTGGTCACCGACGCGGTGTTCAACGCCGAACACGCAGGCCCCGGCATCCCCGGACACCACCGCGACAGCGCGGACCTGCGAAGCCTGCACGCAGACAACGACACTCACCCGACACCCCGATCTCGGGCGGGAGACAGCGCATGACCCATGACGAGCACGACAACACGACCGGTCACGACCACGACCACGGGCACGACCACGGGCATGGCCGCGGGGGCAGGTTGGGTGCGGCGCTGCGGGAAGTGTTCGCCCCGCACGGTCACGACGCCTCCGACAGTATCGACGGCGCGCTGGAATCCAGTGCCGCAGGCATCCGCGCGGTGAAGATCAGCCTGCTGGCGCTCGGTGCTACCGCCATCGCGCAGCTGGTGATCGTGGTGATCTCCGGGTCGGTGGCGCTGCTGGCCGACACCATCCACAACTTCTCCGATGCGCTGACCGCGATCCCGTTGTGGATCGCGTTCGCGCTGGGCACGAAGGCCGCCACCCGGCGCTACACCTACGGGTTCGGGCGGGCCGAAGACCTCGCCGGGCTGTTCGTGATCGCCATGATCACCCTGTCCGCCGCGATCGCCGCGATCGAATCGGTGGGGCGCCTGATCCACCCGGTCGCCATCGAGCACGTCGGCTTGGTCGCCGCCGCCGGGTTGGTCGGATTCATCGGCAACGAACTCGTGGCGGTATATCGCATCAGGGTCGGTCGCCAGATCGGCTCAGCCGCGCTGGTCGCCGACGGCCTGCACGCGCGCACCGACGGATTCACCTCGCTGGCAGTGCTTTTCGGTGCGGGTGGCGTCGCGCTGGGCTTTCCGTTGGCCGACCCCATCGTCGGGCTTCTCATCACCGTCGCCATCCTCGCCGTGCTCCGCACCGCGGTCCGCGACATATTCCGCCGACTCATGGACGCGGTAGACCCCGCAATCGTCGACACCGCCGAGGCCGCACTGGCCGCCGAACCCGGTGTGAAGACCGTCCGCAGCGTGAAAATGCGCTGGATTGGACATCGCCTGCACGCCGATGCCGAACTCGACATCGACCCGGCCATCAGCCTCACCGACGCACACCGCCTCGCACACGAAGCCGAACACACCCTCAGCCACGCCGTACCGAGACTATCCACCGCGCTCGTGCACGCCTACCCCGCCAACACCGAGACCGCCTGAGCGGCCTGCGATCTGCGCGTACTCCCGCATCCCGTCAGACTGCTTGGGCCGACTTGCTCAGCCACACGATCAGCGACTAGCCGCAAACGGTGACGAACCCAAACGGACCAGTGACGCACGGATTCCACGCGGGCCCGTAGCCCCAGTTTCCGCCGTAGCCCCAATTCCCGCCGTTGTCCCAGCCTCCACGGTCGCCCCAGTCGCCACCATCGCCGCCATGGCCCCAATGGCCGCCGTAGCCGTCTAGCTGCCACCCCGCAACAACGGGTGCAGATGGTGCGGCGCTCGCGACGCCCGCACCCAATCCAACGGCGGTGAACCCCAGCACGCCGGCGAACGCGGCTCCGGCCGCAATCTTCTTCAGATACTTCAGATACATTGCCCAGCTCCCCTTCCCCAACCTCTACGAGTTGCAACGGGGGCTCGCCTCAATTCATGCCAACGGTCGGCGATTTGGTGCGCTCCGCGACCGGGGCGTGGATGGTGCTGCCACCGGATCACTGCCCACCCGGGCAGCCCTTGACGCCAGGCCATCTGCCGCACCTCGAACCGGCGCGACTGGCGGACAGGGGACCGACGACGAGATCCTCGCGGCGATGAGGTCGGCGCGGTCGTGAGCTCGTTTCCCCCTTACGAATTACGCCCGGCCTGGATAAATGCTGATAGCCGTCGTGCGATGACCTGTGAATGCGCGCCTCGTCGCGCGTTCGCTTCAAATCGCCACCATCGGGCGGACGTCG
>JAOPVX010000442.1 GCA_025965975.1 Mycobacterium sp. | reverse complement strand
CCGGGACACCCGACGACGTCATCGACCAAGCAGCACAATGGCGCGACCACGGACTGCGCTATGCCGTCGTTCTCAACCTCAGCACCTTACAACCGAGCCTGCGCAGAGGTTTGGCGGCGAGCATCCCCTTGGCCAGGATCCTTCGCGGGCTCAACAAGCTGCGAGCCACTGCGCGACATGACGAGTTGGAAGCGGGCAATGATCGGAAAGCAAGTCGCGGGCTCATCGGGTCAGCAACGACCACGCACGAAGCACGGACCCCACCTGATCGCTATCGACGGACTCAAGCACAAGGCGAGTCCTCGCCCGGACGTGATCAACCCTGCCTCCGCGTCCGAAAGGGGATCCCTTAGCGGACAGCGATTTCCTGCGACCGGGATCGCCCGCTTGAACATCCCGTCTGTCGATGGCCACCATTTCCGCGCTGCAGGTGCGGCACCATCGGGTCCAGCACGCCGTCATCACGCCGACGAACCACTCCGTGCTTCGCGTGCATCGAAAGTGACGGCATCGTCGGCAATTTCAGTGCGCGGCATCAGCCAAGTTCCAGTGCTGCGGCGCGGAAGGATCCGTCCTCTGGACCACCTGCCTCAGCCCACTCCGTTGGCTTGATACTGCGCTTGCCGAGGCGGTCACCCCATTTGACGAGAGCCGACGCGCAGCGAAGTCCGCTGCTTGGCCCGCCATGCCGTTCAACGCATAGAGACCGTGTGCACCGTTGTCGTTGCCGCCTGCGCGCCAGCCAGATCAACGGCTGTGGTTACCGCACCGACATGCACACCAAAGAGGCTGCGGCCGCCGGTGAAACCGCGGTCCGGCTCAACCTGGTCGCTGCCTGGCGGGAGGCCACCGTGTTCACCGAAGACGCTTCCAGCATCGAGGTGCGAATTCGCGCGCGGCTGAAGCCGCTGGACTTCTACTCACCCTCTGGTGGTAGGACGTTACGAGTACCGAAGCGATGGCCGCCGAAAACCTCACCGCTGCAGTAGAAAAGGTTTCGACTAGGCCGCGGTCGAGATCAGGCCCAGGCCGGTGCTGCTCGTCGACTATTTCGCTCGGCGGGCGAGGCGTTCAGAGTCGCAGATCCACACGGTCTTGTGATCGAGGCGGATCCAGCCGCGGTGGGCGAATTCGGCGAGTGCTTTGTTGACCGTTTCTCGGGACGCCCCGACCAACTGTGCGATCTCTTCCTGCGTCAGCTCGTGGGTGACGCGTAGGGCGCCGTCGTCTTGGGTGCCGAAGCGTTGCGCCAGCTGTAGCAGCAGCTTGGCGACGCGGCCGGGTACGTCGGTGAAGATGAGGTCGGCCAGGTTGTTGTTGGTGCGGCGCAGCCGGCGGGCCAGCACCCGCAGCAGCTGCTCGGCGATTTCGGGACGATCAGCGATCCATGTCCGTAGGGCGTCGCGGTCCATCGACACCGCGCGGACTGCGGTGATGGTGGTGGCGCTCGAGGTCCGCGGGCCGGGGTCGAAGACTGACAGTTCGCCGAACATGTCGGACGGGCCCAAGATGGCCAGCAGAGTCTGCTGGCCGTTCGGCGACCGGTTGCCGATCTTGACCTTGCCGGAAATGATGATGTACAGCCGGTCGCCGGGCTCACCCTGGGCGAACACGATGTGCCCGGGTGGGAAGTTGGCGGGCTGCAGTTGGCTGGTCAGCGCGGACGCCGCGTTGGGTTCGACTCCCTGGAAGATTCCAGCGCTGCTGAGGATTTCGTCCACGGGTGGCCCCACAAGCTGTTGAGTCAGATGACACGCTCGGTCAGTCGGGTGTTGACCGAGCAAACCTACTCAAGCCTAACGACAGGGTGAGCGCGTCGCGTGTTGGATCGAGGTCGTAGAACAGCCGACGCTACGGGTGTCGACGGGACCGAGAAGCAGAAGACCCTGCTCGCCGCGCTGCCCGACGAGGGTGTGAAGCATCGAGCGTCTCGGGGAATCGGCGATAAAGGCCGTCGAGCAGTCGGTGCGCCTCGAAGAACTGACGCCGCAATACCGCGGCTCGTCTCACCCGCCGATGGTGGCCGTGCCCTGTTCGTCGATGGACGTCGCTGTCTGGCCCTTTGAGCTTGTCGGATAAATCGGCGATCTCGTCGCGCAACAGTCCCACGAGCATCCGAGCCTGCTCCACTGCAACGCAGCGTCTCGCCGCCCTGCGTCGGCTGCGCTTTCATGGTGTCAAACACGACGATGTCGACACCATACGGACGGTCTTGAGGCGAACGAAGGATACCGCCAGGGCCTTGACCAGCTAGCCCTAAAGGATCCTGATCTACAGGTGTCGACAATTGCTTCTTTCCGACTGGCACCGGGCTTATCTGGGTTTGTCTCAGGAGTGGCGATCAGCAGTGAGTGCTCGGCGCGGGGATGCCGAGGGCAACTCGCGGGCCTCGATCGGTGCGCAGATGAACACGTCGACGCCAGCACCGTGCACAAAGCACTCAAAAGCGCCGCGACACTCACGGTCGGCCAACCTAAGCAGCGATCTGCTCTGGATAGCCCAGCCTGCAGTCGGCTCCAGCACAGCGACTGCACACGAAAACTGCGACTTTGTCGAGGGGCATGACCGATGGACCGCGACGCTTACCTGCTTCACAAGGTCCACCTGGCGAAGCTCGCTGACATCAGCGCCGACATCGTGTCTGCCTGGTCGATGTGGAAACGTCGACCGCGTCCAAGCCATCCGATGAAACCAGATGAAAACCAAAAGAAGGGCCTTCGTAGCCTTCACGAAAAGGAGGGTCACCCTCCTCCCTAGGCTGGTGTGCCGTGGTGATCAGGCGAGCTAATTGGTTTGTAGCACAACATATCTCAAGTTCGAGCGGGGGGTTGACATGTGCCCCGAGTTGAGCGGACGGTTTTTCGCGGGAGACGCCGAGGCGACTCCTGTCATGAAAGGAGCGACTCCTCACAAGAAAGGATCAGTGAAATGGCACCACAAACAGGTCAAATCACCGATGAGGGACGGCGCGAGGATACCGGCCGCGATCAGGACACTCGCGTGCTGAGGGAGCTGTCCGGTATGAACGACTCGCTCTCATCCAAGTCGGCCCGTGTCACAGGTCAACCATTGTCGAAGCTGGGAAGGCCTGCAGTACAACGAGATCCGATCCAGCGGCACGGCCGGAAGGTCAAGCTCGGTGGCGACCTGCGTACAGTTCCAGCATTGGTCCTCGTCTGTCAGGTCGTTCCAGGTGCGGCATCGCCGACATGTTCCCGGCTGGCCGTCTACCGGTGGGGGAACCAGCTGTGCGGTAAGGCTTTCGGACAAGTCGGGCAGCTGCGGGTCGAGCGAACCAATCAGTGTTGCCACCCCTTGTGCAGGGCTGTGACGATTTCCTTGGCGCTGCTGACGAATGTGGCGGCCCCGCTGGCTACCAGCTGTCGCCCCCACGGCTGGCCCGCGAGTGCGGGTGCCCACATCAGCACGGGTCGACCGTAGATGATCGCCTGCTCCACCTCGTGGCGGCTTCCGCTGCGGGTCTGGCCATCCAGTAGCGCGCTGATGTCGGTCAGCCCGGCGATTACATGATTGCGGCGAGAATTGGTCACATCAGCGTCGGACATAATTCGTGGATAACATTCGTTACCGGCAGGTCCACGCCGGGCACGCGCCGACACTACCGATCGCACGACGCGCCGATACTGACCGATTACGTCACCGGGTTCACATGATGAATGCTAATGCGTCTGAGTAATCATTAGCGTTACTCATTCACTAAAACGTCGACGCGTCCACGTTTCTCGCCGCGATAGGTCCTTCACTACCCTGATACTCGCGGGCGCTGGCCCAGCGACTTGCGGTACTGCGGTCGGCGAAGCGCAACGGCCGCTGACCGCACGGCGTCGGTGATGCGGCCGAGCATCGGGCTGTCGAGCTTCCAGCACTGCCAGTACAGCGGCACGTCCAGGTGCTCGTCGGATACCCGAACGAACGAGCCGTCGCCCAGATGCGGTGCGGCGAGACTGTCCGGGAACATCCCCCAGCCCAACCCGGTGCGCACCGCCGCGCCGAAGCCCTCCGCGGTCGGAACAAAGTGCTGCGGTCGCGTCAGTTGACGACGAAACATTTTGCGGACCAGCATGTCCTGCAGCGCGTCGTCGCGGTTCCACGCCAGCGATGGCGCCTCGGCCACGGCATGTGCAGTGAACCCGTCCGGCAGATACCGCTTGATGTAGGAGTTGCTGGCCACCGGGACATAGCGCATCACGCCCAGCGCTTCCACCCGGCAACCCGGCACCGGCGTGCGCTCGGTGGTCACCGCGCCCATCACGACACCCTCGCGCAGCAACCGTGCGGAGTGGTCTTGGTCCTCGATGCGGATGTCGAACAGCACGTCATCCAGAGACAAGAACACCCCGGTGAACCACGTCGCCATCGAATCGGCGTTGACCGCCACCGCAATTCGCGCCGCCGCACCGTCTTCGCCACCCATCTCGGCCAGCGCCTCGGCCTCTAGAAGAGTGGTCTGCGCGGCAAGTCGCAACAACGGGATGCCGGCAGCCGTTGCCGTACAAGGCTTCTCCCGCACCACCAGCACCTGGCCCACCCGCTGCTCGAGCGTCTTGATCCGCTGACTCACCGCCGATGGCGTGACATGCAGCCGCTCCGCCGCCGCATCAAAGCTGCCATGCTCGATCACAGCGGC
>JAOPVX010000380.1 GCA_025965975.1 Mycobacterium sp. | reverse complement strand
TTGGGGTCGGCAGGCGGGGGCGGTGGCGCGTTGGGGTCGGCAGGCGGGGGCGGTGGCGCGTTGGGGTCCGCGGGCGGGGGCGGCGCAGGGGCGCCGGGAGGCGGAGGCGCTCCCTGCAGGAACGTGTTGCCCGGCGGCGGCGGGGTGGGTACCGGGTCCGCATGGGCCGCCGTCGGCAGTGTCAGCACCACCACGGTCGCACCGGTCAGCGCCGCGATCCCCAGCGTCTTCGACAGGCCCCTGCGGTGTTGAGATATCGCGTCCGGCTGATCCATGGGGAAGAAACTACCGTGTTACGGCCGTGACGCAAGTGTGAGTTGCTCTAATAGTGCTCTGCTGACAGATTGCTGTAGACGAACAAGTCAATGGGAGTGCCGGTTATCCTCGATTGCTGGCATGACAGGGTCCCCGCGCGTCGCGCGGGGTGATCGAACCCACTTGCGCCCCCGTGATTTGTGGTCGATCCGAACCGTTGATCGCACCGGCGAACCGCACCGTTACGGGCTCAGATGGACGGTGACCTCCTGGGCCTTCACCGAGAAGTAAACGCGATCGCCTGGCGCCAGCCGCAACTCGGCCGCGGATTCGGCGGTGATGTCGGCGGCGAGTCCCGGCGCACCGTCGGGCTGCTCGTCGGCGCGTACCCGGATCACCGCTCCGCGGCTGTCGAGCTCGCCGACCGTCACCTCGACGGTGTTGCGGGGGCTGCCGTGTGGCTTGTCGCGGTACACGGCGACCGCCGCCGGGTTGAACAGCGCCACCGCGGTCTCGCCGGGAACCACGTCGGGCCCTTGGCTACCGTGCCAGGTCGTGCCCCACTGCGTCGTCAGCACGCCATCGGCATTCGCCGTGCCGCCGACCAGGTTCACCCCGGCGAACCGCGCGCCGAACCGGCTCCGCGGCGTCGCTAAAATCGTTGCAGCCGAGCCGGATTCGGCGATCCGACCGGCCTCGAGCACCAGCACCCGGTCGGCGAGGGTGAGCACGTCGAGCAGATCGTGGGTGATCAGCACCGCGGATCGGCCGTCACGGGCCAGCACACGGCGCAACACCTTGCGCATCGCGGTGGCAGCGGCGACATCCAGTCCGGCCAGCGGCTCATCGAGCAGCAACACGTCGGGTTCGGCGGCGAGCGCTCGGGCCAATGCCACCCGCTGAGCCTGGCCGCCGGACAACTGCCGCGGCATCCGGTCGGCGAGGCCGGCCGCATCGACCTCGGCGAGCCAATGTGCCGCCGTCGCACGGGAACTGCGCGGGGCGAACGCCACATTGCCGGTGACGCTCAGATGCGGGAACAACAGCGGGTCCTGTAGCAGCAGGCCGACACGGCGATCGTGGGTGGCCACGTGAACACCCGCCGCGGTGTCGGTCAGCACGCGTTGCCCGACGCGCACGACACCGCGGTCCGGACGCACCAGGCCCGCGATCACGTGCAGCGCCGTCGACTTGCCCGCGCCGTTGGGGCCAAGCAGGGCAAGGACTTCGCCGGCCGCGACGTCGAATTCGATGTCGGTGCTGCGACTTTCGACGACGGCCCGCAGCGCAACCCCGCTCATGGCGGGCTACCAGGCATTGGGGCCCCGCAGCCGGCGGCTGCCGAGTCCGACGACGACGACGGCGGCCACCGCGACGAGCAGCAGGGACAGCGCGACCGCCGCGTCGGGATCGCTTTCGCGCTGCAAGTAGATCTCCAACGGCAGCGTTCGGGTGACGCCTTCACGGGAACCGGCGAAGGTCAGCGTCGCGCCGAACTCACCAAGTGACCGTGCGAACGCCAGCACCGCCCCGGCGATCACGCCAGGCGCCAGCAGCGGCAACGACACCCGCCACCACACCGTCGTCGGCCGGGCTCCGAGCGTGGCGGCCACCACCTCGTAGTCGGCTCCGGCGGTGCGCGCGGCGCCTTCCAGCGCGATGACCAGGAACGGCAGCGAAACGAAGGTCTGCGCCAGCACCACCGCGGTCGTCGTGAACGCGATCTGGATGCCCGCGGCGTTGAGGTACTGCCCGATCAGGCCGAGCCGGCCGAACGCATACAGCAGCGCGATGCCCCCGACCACCGGTGGTAGCACCAGCGGCAACAGGATGAGCGGCCGAACCAATCGCACCAGCCTGGCGTCGCTGCGGGCCAGCACCAGGGCCATCGGCACGCCAAGGAGCAGGCACAGCGCAGTGCTCGCCGCCGCGGTCTTGAGGCTAAGCACGAGCGCCCTCGTCGACGACTCGCTGCTGATCAACGACAAGAAGTGCGGCCAGTCGACCTTGGCGGTCACCGCGATCAGCGGCACCGCGACGAACAGGGCCCCGGCGGCGGCGGGGAGGTAGATCCAGCGGGGCAGCCCGGCCGAGGTGGCTACTCGCTGCACAGATCAAGACCCTATGGCACGTTCACCGAACTGTTGTCGTGTCGTATGCGTGCCGAGTTTCATCCCCTAGCTACTGTCCAGTAACATGACGCTCACTCGCTGGGGTTCAGCGCTGAACTATTGCAGGAGGTCAAGGTGATGGAGGTGCTCGTCACCGGCGGCGATACGGATCTGGGACGCGTGGTTGCGGAAAGCTTCCGCGACGCGGGCCACCGGGTCGTGATCGCCGGCGCCCGCCGCGACGACCTCGAGGTCGCCGCCAAGGAACTAGAAGTCGACGCGATCGTGTGCGACAACACCGACCCGGCCAGCCTCGAAGAGGCGCGCGGGCAGTTCCCGCACCACCTTGACACCATCGTCAACGTTCCGGCCCCGCGCTTCGACGCCGGCGACCCGCGCACCTACTCGCTGGCCGACCTCGCCGCGGCATGGCGCAACACCCTTGACGCGACGGCCGTGTCGGCGGTGCTGACCGTGCAGATTCTCGGCGATCATCTGCGCTCCGGCGGTTCGATCGTCAACGTCATCCCCGAGCATCCCCGCGAAGGCAGCGCCGAGGCCGCCGTGAAGGCCGCCATCGCGGACTGGACCGCCGGGCAAGCCACGCACTTCGGCACCCGAGGCATCACCGTCAACGCGGTGGCGTCCGGCCGCAGCGCCGAGCCCGGTTACGACGGCCTTTCGCGCACACCGGCGCCGGTGGCCGCGGAGATCGCCCGGCTGGCGATGTTCCTCACCACGCCTGCCGCGCGGCACATCACCGGGCAGACGCTGCACGTCAGCCACGGGGCACTGGCCAACTTCGGCTGATATTCCTGCGTTCGCCGAAAGCTAAAACGGGGTGACCGCCCCGCTTAGTTGTGGTTACGTGACCACCGTGACCATCAAACTTGGACTCCAGATCCCCAACTTTTCTTACGGGACGGGCGTCGCCGAAATGTTCCCCACCGTCATCGCCCAGGCACAGGAAGCCGAGGCCGCAGGCTTCGACTCCGTCTTCGTGATGGACCACTTCTATCAACTGCCCATGTTGGGCAGCCCGGACCAGCCGATGCTTGAGGCCTATACGGCGCTCGGCGGGTTGGCGACCGCGACCGAGCGCGTACAGCTGGGCACCATGGTCACCGGCAATACGTACCGAAACCCGACGCTGCTGGCCAAGGCCATCACCACGCTGGACGTGGTGAGCCGGGGCCGCGCCATCCTCGGCATCGGCACCGGCTGGTTCGAGCTCGAACACGACCAGCTCGGCTTCGAGTTCGGCACCTTCACCGACCGCTTCAACAAGCTCGACGAGGCGCTGCAGATCATCCTCCCGATGATCAAGGGTGAGCGGCCGACGTTCTCGGGCAAGTACTACCGCACGCAAGAAGCGATGGCCAATCCACGTTTCCGCGACCACATTCCGCTGCTGATCGGCGGCAGCGGAGAGAAGAAGACGATCCCGCTCGCCGCGCGGCACTTCGATCACCTCAACGTCATCGCCGGATTCGACGAGCTGTCCGCCAAAGTGAAGGTGGTCAGGGAGCGCTGCGAGGAGATCGGCCGGGATCCCGCGACACTGGAGACCAGCATGCTCGTCACCGCGATGGTCGACGAGAACGTCACCGAGGACTTCATCCCCGAGGAGTTGAAGCAGCGCATGGTGTTCGGCGGCGCCGATCGGATCGCCGAGCAGATCAAGACCAAGGTCTTCGACGCCGGTATCGACGGCGTCGTCATGAACCTGCCGACCAGCATCCAGGGCTACCAACCGGGCCACATCACCGCACTCGGCGAGGCGCTTAAGCCACTCGTCGCTGTCTAAACGCACGGCGACGTGGCAAATCTCACCACGCTGGGGGGAAACATGGCGACTAGGCTGGTGTCTGCATAAGTGCACGTGTAGTCCGTCGAGGAGCCCAAAATGAGCCATCCCGGAGCCACTGCCACTGATCGGCACAAGGTCGTCATCATCGGTTCGGGATTCGGTGGCCTGAACGCCGCCCAAGCCCTCAAGCGCGCCGACGTCGACATCAAGATGATCGCCAAGACGACCCACCACCTGTTCCAGCCCCTGCTGTACCAGGTGGCCACGGGCATCATCTCCTCTGGCGAGATCGCCCCGCCCACCCGGATAATCCTGCGCAACCAGAAGAACGCACAGGTGCTGCTTGGCGACGTGACGCATGTCGACCTGGCCAACAAGACGGTCAAGTCCGAGCTGCTCGGCCACAGCTACGTCACCCCGTACGACAGCCTGATCATCGCGGCCGGGGCCGGCCAGTCCTACTTCGGCAACGATCACTTCGCCGAGTGGGCGCCCGGCATGAAGTCGATCGACGACGCACTCGAGCTGCGCGGCCGCATCCTTGGCGCGTTCGAACAGGCCGAGCGGTCAAGTGATCCCGCGCGCCGCGAGAAGCTGCTGACGTTCACCGTCGTCGGGGCCGGACCCACCGGTGTCGAGATGGCGGGGCAGATAGCCGAACTCGCCGACCACACGCTCAAAGGGGCCTTCCGCCATATCGATTCGACTCAGGCGCGGGTGATCCTGCTCGACGCGGCACCCGCGGTGCTGCCGCCGATGGGCGAGAAGCTGGGCAAGAAGGCCCAGGCCCGGCTGGAGAAGATGGGCGTCGAGATCCAGCTGGACGCGATGGTCACCGATGTCGATCGCAACGGCATCACGGTCAAGGATTCCGACGGCACCATCCGGCGCATCGAGTCCTCTACCAAGGTGTGGTCGGCCGGTGTGTCGGCCAGCCGGTTGGGCCGCGACCTCGCTGACCAGTCCGACGTGCAGCTCGACCGCGCGGGACGGGTCAAGGTGCTGCCCGACTTGTCGGTACCCGGCCACCCGAACGTGTTCGTCGTCGGGGACATGGCGGCCGTCGAAGGGGTGCCGGGCATGGCGCAGGGCGCGATCCAGGGCGCCAAGTACGCGGCGAAGGCGATCAAGGCGGAACTGAAGGGCGCCGACCCCGCCGAGCGCGAACCGTTCAAATACTTCGACAAGGGCTCGATGGCGACGGTTTCGCGGTTCTCCGCGGTAGCCAAGGTCGGCCCGCTGGAATTCGGCGGCTTCATCGCCTGGCTCGCCTGGCTGGTGCTGCACCTGGTGTACCTCGTCGGCTTCAAGACGAAGATCACCACACTGTTGTCCTGGACGGTGACCTTCCTGTCCACCGCGCGCGGGAATCTCACCATCACCGAGCAGCAGGCGTACGCGCGCACCAGGATCGAAGAGCTGGAGGAGATCGCGGCGACCGTTGCGGACACCGAGAAGGCGGCCAGCTAGAGCCGCTGCCCCTGCCACGTCGATAGGCAGCCCCCGCCGGCCAGCGCCAGTGTGACACCGGCCGTCTCGACATCGCTGTCGGGATAGTGCAATTCGCTGATGCATGCCAGCGGTGCGCCCAGTTCGTCGTCGGCCACCGATCCGTTGCCGAGCTCGATGCGGTGGCGCAGCAGTGGTGAGGTGTCCACGTCGGCGTTCAGCGAACCCGACCAAAACCCCTGCCGCTCATCGGATCTGCCGATCTGGATGCGCTCGCGCAGCCGGACGCGGCCAGATCCGGTCAGCTCAAGTCGGGTCGACGTGAAATGGCGCGACGTGGCGGCGACGACGGTCGGCTGCGGGTCGACGTCGAGATCGCCGGCCACCTCGAGCGTCCAGAACGCGTGCGACTCAGGCGTTGACGATCCCGGCAGGGTCACGGTCGCCGCCGCGGTGCGCACCCGCAACCGCGCGCCCGCTTCGACCACCACACGGATGTTGATCGCATCGCCGCCGAGCGGGGTGGCCGCCGCCGAGACCAGGTGCACGGTGTCTTCTTCGGTGCGCCGCGCCGCGACGCCTCCCCCGCACTCGATGCGTGGCCGGCGGTCGCGGCAGGCGACGATGAGGACGTCGGACCTCATCGCACCGGCACACGCAGTTGTTCGCGCACCCAGGCCAGCACCGCCGTCGCCCTGGGGTCCTTGGTCAACGAGATCAACACCGTCGGCCTGTCCGTGCGGGCCTTGGCCGCGTCGCGGCGCATCACATCGAGATCGGCGCCAACCAGGGGTGCGAGGTCGGTCTTGTTGACGACCAACAGATCCGAGTAGGTGACGCCGGGCCCGCCCTTGCGTGGCACCTTGTCGCCGCCGGCGACGTCGACGACGAAGATCTGCACATCGACCAGTCCCGAGGAGAAGGTCGCCGTCAGGTTGTCACCGCCGGATTCGACCAGGATCAGGTCCAGACGGTCATTGCGCGCGATCAGATCGTCGATGGCGTCAAGGTTGGCGGTGATGTCGTCGCGGATCGCGGTGTGCGGGCAGCCGCCCGTCTGCACCGCCGCGATCCGCTCGTCTGGCAGCACGGCGTTGCGGCGAAGGAAGTCGGCGTCCTCGGTGGTGTAGATGTCGTTGGTCAGCACCGCAAGCGACAGTTCGTCACGCAGTTGCCTGCACAGCGCCGCAACGAGTGCGGTCTTGCCGGAGCCGACGGGTCCGCCGACGCCGATGCGCAGCGGCTCCCCCGGTTCCCGATGGCGCTTGGGCCGATCGGTGTGCGTGTGCGGTTCGCCATCGAGGAAATGTGGTGGCTGTGGTGGCATTGAAGAATTCCCGCCTTTCAGGAGACGAACAACGGTCGCTCGCGTTGGCTGTGCCGCTGGGCCAGCACGTCGAGCAGTGGATCGGACAGGTCGGCCAGCTCCTTGCCGGCCTCGGCGGCGGTCTTGTCGCACAGCGCTGCCAGCTCGAAGGTCAACGCCGCGACGTCACCGGGATCGAGCGCCAGCAGTCGCTGCGCGGCCGTCGCCGAACCGGTCATCGTCGTGTAAACGACCGACAGTGCCGTGTGGTCGGGGTTCAGCCCGCTGGCCGCACCGACTGCGCCGGCCGCGACCGCCAGATGCGGCGTGGTTCCTAGCGCCTCCCAATCGCCGCCGGGCCAAACGCGGCGCGCGAGCCGCGCGAGGCCTCGGCCCTGGGCCCGCGATGCCTGCCGCGCGGCGGGAGCCGGCGTGCGGGCATCGGTTTCGCGGTCGGCATCGGGGATGGACAGCACGCCCGCGTGCACGGCGGCGGCCACCGACGCCGTCACAAGGCCGTGCGTGCGGATCCGGCGTCGCAGGTAGGCCCGCAGCGTTGCGAGGTCGACGACCAGACCGCTGGTGACGGCCTCCTCGACGCCACCCGAGTGCACATGCCCCCCGGTCGGCAATCGTGAGTCCGCCAGTGTCAGCAGGGTCGCCAGGGTAGTCATCAGAACAAGAAACCTCCTAGAAGAGGAAATAACGTTGCGCCATGGGCAATTCCGTGGCGGGCTGCTCCTGCCACACGTCGCCGTCGATGCGCACCGTGAACGTGTCGGGATCGACCTCGATGCGCGGCAACGCGTCGTTGAGCGGCATGTCGGCCTTGCCCACCTCGCGGACATCCTTGACCGCGACCAGCCGGCGGTTCACCGCCAACCGGTTCGCCAGCCCGTCCTCGATCGCCTGCGGGGACACAAAATGCACCGACGTGGCCGCTGCCGCTGCAGGCGCGGCGCCAAACATCGGCCGCGGCAGCACCGGTTGCGGCGTGGGGATCGACGCGTTTGCGTCACCCATTGCGGCCAAGGCGATCATGCCGCCCTTGAGGACCACGTGGGGGCGCACCCCGAAGAACGCAGGCTCCCACAGCACAAGGTCGGCGAGCTTGCCGACCTCGACCGAGCCGATTTCGTGGTCAAGGCCGTGCGCGATGGCCGGGCAGATCGTGTACTTCGCGATGTAGCGGCGGGCGCGGTTGTTGTCGGCTCCATTCTTTCCCGGCGCATCGCCTTCCAGCGCGCCGCGGCGGCGTTTCATGACGTGCGCGGTCTGCCAGGTCCGGATCACGACTTCGCCGATGCGGCCCATCGCCTGCGCGTCGCTACCGATCATCGAGATCGCGCCGATGTCGTGCAGCAGGTCTTCGGCGGCGATGGTCGACGGCCGGATGCGGCTCTCGGCGAACGCCAGATCCTCTGGGACGCTTGGGTTCAGGTGATGGCACACCATCAGCATGTCGAGATGCTCGTCCAGGGTGTTGACGGTGTGCGGACGGGTCGGGTTCGTCGAACTGGGCAGCACGTTGGCGTGGCTGACCACGGTGATGATGTCGGGTGCGTGCCCACCGCCCGCGCCCTCGGTGTGGTAGGCGTGGATCGCACGGCCATTGATCGCCGCGAGGGTGTCCTCGACGAAGCCCGCCTCGTTGAGGGTGTCGGAGTGCAGGTTGACCTGAACACCCGCCTCGTCGGCGACCGTCAGGCATGCGTCGATCGCGGCAGGCGTTGACCCCCAGTCCTCGTGTAGCTTGAATCCCGCAGCGCCGGCACGCAATTGCTCGCGCATCGCCTCGGCGCGCACGGTGTTGCCCTTGCCAAGCAGGGCCACGTTGAGCGGCCAGCTGTCAAGCGACTCCAGCATCCGGGCCAGATGCCAGGAACCGGGCGTCACGGTGGTCGCCTTGCTTCCCTCGGCCGGGCCGGTGCCGCCGGCGACGATCGTGGTGATGCCGCCGCCGAGGGCTTCCTCCATGATCTGCGGACAGATCAGGTGGACGTGGCAGTCGATGGCGCCCGCGGTGACGATGCGGCCGTTGCCCGCGATCACCTCCGTAGACGGACCAACCACCAGGTCAGGGTGTACGCCGTCCATGATGTCGGGGTTGCCGGCCTTGCCGATGGCCGCGATACGCCCGTCGCGAATACCGATGTCGGCCTTGATGATTCCCCAGTGGTCGATGATCACCGCGCCGGTGATGACCGTGTCGGGAGCACCTTCTGCGCGGGTTGCGCGCGACTGGCCCATCGATTCGCGCAGCACCTTCCCTCCGCCGAACACCGCTTCGTCCCCGGCCAGCCCGGGACCGCCACTGCGGTCCTCGGTGATCTCCACGAACAGATCGGTGTCGGCCAGGCGTATCCGGTCGCCCGTCGTCGGGCCGAACAGCGCGGCGTACCTGGCCCGTGACAGCTCGGTCATGAGGCGTCCAATCGCCCAGGCGGATTCAAACTCAGACCGTGTACCTCGCGTGACCCACCCAGCGGGACCAAGGAAACCTGCTGAGCGACACCGGGTTCGAAACGCACCGCGGTGCCAGCCGGGATGTCCAGCCGGTGCCCGTGGGCGGCGGCCCGGTCGAAGTCCAGCGCCGCATTGGCCTGCGGGAGGTGCACATGGCTGCCGACCTGGACCGGCCGGTCGCCGTTGTTGACGACGCTCAGCTCGAGCCGTTGGGCCCCCTCGTTGATGACGACATCCCCGTCGCCGTAGGCGATCTCGCCGGGAATCATCGGCCGCGCCTCATGGGATGGGATGGTGGACGGTGACGAGCTTGGTGCCGTCCGGGAACGTCGCCTCCACCTGGACGTCGTTGAGCATCTCGGACACTCCCTCCATGACATCGTCGCGGGACAGCACCTCGCGGCCGCTGACCATCAACTCGGCCACGGTGCACCCGTCGCGGGCACCCTCGAGGAGGTGGTCGGTGATCACCGCGACGGCCTCGGGGTGATTGAGTTTCAGACCGCGGGCCTGCCTGCGGCGCGCCAGTTCGGCTGCATACGAGATCAGCAGCCGGTCCTGTTCATGCGGGGTCAAGCGCATAGTGCGCGATATTGCCACGGCGCGCCGCAGTCAGCAGCGCACACCCAACGCGCGACTACTCGGGCGGCAGGTTCTGCAGCCGCACCTGGCCGCGCGCGACGACGCGATCCGTGTCGTCGGTGATGGTGACCAGCCACAGCTGCTGGCGCCGGCCGCGGTGGATCGGAGTCGACTCAGCGGTCACCGTGCCAGCCGAAATGGCGCGCAGGAAATCGGTGTTGTTGTTGACGCCGACGACGTGTCCTGCGCCGTTCTCGCTCAACCAGACCTGGGCCGACACGCTGGCGAGGCTCTCGATGATCGAGCAGTACACGCCGCCGTGCACGATCCCCCATGGCTGCAACAGCTTGTCGTGGATATCAAGGCGGGCCCGTCCGCCGTCCGGGGTGAGCTCGAGGTAGGTCACCCCGAGTTCGGTATCGAACCCCGCACCGAAGTCCGCTGGCAGATCTGTCGTCACGCAGTTGTGTCTACACGTCGCAGACGGGTCCGCTACCGGGACCCCGGCGTTATCGTCGGACATGGCCAAGAGTGTTAAAGACCTAGTGGAAGCCGCCAATGTCGTCGTCCCGCGCATCACCCCTGCGCAGGCCAAGGAGTTGATCGAGGGGGGCAACGCCCTCGTCGTCGACGTACGAGACGGGCCGGAAGTGGAGAAGAGCGGCAAGGTCGCAGGTGCCGTCCACATTCCGCGCGGCATGCTCGAATTTCGGGCCGACCCCGAATCCCCGTACTACGACCAGAATTTCGCGAAGGACCCGGATTTTACGAAGGATAAGGCCGTCATCGTGTACTGCGCGGGCGGCGGTCGCGCCGCGCTGTCAGGACAGGCGCTCAAGGAAATGGGCTACGGCGAGGTCTACAACCTCGGTGGGTTCAACGACTGGGCCGAGGCCGGCGGGGCGATCGACAAGCCATGAGACTCGATAGGCAAGCCTGACCTAATTGAGCAAGGCCTTCCGTGCTGTCATCCTCGCGGTGCCGCGGACCGGCAGTCCGAATCCGACCAGCGCGTCGAGGACGGCCTGCGCGCGCCGCATGCTGGTCAGCTCGCTCGAACCGGCCAGCAGCGGCACCTGCGTCGCGGCGCTCACCACCGCGGCGCCAAGGAGGTGCCACATCGACGCGACGGACATGGCACCGGCACAGATGTCGGCCAGCCTCACGAACAGCGGCTCCAGTGCGCGGTGGCTGCGGTGGGCGACCCAGGTGGTCAACGCCGCCTCGCTGGGTAGGGCGACGATGCCGGCCGCGGTGACCCCGTCCTGAAGCGCAGGGTCGCCGGGCAGCGCCCGCAGCAGCGGATCGATGACGCCGACCCAGTCGATTGCGCCCTCCGAGTCCACGTGCACCCACAGGTTCTCCTGGCCGGTGTCCCAGGCGCGACCTTCGAGCATCAGGAGCGGGACGACGCACCCGACGACGACGTGGGCCAGCGTGGCGGCCAGCTGCTGAGCCACCGCGGCGCGGCTGTCCGTCTGCTCGGCGGCGACGTCGAACATCGCCTGCAGGCGATCGGTCGTCACCGCCTCGGCCAGCGGCCGCCACCGCCGCCGCGACAGGTCGCCCATCACGGCGACGCCGTAGACGCGCGGACACTCGGGATAGAGCTCGCGCAGCCGCCGGCTGGACTCGTGCAGCGGCAGGGTTCGCCTGATCGCCATGCCCGCGATGAGCGGATCTTCGATCACAACCGTCACGGCACCTCCCGACGTAGAGTTAGGTTAGCCTCACTATAGTCAGCAGCGTGCGGGGGGCTACCCCGTGTGACTGGACTCACACGGTCGCGCCAAGGGGTGATGACCATTGTCGGAACATTCCGCCCTGCCGCAGAAGTTGTTCGGGTGCGTCGGATACGACGCACCGTAGTAACGCCGTAGTACCCTGGACTTACTGCCCCTAGGAGATGGACGGAACATGGCCAAGATGACGCGTCTGGGGGAACTCGAACGCGCTGTGATGGACCACCTCTGGTCCTCCGCCGAGCCCCAAACCGTGCGCCAGGTCCACGAGGAACTGTCGGCCCACCGAGATCTGGCCTACACCACGATCATGACCGTGCTGCAGCGACTGGCGAAGAAGAACCTCGTCGTGCAGCACCGCGACGATCGGGCGCACCGTTACGCGCCCATGCACGGTCGCGATGTGCTGGTCGCCGGGCTGATGGTCGACGCGCTCGACCAGGCCGCGGACTCCGGCAGCCGGGAAGCCGCGCTCGTGCACTTCGTCGAACGCGTCGGCGCCGACGAAGCCGCGGCACTGCGTCGCGCGCTCGCCGAGTTGGAGAGTAAGCACCGAGAATCCCCGCCCGCTGGCGATCCGGGCACCGGCTGAGAGACACTTACAGCGTGTCCGCGCTGGCCTTCACCATCGTTGCGCTGCTCCTGTCGGGACCAGTCCCGACAATGCTGGCGCGAGCGTCGTGGCCGATGCGCGCACCTCGGGCCGCGATCGTGCTGTGGCAGTCCATCGCGCTGGCCGCCGTATTGTCGGCGTTCTCGGCCGGCATCGGGATCGCCAGCAGGCTGTTCGTGCCAGGACCGGACGGCCGCCCCACCGCCACCATCACCAGTGAAATCAACGCGCTTGGCTGGCCGTTGTGGGTGGCCTACGTCCTCGTCTTCGCCCTCACCCTGGTCATCGGTGCCCGGTTGGCGACGGCCGTGCTGCAAGTCGCCATCGCCACCCGGCGCCGCAGGGCCCACCACCGGATGATGGTCGACCTGCTCGACATGTCCCACGAGTCGGTACCGCCTCAGGTCTGTACACAGGCCAGTGGCCTGCGCATCCTCGACGTCAGACAGCCGCTGGCCTACTGCCTGCCCGGGGTGCGCAGCCGCGTAGTGGTCAGCGAGGGAACGCTGAACACCTTGTCCGACAGCGAGATCGCCGCGATCCTCACCCACGAACGAGCGCACTTGCGGGCCCGCCACGACCTGGTTCTCGAGATGTTCACCGCGGTGCACGCCGCCTTCCCCCGATTCGTGCGCAGCGCCAACGCGCTCAACGCGGTCCGCCTGCTCATCGAAATGCTCGCCGACGACGCCGCCGTGCGCGCCGCGGGCCCCACTCCCCTGGCCCGCGCCCTTGTCGCATGCGCATCAGGACGCACCCCGTCGGGTGCCCTTGCCGCAGGTGGTCCAACCACGGTGCTGCGGTTGCGCAGGCTCTGCGGGCGGCCGAACAGCCTGGCGCTGGCCGCGGGCGCCTACCTCGCTGCGGCCGCCGTGCTGGTGCTGCCGACCGTCGCGCTGGCGGTGCCGTGGCTGACCGAACTACACCGACTGTTCATCGCGTAAGCACCTCCGCTGTCAAAATCGCTGTGCCACAACAAAAAAACGAAAGGCTGCCCGAATGAGCTCGTCTGCAAACTCTGACACGATCGGCACCGCTCAGATCGGGGTCACCGGCCTGGCCGTGATGGGCTCCAACATCGCCCGCAATTTCGCGCACCACGGCTACACCGTCGCGCTGCACAACCGCTCGATTGCCCGCACCGATGCGCTGCTGGCCGAACACGGCTCGGAAGGCAAGTTTGTGCGCAGCGAGACCATACCGGAATTCCTTGCCGCCCTTGAGAAACCGCGCCGGGTGCTGATCATGGTCAAGGCAGGCGATCCGACCGACGCCGTCATCAACGAACTCGCCGACTCGATGGAAGAAGGCGACATCATCATCGACGGCGGGAACGCGCTCTACACCGACACCATCCGCCGCGAGAAGGCGATGCGCGAGCGTGGCCTGCACTTCGTCGGCGCGGGCATCTCCGGCGGCGAGGAGGGCGCGCTCAACGGGCCGTCGATCATGCCAGGCGGTCCGGCCGAGTCCTACAAGTCGCTCGGCCCGCTGCTTGAGGAGATCTCCGCTCATGTCGACGGTGTGCCGTGCTGCACGCACATCGGCCCCGACGGATCGGGCCACTTCGTCAAGATGGTGCACAACGGCATCGAGTACTCCGACATGCAGCTGATCGGTGAGGCCTACCAATTGTTGCGCGACGGGCTCGGGTTGTCCGCACCGCAGATCGCCGACGTGTTCACCGAATGGAACAAGGGCGACCTGGACAGCTATCTGGTTGAGATCACCGCCGAGGTGCTGCGCCAGGTCGACGTCAAGACCGGCAAGCCGCTCGTCGACGTGATCCTCGACGAGGCCGAGCAGAAGGGCACCGGCCGCTGGACCGTGAAGTCGGCCCTCGACCTCGGCGTGCCGGTCACCGGTATCGCCGAGGCCGTCTTCGCCCGCGCGCTGTCGGGTTCGGTCGCGCAGCGGCATGCGACGACGGGCCTGGCTTCCGGTGATCTCGGCGAAAAGCCAAGCGACACCGACAAGTTCATCGAAGACGTACGGCAGGCACTGTACGCGTCGAAGATCGTCGCCTACGCGCAGGGCTTCAACCAGATCCAGGCGGGCAGCGCCGAATACGACTGGGGCATAACTCCCGGCGACCTGGCCACGATCTGGCGCGGCGGCTGCATCATCCGGGCGAAGTTCCTCAACCGGATCAAGGAAGCGTTCGACGAGGACCCGAAATTGCCGACGCTGATCGTCGCGCCGTACTTCCGCACCGCGATCGAGTCGGCGATCGACGGCTGGCGGCGCGTGGTGGCCACCGCCACGCAGCTGGGCATTCCGGTTCCAGGCTTCTCCTCGGCGCTGTCCTACTACGACGCGCTTCGCACCGAGCGGCTGCCCGCGGCGCTCACTCAGGGTCTGCGGGACTTCTTCGGTGCCCACACCTACGGGCGCATCGACGCCGACCCGAGCAAGAAGTTCCACACCCTGTGGAGCGGGGACCGCCGCGAGGTCCCGGCTTAGGCTGGTGTTATGCGGTTCTTGGAAGGGCAAACGCCGCCCTACGACCTGACCTACAACGACGTCTTCATCGTTCCGGGACGCTCGGATGTGCAGTCACGATTCGACGTCGACCTCTCGACGCACGACGGGTCGGGCACCACCATCCCGGTGGTGGTGGCGAACATGACGGCGGTGGCCGGTCGCCGGATGGCCGAAACGGTGGCCCGCCGCGGCGGCATTGTCGTTGTGCCGCAGGACCTTCCTATCGATGCGGTCAAGCAGACGGTCGACTTCGTCAAGAGCCGCGACCTGGTCGTTGACACCCCTGTCGTGCTGTCACCGGACGATTCGGTGTCGGACGCGACGGCCCTGATCCACAAGCGCGCACACGGGGCCGCCGTCGTGGTTTTCGAGGGCCGTCCCATTGGGCTGGTCACCGAGGCCAACTGCGTCGGCGTCGACCGGTTCACCCGGGTCCGCGACATCGCGGTGTCCGATTTCGTCACCGCCCCCGCGGGCACCGACCCGCGCAAGGTGTTCGATCTGCTCGAACACGCGCCGGTGGACGTGGCGGTGATGACCGATCCGGACGGCACCCTGGCCGGCGTGCTGACCCGCACCGGGGCGATCCGGGCAGGCATCTACACACCCGCCGTCGACGACAAGGGCCGGCTGCGCATCGCCGCGGCGGTCGGCATCAACGGCGACGTCGGCGCCAAGGCCCGCTCGCTTGCCGAGGCCGGCGTCGACCTGCTGGTGATCGACACCGCGCACGGCCATCAACTCAAGATGCTCGACGCGATCAAGTCGGTGTCCTCGCTCGATCTCGGGCTGCCGCTGGCCGCGGGCAACGTCGTGTCGGCGCAGGCCACCCGCGACCTGATCACCGCGGGTGCGTCGATCGTCAAGGTCGGTGTCGGGCCCGGCGCGATGTGCACCACAAGGATGATGACCGGCGTCGGCAGGCCGCAGTTCTCCGCGGTGGTCGAATGTGGCGCGGCGGCAAGGCAACTCGGCGGCCAGGTGTGGGCGGACGGCGGTGTGCGCCATCCCCGCGATGTGGCTCTCGCGTTGGCCGCCGGGGCGGCCAACGTGATGATCGGCTCCTGGTTCGCCGGTACCTACGAGTCGCCGGGCGATCTGATGCGCGACCGCGAGGACCAGCCGTTCAAGGAGAGCTACGGCATGGCGTCCAAGCGCGCGGTTGCCGCCCGCACCACCACCGATAGCCCGTTCGACCGGGCCCGCAAGGCGTTGTTCGAGGAGGGCATCTCGACGTCGCGGATGGGGCTTGACCCCTCGCGCGGCGGGGTCGAGGACCTGCTCGACCACATCACCTCCGGCGTGCGAAGCACGTGCACCTACGTCGGCGCAGCGACCATCGCCGAACTCCACGACAAGGTGGTGCTCGGTGTGCAATCCGCTGCCGGGTTCGCCGAAGGCCACCCGCTGCCCACCGGATGGTGAGGCCGCCGAGCGACCAGGGCGGCTAACATAGGGCTTTCATTGCCGGCCAAGCGAAAGGGATCACGTGCCGCAGGCACCCGCGGAGGCTCCCGGTTCAGAGCCGGGCTTCGCGGCGGAGCGGCCATCCCACGAGCCGCCCGACGCGGAACCCTCCCCTAGTCGGCCGGGCATACGGCCCGGCGCATCCGCGGTGATGAAGCGATGAGCGGTGGGTACACCGTGCTCGCGGTGCTGGCCTTCGCTGTTCTCACTGCCGGTACCGCGGTGTTCGTCGCCGCCGAGTTCTCCTTGACCGCGCTGGAGCGCAGCACAGTCGACGCGAATGCGCGCACCGGCGGGCGGCGCGACAAGCTCGTGCAACGGGCGCATCGAACGCTGTCGTTCCAGCTCTCCGGCGCCCAGGTGGGTATCTCGGTCACCACGCTGATCACCGGCTACCTCGCCCAGCCACTGGTGGCGCACCTGCTTGAGCCGGCCTTCGCGGCGATGTCGTTAAGCAGCGGTGTCGCAAGCGGCCTTGCGTTGGCACTGGCGCTGTTGATCGCCACGTCGGTGTCGATGGTGTTCGGCGAGCTCGTCGCCCAATATCTCGCGGTGGCCAAGCCGCTGCAGGTCGCGCGTGCGGTGGCAGCTCCGCAGCTGCTGTTCTCGACGCTGTTCACCCCGTTGATTCACTCGACCAACGGCACCGCCAACTGGATTCTGCGCAGACTGGGAATCGAGCCGGCCGAGGAATTGCGCTCGGCCCGTTCACCGCAGGAGCTCGGCTCACTGGTCCGCAACTCGGCTCGGCGGGGGTCGCTTGACCCCGTCACCGCGACACTGGTGGACCGTTCGCTGCAGTTCGGCTCGCGGACGGCCGAGGAGCTGATGACACCCCGAACGGAAATCGTCACCCTTGAGGTCGACGATACGGTCGCCGATCTGGTGGCCGCGGCGATCCAGACCGGGTACTCGCGATTCCCGATCGTGGCGGGTGACCTCGACGAGACGATCGGAATCGTCCACGTCAAGCAGGTCTTCGAAGTGCCACCGGAGCAACACGAGAAAACCCCGCTGGTCAGCCTTGCGCGGCCGGTCGCCAAGGTGCCGTCGACCTTGGACGGCGACGATGTGATGGCACAGCTGCGGGCCGACGGCTTACAGACCGCGCTGGTTGTGGACGAATACGGCGGCACTGCGGGCATGGTGACGGTCGAGGACGTCATCGAGGAGATCGTCGGTGACATCCGCGACGAACATGACGAGCCAACGGCCGACGTCGTGCAAGCGGGTCAGGGCTGGCACGTTTCGGGTCTGTTGCGCATCGACGAGGTGGCCGAAGGAGCCGGATTCCGGGCTCCCGAAGGCGAATACGAGACCATCGGTGGTCTGGTGCTGCAGGAGCTCGGCCACATTCCCGAAGAAGGCGAGTCGGTCGAGCTGACGGCGTTCGATCCGGACGCACCGCCCGAGGACCCGGTGCGCTGGCTGGCCACGGTGTTGCGGATGGACGGTCGCCGGATCGATCAGCTGGAACTGACGAAGCTGGGCCGACGCGGCGACGAAGAAGGCGACATCCGATGAGCGCCTGCGCGAAGAGGCGAGGACATCCGATGAGCGCCTGCGCGAAGAGGCGAGGACATCCGATGAGCGCCTGCGTGAAGAGGCGAGGACATCCGATGAGCGCGTGCGCGAAGAGGCGAGGATGTTGATGGGTGACTTTTTCAGCGTGGTCCTCACCGTGCTGCTCCTGGCCGCCAACGCGTTTTTCGTCGGCGCGGAATTCGCGTTGATCTCTGCACGCCGCGACCGGCTGGAAGCCCTTGCCGAGCAGGGCAAACACAGTGCGGTGACGGTCATCCGGGCGGGCGAGAACTTGCCGGTGATGCTGGCAGGAGCGCAGCTCGGGATCACGATTTGTTCGATCCTGTTGGGTCGGGTGGGCGAACCGGCGGTAGCGCACCTGTTGGAGAAACCCTTCCACTTGATCGGCATCCCCGACACGGTTCTGCACACGGTGTCGTTCGTAATTGCGATCACGATCGTCGTGGTGCTGCATGTGCTGCTTGGCGAGATGGTGCCGAAGAACATCGCGATCGCAGGCCCTGAGGCATCGGCCATGCTGCTGGTGCCGCCATATCTGGTGTGGGTACGCGCCGCGCGGCCCGTCATCGCGTTCTATGACTGGTGTGCGCACGTGATTCTGCGCGCGTTCGGCGTTGAGGCCAAAACCGAACTGGAGAACACGGTGTCGACCATCGAGCTGTCGGAGATGATCGCCGAATCGCTTTCGGAGGGTCTGCTGGACCCCGAGGAGCACAACCGGCTGTCGCGGGCCCTGCGGATCCGCAACCGGGTGGTGGGTGAGGTTGCGGTCCCACTCAGTGAGGTGCACGCGGTGCCGGTGGGCGCCAACGGTTCCGGCCCGACGGTGGCGGCGATCCGGCGCGCTCTTGCCGAGACCGGCTATTCCCGTTTCCCGGTCGTTGACGCCGCAGGCAGGTTCATCGGCTATGTGCACATAAAGGATGTGCTGCCCCTCGTCGACGACGCGGACGCCGTCGTGGACCTGACTATGGTGCGTCCCCTTCCGCAGGTGCCCGCGTCGTTGCCGCTGCCCGATGCGTTGTCGCGGCTGCGGCGCGACAACAGCCACCTGGCGCTGGTCACCGGCCCCAGCGGGGATGTATCGGCGATTGTGGCGCTGGAAGACCTGGTCGAAGACCTTGTCGGCGCCGTTCGTGACGGGACGCACCGTGGCTGAGTTGGTGCTCGAAGAGCCCGACTGGACCACCCGCGAACGGATGCACCACAAACGGGTGGACGACTTCTGCGAGCCACACCGCCTGCGGGCGAAGGCCGGCGAGGCGCACCCGGTATGGGACTTCCTGTTCACCTACTACCGCCTGCGGCCGCGCCAGCTGCGGGTATGGCACCCCGGGTTCGGCGTCGTGCTTGGCGGCGAGTCGGCGAAGCGCTACCTCGGCCGTGCCGGTTACGGTGCCACCCGCGGCGGCGCGACGGTGCCGCTGGACCACCTGTTGGCGCGTGCCGACACGGTCCGGTTCATCGCAAGGCTGCTGCGTGCCACGGCCTCGCGTCAGGCGCGGCTCAACTGCTTCGGCCTGCATGAATGGGCGATGGTGTACCGGGCCCCTTCGGTGCGCCACGGCCAGGTGCCGCTGCGACTCGGCGTTGCCGGTACCGACGCGGTTGTCGAGTCGATGCCGTTGCGCTGCAGCCACTTTGACGCGTACCGCTTCTTCACCGAGCCTGCCGCGCGGCGCAACGCCGAGGAACTCACCAGGGACAGCCAGGTCGCGGCCGAACAACCGGGCTGCGTCCACGCCGCGATGGATTGCTACAAGTGGGCATTCAAGCTCGGTCCGCTGGTGGACTCGGAGCTGGTGATGGACTGCTTGGAGCTGGCGGCCGATGCCCGTGAACTGGACATGCGAGCCAGCCCCTATGATCTCCGCGACTACGGATTCGAGCCGATCGCCGTCGAGAGGCCGGCCGGTCGCGCCGAATACGTCCGAGCCCAGCAGAGCGTTGCTGAGCGGGCCGCGCCGTTGCGGGCCATCCTGGCCGACCGGTGTGACCTGCTGCTCGGCACCGCGGGCGAGCCGCGCACAACACCGTGCGCTGGCGAATAGTCCCAGTTACCGCTGGGTAAGCTGGATCGACGGCACTGCGCTGGAAAGCGCCTTGCAGGCAAGGGAGGAAACATGACCGATCGCGTGACGGTGGGGAACTTGCGCGTCGCCCAGGTGTTGTACGACTTCATCAACAACGAGGCGCTTCCTGGCACCGACATCGACCCTGACAGCTTCTGGGCGGGCGTCGACAAGGTGGTCACCGACCTCAGCCCGCAGAACCAGGACCTTCTGGCCCGCCGCGACGACCTGCAGGCGCAGATCGACAAGTACCACCGCCAGCACGTCATCGAGCCGATCGACCCGGACGGCTACAAGCAGTTCCTCACCGAGATCGGTTATCTGCAGCCCGAGCCGGCCGACTTCACCATCACCACCGCGGGCGTCGACGACGAGATCACCACGACCGCGGGCCCGCAGCTGGTGGTGCCGATCCTCAACGCGCGATTCGCGCTCAACGCGGCCAACGCCCGTTGGGGTTCGCTGTACGACGCGCTGTACGGCACCGACGTGATCGGTGAGGACGACGGCGCCGAGAAGGGCACCAGCTACAACAAGGTGCGCGGCGACAAGGTCATCGCCTACGCGCGTCGGTTCCTCGATGAGGCCACCCCGCTGGCGGCGGGCGGGTGGAACGAGGCGACAGGACTCAGCCTCGACGATGGTCAGTTGCTGGTCGCGCTTGGCGACGGTCTGTCGACGGGGCTGGCGATGCCTGAGCAGTTCGTCGGCTACACCGGCAAGCTCGGCTCGCCCGACTGGTCGGTGCTGCTGCGCAACCACGGCCTGCACATCGAGATCCTCATCGATCCCGACTCCCCCGTCGGCTCCGCCGACCCGGCAGGCATCTCAGACGTCGTGCTGGAGTCCGCGATCACCACGATCATGGACTTCGAGGACTCGGTCACCGCCGTCGACGCCGACGACAAGGTGGTCGGCTACCGCAACTGGCTTGGCCTGAACCGCGGCGACCTCAGCGAAGAGGTCACCAAGGGTGACAAGACGTTCACCCGCGTCCTCAACGAGGACCGCACCTACGCCGCACCCCGGCCTGATGTCGCCGACTCTGCGGCTCCGGAAGGCGGCGAGCAGTTCACGCTGCCAGGGCGCAGCCTGCTATTCGTGCGCAACGTCGGACACCTGATGACCAACGACGCGATCGTCGACGCGGATGGCAACGAGGTGCAAGAAGGCATCCAGGACGCGCTGTTCACCGGCCTGATCGCGATGCACGGCCTTAACGCATCCGACGGCAACGGCCCGCTGGTCAACAGCCGCACCGGCTCGGTCTACATCGTCAAGCCGAAGATGCACGGCCCAGAAGAGGTGGCGTTCACGTGCGAGCTGTTCAGCCGCGTCGAGGACGTGCTCGGGGTGCCGCAGAACACGCTCAAGGTCGGGATCATGGACGAGGAGCGGCGCACCACCCTCAACCTCAAGGCCTGCATCAAGGCGGCCGCCGACCGTGTGGTCTTCATCAACACCGGCTTCCTTGACCGCACAGGCGACGAGATCCACACCTCGATGGAAGCGGGGCCGATGATCCGCAAGGGTGCGATGAAGGGCACCCAGTGGATTGCCGCCTATGAGGACCAGAACGTCGACGTCGGCCTGGCCACCGGGTTCTCCGGCCGCGCGCAGATCGGCAAGGGCATGTGGGCGATGACCGATCTGATGGCCGACATGGTCGAGCAGAAGATCGGTCAGCCGAAGGCAGGCGCCACCACCGCGTGGGTGCCGTCGCCGACGGCGGCCACTCTGCACGCCATGCACTACCACGAGGTCGACGTGTACGGAGTGCACAAGGAGCTGGAAGGCAAGCGGCGCACCAACATTGATCAGCTGCTGACCATCCCGCTGGCCAAGGAGCTGGCGTGGGCGCCAGAGGAGATCCGCGAGGAGGTCGACAACAACTGCCAGTCGATCCTTGGCTACGTGGTGCGCTGGATCGACGCCGGTGTCGGCTGCTCGAAGGTGCCCGACATCCACAACATCGCGCTGATGGAAGACCGTGCCACCCTGCGGATCTCCAGCCAGCTGCTGGCGAACTGGTTGCGCCACGGGGTCATCACAGAAGACGACGTGAAGGCCAGCCTGCGCCGGATGGCCGCGGTGGTCGACAAGCAGAACGAGTCGGATCCGGAATTCCGGCCGATGGCGCCGGATCCCGACGGCAGCATCGCGTTCCAGGCCGCGCAGGAGCTGATCCTGTCGGGCGGCGCACAGCCCAACGGCTACACCGAGCCGATCCTGCACCGGCGCCGCCGCGAGTTCAAAGACACCGCCGGCAACGGTGCCTGATCCGACGATGGCAGGCCGACGATACGAGCGCAAGGGCTTACGTGGGCAGGCATAGCATTCCCGATCCCGAGGACTCGGCCCGCGAGGACTTGCCCGAGGAACCGCCGACCCAGCGCTTCGCTCGACCTGCACCCCACGAACCCGACTACCGTCCCGGTTACGCCGAGCACGACTATCCCGACCCCGGGTATCGCGAAACCGAGTACGACCGACCGGGCTACCGTGAACCCGCCTACCCCGCGACCGCCTATCCCGAGGGCGATTACGACGAGCCCGGCTACGACCAACCCGGCCACGACCAACCCCAATACGACCAACCCGAATACGGCGACACCGATTACGACGAGCTGCCCCACGCCGGCACCGACTACCCCGAGCCCGCGCCGGACTACGCGCAGTCGCAACCTGGGCGCGGCGGTGGCGGCGCTCCCCCGCCGCGGCCGTCGGGACGGCAGCACGGCGGCGAATGGGAAGGCGGCGAATGGACCGGCAGCCACCGCGCGGTGGCAGCAGGCAGGCGCGGCGTCAGCATCGGCGTGATCGCCGCACTGGTCGCTGTCGTGGTGGTGGTCGGCGGGTTCATCCTGTGGCGCTTCTTCGGCGACGCGCTGTCGAACCGCACCGACGCGGCCGCCGCCCGCTGCGTGGCCGGCGAACTCGCCGTCGCCGTCGTCGCCGATCCCTCGATCGCCGATCAGGTCCAGACGCTGGCCAACACGTATAACAAGAGCGCGGTACCCGTCGCTGACCGGTGCGTCAAGGTAAATGTCAAACCCGCCGACCCCGACCAGGTGGTCAACGGCTTCATCGGCAAGTGGCCGGCCGAACTCGGTGAGCGTCCCGCGCTGTGGATCCCGGCCAGTTCGGTGTCAGAAGCCCGGCTCGAGGCGGCGTCCGGCGCGCAGACCGTCAGCAACAGCCGGTCACTTGTCACGTCACCTGTCCTGCTTGCCATCCGGCCGCAGCTCAAAGACGCGCTAGCCCAACAGAATTGGGGATCCCTGCCGGCCCTGCAGACCAACCCGACGGCGCTGGACGGTCTGAATCTTCCCGGCTGGGGGCCGCTGCGGCTGTCGTTGCCGCTCAGCGGCGACAGCGACGCGTCCTACCTGGCGGCCGAGGCGGTCGCGGCGGCGTCGGCCCCGGCGGGTGCACCGGCCAGCGCGGGAGCGGGCGCCGTCAACACGCTGGTGGGCGGCCAGCCCAAGCTCGCCGACAACAAGGCATCCACCGCGATGGACGCGCTGCTGAACGCCACCGATCCCGCCACCGCTCCGGTGCACGCCGTGGTCACCACCGAGCAGCAGCTGTTCCACCGCGCCGCGTCGCTGCCGGACGCCAAGAACAAGGTCGCTTCGTGGCTGCCGCCCGGCCCGACGGCCATGGCCGACTATCCGACCGTGCTGCTCAGCGGCAACTGGCTGTCCCAGGAACAGGTCAGCGCGGCCAGTGAATTCGCCCGTTTCATGCGCAAACCCGAACAGCTCGGGGAGCTGGCCAAGGCCGGTTTCCGCACCGAGGGTGGCAAGCCGCCGAAGAGCGATGTGACGAGCTTCGCGCCGGTATCGGCGCCGCTGTCGGTTGGCGACAACGCGATGCGGGCAACACTGGCCAACGCACTGACCGCGCCGGTGGGAAGTCCCGCCGTGACCATCATGCTCGACCAGTCGATGCCCACCAATGAGGGCGGCAAGTCGCGGCTGGCGAACGTGGTAGCGGCACTCAACGCGCGGCTGCAGGCGCTGCCGCCGAACTCTGCGGTCGGGCTGTGGACATTCGACGGCGCCCAAGGCCGGTCCGAGGTGAGCACCGGCCCGCTGTCCGACCCCCTCAACGGGCAGCCGCGCTCGGCGGCGTTGACCAGCGCACTGAACGCGCAAACCGCGTCCAGCGGGGGTGCAGTGTCGTTCACCACCCTGCGGATGATCTACCCCGATATGGTGACGAACTTCCGTCAGGGCCAAAACAATTCGATCCTCGTCATCACCGCAGGCCCGCATACCGACCAGTCGCTCGACCGCAACGGGTTGCAGCAGTACATCCGAGGCGCCTTCGACGCGGCGCGCCCTGTCGCCGTCAACGTCATCGATTTCGGCTCAGATTCCGACCGCGCCACCTGGGAGGCCGTCGCACAGGCCAGTGGCGGCAGCTACCAGAACCTGGCCAGCTCGGCCTCGCCCGATCTCACCGCCGCGATCACCACGTTCCTGGGCTAGGCGACAAGTCAGGACGCCATGGACAGCAGGCTTCCCGCCGCGCGGGTGAACACGTCCGGCACTTCAACCTGCGGGTAGTGCCCGACCCCCGGTAACTCAACAACGTCTGCGGCGGGCCGCAATTCACGCAACCCGTCGAGAACGTTCGTGGTTGCGACCGGGTCGTCGAGCGCCCACAGGAAGCTCAGCGGTTTCGGCCAGTCCCGCACCGCGCCGTGCCAGCGCTGCGCATACCGCTCGCGCTCGCCCAGATACGAGATCAGCAGGTGCGCGATGCGGTGCCCGCCGTTGTACGACATCAGCGCCCACTGCGCGTCGGCCTCCTCGGCCGACAGCGGGTGGTTCGCGCTGAACAAGCGCGCAAACTCCCTGCGGAACATCGCCTTGCTGGAAAGCCGTGCGGCGAGCGGACCGAGAGGACCGCGCAGGACCTTCTGAACAGGCCGCAAGCTGGCGCGCCGCAGGATCACGCTGCCGTTGCTCAGCACCACCCGCTGTAGCTCGAATGGCAAGCGGCCCTGAAGGTCTCGGGCCAGCAGCTCGGTGGTGACCGACGTTCCCATGTCGTGCGCGACGAGCACCACCGGGCCCGGCGCCGACTCGGCTACCACGGCGGCCACGATGTCGGCCTGCTCGAGCAGGCTATAGCGGTGGGGCCGGGGTTTGTCCGAAAGGCCGAATCCGAGGAAGTCCAGCGTCAGCCACGCCCGGCCGGCCAGGTGCGGGACCACCATCCGATAGTCATACGAGCTCGACGGGTAGCCGTGCAGCAGCAGGATTGTGGGGCCGTCGCCGGGCGCCGAGCGAGTGAAGACGCGGCCGGACGGGGTACTCAACCACCTGCCGCCCTCGCGCCACTCGGACACACTCGGACCCATCACGGCATCGACGCTACGCGAACGCCTCTACCGGCGGGCACGAGCAGATCAGGTTGCGGTCGCCGTAGGCGCCGTCAATGCGGCGCACCGGCGGCCACACCTTGGGCCGGAATCCCTTGCCGAGCGGGTAGGCCGCCTGCTCGCGGGTGTAGGGATGATCCCAGTCGGCGACCAGCAGGCATTCCGCGGTATGCGGCGCGCCGCGCAGCGGGTTGTCATCGACGGACCACGCGCCGGCGCCGACCTGGTCGATCTCGCCGCGGATCGCGATCATCGCCTCGCAGAACGCGTCGACCTCGGTCAGGCTCTCACTTTCCGTCGGCTCGACCATCAGCGTGCCCGCCACAGGGAAGCTCATGGTCGGCGCGTGGAATCCGTAGTCCGCCAGCCGCTTTGCCACATCGTCGACGGTGACCCCGGTGGCCTTGGTGATGCCGCGCAGATCCAGGATGCACTCGTGAGCCACCATGCCGTTCTCCCCGGTGTAGAGCACCGGGTAGTACTCGTCGAGGCGCCGGGCGATGTAGTTGGCCGACGCGATCGCGGTCAGCGACGCTGCGCGCAGCCCACCTGCGCCCATCATCCGGATGTAGGCCCAGGTGATCGGCAGGATCGATGCCGAGCCGTACGGCGCGGAGGACACCGTGTACTTCTCGGGCAGCTCATCGGCCAGCGGGTGACCGGGCAGATAAGGCGCCAGGTGCTCGCGCACCGCGACAGGACCCACGCCGGGACCGCCTCCACCGTGCGGAATGCAGAACGTCTTGTGCAGATTGAGGTGGCTGACGTCGCCCCCGAACCGGCCGGGCCGGGCCAGCCCGACCAGGGCGTTGAGGTTGGCGCCGTCGACGTACACCTGACCGCCGGCGTCGTGCACCGCCGCGCAGATCTCGGCGATGTCGTGCTCGTAGACACCGTGCGTCGACGGATAGGTGATCATCAACGCCGACAACCGATCCGCGTGTTCGGCCACCTTCGCGCGCAGGTCGTCGAGGTCGACGTCACCAGCCCCTTCAGCGCCGCCGCGGCAGGCCACCACCACGACCCGCATTCCGGCCAGTGCCGCCGACGCCGCGTTGGTGCCGTGGGCGCTGGACGGGATGAGGCACACGTCGCGGCCGGGCTGGCCGCGCTCGGCGTGATACGCCTGGATCGCCAGCAGACCGGAGTATTCGCCCTGCGAACCCGCGTTCGGCTGCAGCGACACCGCGTCATACCCGGTCATCGCGGTCAGCCAGATCTCAAGGTCCGCGATCAGCTTGCGCAGCCCCGGCGTGTCCGACGCAGGCGCGAACGGATGCTGGCGAGAGAACTCCGGCCAGGTGATCGGCTCCATCTCGGCGGCCGCGTTGAGCTTCATGGTGCAGGATCCGAGTGGAATCATGCTGCGGTCCAACGCAATATCCTTGTCAGCCAACGACCGCAGGTATCGCATCATCTCGGTTTCGGTGCGATATCGCGTGAACGCCGGATGAGTCAAGAACTCTGATGTCCGCGTTGCGATGTCCGATTTCATGGGCTTCGCGGCGCTCACGCCGAAGGCCTCAAGTACCGCCGAGACGTGACCGTCGGTGGTGGCCTCGTCACAGGACACCGACACGTGATCATCGTCCACACGCCAGAGGTTGATGCCTCTTTCCTTCGCTGCGGCCATCACCTGGCCGGCGCGGCCGGGCACCCGGGCGAGCACGGTGTCGAAGAACTTGTCGTGTACCACCGCATCGCCCAATGCTGCGGCGATCGTCTCGGCGCGCCGGTGCACCCTGCGCGCGATCCCGGCCAGTCCTTCCGCGCCGTGATAGCTGGCGTACATGGCCGCGATCACCGCCAGCAGCACCTGCGCGGTGCAGATGTTGCTGGTCGCCTTGTCGCGGCGGATGTGCTGTTCGCGTGTCTGCAGCGCCAGCCGATACGCGGGCGCGCCGTCGGCGTCCTGGGACACGCCGACCAGCCTGCCGGGCAGCTGGCGGGCATGTTTGGCGTGCACCGCAAGGTATCCCGCGTGCGGTCCACCGAATCCCATTGGCACACCGAAACGTTGGGTGCTGCCGAACGCGACGTCGGCACCGATCTCGCCGGGCGGGGTGATCAGCGTCAGCGCCAGCAGATCGGCACCAACGGCGACCAGTGCGCCGCGTTCATGCGCAGCAGCCACCAACTCGGTCCAGTCGACCGCCGCGCCGCTGGCGCCGGGCAGCTGCATGATCACCCCGAAGAAGTCGCCGTCGGGCAGGCCGGCGCGAAGGTCGGCGGTAACGATCTCGATGCCAAGCGGCTCGGCGCGGGTGGCCAGCACGGCCGCGGTCTGGCGGTACACGTCGGCGTCGACAGCCAACCGATTCGACGGCCCGCGCACCGCGCGGTGCAGCAGCGTCATCGCCTCGGCGGCGGCGGTGCCCTCGTCGAGCATGGAGGCGTTGGCGACCTCGAGCCCGGTCAGATCGGCGACCATGGTCTGAAAGTTCAACAACGCCTCGAGGCGCCCCTGGCTGATCTCCGGCTGGTACGGGGTGTACGCGGTGTACCAGGCGGGGTTCTCAAGTATGTTGCGGCGCAACACTGGTGGCGTCAGCGTGTCGAAGTAGCCCTGCCCGATCATCGACACCGCGACGGTGTTGGAGTCGGCCATGGCGCGCAGTTCGGCCAGCGCTTCCTGCTCGCTGGCGGCAGGCAACAGCCGATCAAGGC